>JAQVMG010000026.1 GCA_028703755.1 Thermoplasmata archaeon | reverse complement strand
TTTCGGTCAGCGTGGCCCATGCTGCCGCGTCTTGGGGGGAATCCGAGGATTATTCCCGCCTGCAGGGCGACTGTACCACATTCACTGAGCTTGTGAGGGGCTCAGATACGCTTTGCGTTGAGGGAAAAGACGGGATTTACAGTTTTGGCTCGTTGCAGAATTTTTCGTCCGATTCTTTCTTTAAGGAATTCAATGCCAGCAAATTTAATTTCGGATACAGGATTTTCATCCAGTGCGTGGACCCGGGCACGGGAAATCTCTCTCTGAGACTTGAAATAAACTCCTCGGAAATGCCCGATGCCACAGAAACCGCATGCTGCCATACATGCGTCAACGTCGACAGGGACGGAGCCATGATGGCCGCCAGAGTCACTATCACCGTTTGGCAGGCGGACGCATGAAGCGGCTGTCCCGCGGCAGAGGGGGGCAGGTCGCCATGGTGGACGCTATATTGTTCATGACGCTGATGCTGATTGCATCCGGCGTGATGGTCGGTTCATCGGAATTCATGGAATCGGATGATTCCGGATACGGGGTGCTGCAGATATACACCGGAGATTTCGCCGAAGTTTTCCTCCAGATGGAAGTTACAGGTTTGAATTACGTGAACAGCACAGGGGATATCGTCGCGTTAGGGGATTCAGGGATCAGTGCGGCCAAGGCGCTCTGCGATGAAATGCTGCTGAGCGGAACGGGCGGCAATTTCACCGAGTATGAAAATTGTATACTGGCCGCTGGCAGCCTTCTCATAAGGCCGGGAGCGGGCTTCGCTGTGTCATGCAGTCCGGTTGCCATTTTCATTTCGAACCTCGCGCCAACGGAAGAGAAAATGCCGCTGAACCGCTGCGCCAGCCTGCACAGTTATCTTGCCGGCGAAGGATTGGAAATCGAAATCACAGTCTTCGTTTGGGTGATCTGATGGCAAAACGCAGGTTTTCCGAAGATGAACATGCCAGGGTGCCGTTTGCCATGGTCGCCGTTTTAATTCTCATGCTGTCCGTTTTCAGCATGGCCTACCTTGGGGGAATCCAGCGGCAGGGTGCCAGCTTAATGATGCTGGATGCGGAGACATCTCGGCAGAGTTCGATTCTGACGCAGGTCGAAACCAGAATGGCCCTGGACGGCTCGTATGTTGCTTCGTGCGCCATAGCGGCAACGACCCAGTTTCTGTGCGACCAGACAAAGCTTGACGCATGCTTCAGCGAGAATTATTCCGCGTATCTGACTGAAGTTTTTCCGATGTACATCGATCCATACACTGTTGAAGTGAGGGATTTCAGGTCTGCAATATTTCTGGAAGAGCGAAAAACCCATGACCTGGTGCCATCGGATTCGACGGTGCAATCCGATATAACTCTGAAGGACGAGGACGGCACCGTGACCAATGCCTCTGTGGATGTTTTGGACACTGTGACCTGCGAGGAACTGAACGAAACCTCGGTGTTGGCGAGATACACCGTTTCAGGATGGGGGAACTGCACCGTGAGAAATACAAGGTCGGGCTCAGCATCCGAAAGACCGATCGGGTTTGAGAAAGGCATTGACTCGCCTTTCCCGCTGATGAATTCTAAAGCACTGGCGATGGAAAGCGCCGGCGACAATAATGCGATGGGCCTGGTCAGAACGGTCAAGTACATCCTTACAACACTGGCGCAGTTCAGGGTGCTGGAGGGGTACGGTTCGGGTCTGGATGATTCGCCCGGACCGGTTTCGGAGATCATCTCACTGGCGGATGTCCAATTATCAGTGAACATTGCGGTTCTGCTTGAAACGGTTCGGCTGTTCAGGAACTACGATCGGGCGGTACTTCTTGAGCTGGATGGCCTCGGAATCGGAGCGGGGGCAAAAACCTTGGAATCGTTATTCGGATCCTACATCACAACGGGAACGCTTGACCCGGCTGACATAGTTGCGGTGTTCACCGGCCTCGGGGACAGGGACATACCGGCAGATATGATACTGGCTCAGGCCTTCAACGCTGTCGCGGACCAGTTCATACTCAAATATCTGGATTATTTCGGTATAACGGATATAGCCAACAGCATCTACAAAACCGGACAGCAGTTGAAGCAGTTTATCGAGGATGCCGGTAAAGCCATCAGCGATTTCATCTTTGGCGATGACGGAGAGGGCAGGGATGAAATCCAGCAGGTGACAGATTGGCTGGTCACGAATACCTGCGAGATGGGATGGCCGCCGGGACCCGGGCAGTTCTCCGTTCCCGGAATCGGTGTGAGCGAAGGTCTGATTTCTTCAACCAGCCTCGCTGTTCTTGACATCTATGAGCCAGTGAACGGGATTTTTCAATACACCGCCAACTGCACTCAGCTCATCGGCGAATACTGCGAACCCATCGTCGATGCGGATGGGTTTGCTGTCGGGGAAATACATTATACCACCGTTCAGTCGATGAACATCACTGCACAAACGGCCATGAGTTCCGGCGGCCTGTATCCCGAAGGGTATCTTGCGAATTTCACACCTATAGATATGATCAGAACTTCCGAGGAACTGGATGAGCTGTGGAAAGCGTTCTACACCGACCACTATGCCGACAGCGAAGACGTGATCTATGACACAATCAAAGATGCGGTGAAGAATGTCACTTACGAACTCTCTGGCCTTATCACTTCTTTCATGGGCCAGGGAACGCTGAGTCTTTCAAGCTACGGAGACGGGGAATTTGCAATTGACCCGAAGGACCGGGCGTCAATGCTCCAGGATATGAGAGACATGGTCGCGGAGGTCATAACCGCAACTGTCACCCATCTTCAGGAGAACCCGGGCACCATTGAATCATTGCTGACGGTTCTGACTGACAGCCAATCCCAGATAACGCTCAGGATGATTGAGTTCATCGCTCTCAATTATGACACACTGGCTTCAAAGGAGGATTGCATAGATGCGGCCACAGACAGTTTATCGCTGTCCATGTTGCAGAACTCTTCGGTATCATTCGAAACCATAGGGACCTACAGCGCCGCTTACTCGGTGTACAATGACCTGGGACATTCCCAGGGGCTGCTTGATGATTCTCTGCCGTACGATTGCGCGGAGGAGCCCGATGCCCAAGTGTTTTCGCACGTTCTCTATGAGCAGAACAGTGAAGCTGTTGCTGCTGACATCCTGCCTTACGCTGAATCAGCCTATTCAAAACTCAAAGCAGCTGAGGCCGGGTGGTCATACATGGGGGATCCCGCTAACGGAGCATACATAAAAGCCCTGGAGGAGACAGTGGAAAGCCTCTCCGGCAGCATACTGATGAGGTTCATCGGTTCTGATGCTTCATCGCTTGTCGGATTGGCCAGGGACATGGTCATCACCGTTCTGAACGGGATAATTTGGAGCGGAGGCGTTGCAAACACCCAGTATGCGCCTGAAATTGTGTTCTCGGATGCGTCCGGAAAAATCGGTTTCGATCTCTACGAGGGAGAAGAGGCAGCAGCCGACGAAGCCTGGACCGAATCATTCGCTGTGAGCCAGCCGGACGGGGTGATAGAAGCAGTTCTTGGGAGCGCTGCTGCATCCGCAGGGACGGTGGCTGTAAACATCACGGGCCCTTACGGCGTTCATTTCACGGATATAACCAGCTTCAATGAGAGGCCATATGAGAACCTGTGGAACATTTCAATTGTAGGAAATGTGAGAATAGATGCGGCTGGCAGTTCGATGCCTTACATAATCAACGGCAGCCATGAGCCGGCCGACCTGAGCCGCACCATCGAACTTGAAATGAGCATTCCGATACTGGCCTATTCCGGCTGGGAGCTTTCAGGGGTGGAATATGCAAGCACCAGCACACTCGCAGGAGATGTTGAAAAGCTGCTGGACATTGCCACCGCATTCTTCGATTGGGTCTGGGACACGATTGCGGCCCCGATCAATTGGGTCATCGACCAGGTGATGAAGATTGTCGACTTCTTCGCCGACATAATGGGAAAGCTACTGGCTTACGCATCCGATATAATGGATATGATCGTGGAGATGATCGGCTTCCTTGTCGAGAAGGTCCAGGACTTCATGCGGGATGTCGCCGACCTGGTTCTCAATTCGATCGTTGACTGGATAATCAGCCTTCTGCCCGACGGTACGGAATTTGAGTTCAGCCTGCTGGGCTTTGATTTCGCGGTCTGCTTTGCCACGGAAGAGGAAATGGACGACATAGATTCCGGCCTCGGAGGTGAGCTCATGTCTGTTCGCACCGGAGGAAGGCTGCTCGGCGCCGGTTTCGAGGTGGGCTTGGAACTCTGGTCCCTTTCGGACAATGTATCCGCGGAGGCAGACCTTGAGTACGATCTTCTGCTCGATGCCCAGATAGAAATCAAGGATTTCACTCTGGATATAGATGTGGATCCTTTCATGCTGCTTCAGGATAGGATAATCATATGCCGGGGCGGCGGTGAGGGGTGGCAGCTGGAACTGGATTCGCCTGTTGTTGAAATCCCGTATGATTCTGTGAAGTATTCCCTGCAAGATATCGCAGGAGTGGGAACCGCCCTATCGAACATACCCATACCATTCCTGGGCCTGAAAGCGTCAGTGGATGCAGGGCTCGAAATGAAATACACTCTGCACGGACTGGAAGAGGACAATCCGGTCATCAACGAGGTCGAGCTCAATCCCAGAGGCCTGAACAACGGAACCCAGTGGGTGGAGCTTTACAATCCGACAGACGCAAATTACAGCCTTGGAAACTGCACGCTGAGCTATGACAGCAATGCCAGCCACAATGTGACATTCAACTCGACAATCGTGCTGGGGCCCTCTGGCTATTGGATTGTGTATTTCAATGATACATTGCCCACGGATTCAGTGAAAATTGAACTTCTGGACCCCGGTGGGAATGTCATCGATTCAACTTCGGTCTTGACTGAAAACGACGACACAACAGTCAATGGCATACCCACAGGGACAACAGGATGCATGGCCACATGGCAGCGCGAGCCCAACGGCGCCAATTTCACCCTGGCCGGCTCATGGAATTTCACACAGAGCACTATCGGCATGGGCAATGCCGCGGCAGACCTCGAACTCAAACCCATCGTTCTGGCTCTCCTGAAGGGTGCATTCAATTCAACCTGGCAGGAGCTGAAGGGCGAACTTGCTCTCACTCTGGATTTCATTGTCGAACTTGTCACCCGATTCATCCAGCGCTTCATCGACGATGTACTTACTGTGGTTGAGCGTTCGGTGGTTGAGACTGCTCTGTTCCTGGATGTGAAATTGACTGACGCGACAGGCGCCGGCGGTGGAGGCATCACGCTCAGTTTCATCATCGAGGGAGGGGATGCGCTTGCTGCGGTCCTGAGATGGATAATCGGCTCGGTCTCTGCCTTCCTGGCCAAGTTCGGCAAGCCCACGCAGCCGTCCCAGTACCCTAAACTGGACGAGGGTGTTCCTGAGCATCTTTTCATCCGCCTGGAATTCTATGCCATGGTTCAGATGCCCAAGATGCTGAAAGCCGCAGCACAGACTGAAGAGGAACTGGAGACAGTCAGGCTTGCAGGCCGTATCGAAGCCAACATCCCGGCCCTTGCCGCTCTGGTGGGAAAGGACATGGGCAGCTGGAGGGTCAATTTCGGTGCATTTGTCGAGAATGTCCCGGCTGCAATCGCTGACCCGCTTTTCGGAACCGGGGACGAGATTGTCAACATCTGGCTGTTCAAAGGGACGGTCTGGGAAATATAATATATTGAAACCATTCAGATTTTCGAGCAGGGGAGCCCGAATTTTCTATTTTACTGAATATTTTTCTTTTAGAGGGCGATCCAGCGGAGAAAATCTCAAAAGAAAAATACTCGTGCAACATCTGGCTGTTCAAAGGGACGGTCTGGGAGATATGAAACCGGCCAACCGCCCACTGTCAGCCCCGATTTCCGGCCTCATCTTTATATCCCAGATGTCTCTTTTCACATGCATGGACGAGGCGACCCTCAGGAAAATGGAAGGTATCATCCGCAATTCGCCGTGCCCAGTCGGCTGCAGATGCAATAACCTCAAACCTGAGGAACTCTGCAAGGCAAGGCGCGCTGGCTTGGATGTTTTGCTTGAGTGCCTCGAGCCGAAGCCCGAGGAGTGCACCTTCTCGATGTCCTTCGGCGGCACTTATTACTGCAAATGCGGCACCAGGATGGAAATAGCCAAACTTCTGGGAGAATAAAAAGGATTGCGGGGATATTGAGGATTATTATGGCCTATCCCTGGGCTTTGTCTACGAATTCCCTGAATTTCCTTATCGCGCCGAGGGCAGCGCAGTAATCACCCTGCAGTACGTAATCGTTTGCTTCTTTCAGTTGGTTGACCGGCGATGTGATGTCTACGTTCATCATTTTGATCTCTCTGAGCGTTACCTTGGCCTTCCTCATCTCGCTGGCGATGAAGGACGGAAGCTGTCTGTTGAGCGAGTCCATCGCCTGCTTTGACATCAGGGTGGAATTCTTTCCGTCATTGGATTCGATCGCCTTCAGTGCAGATTGGTAAAGGGATTTGGCCTCGCTCACATTCAGGTTGAGGTAATCCGCGTCGCTCAGCGCCCTTCCGATGGCCTCAATCTCCACCTGGGACATGGTCGCGGTCGGGCTGCTTGATATCTGAGTCTCCACCTTTTTAATCTCAATATAAGCAATCTGGAAATCACTGGCTTCCATGGATTTCTTTATCTCGGTAATCGAATGCTCGAGGGCTGTAACATCCCTGCCGGATTTCCTGTCGATGGACAGAGCCATGTCCAGGGTCCGTGTTTTCTGCAGAAGGTTTGCCCGGATGTCCCTTTCGAGACCGGACATTCCTTCCTTGACAAGACGGATTGCATTGTCCAGGTCCCGGGTCTTTCCAGCCGTCACGGCTTTGTTGATGAGAGCTTTGCTTGTTGAGACATCGATCTTCAGTTCATTGGCCAAAATGAGGAGTTTCTTGACCTCCCCGATGTAATGTGGCAGTTCCTTGTATCCCTCCTGAGCATGGGTTGCCGGTTGCGAGGGTTCGGGTTTCGGGGGTGCGGGATGCGTCGGAGTTGCAGCTGTCTGAGGTTTGGAGGCGGGAATCCCTTCCTTGAGGGATTTCATTCTGTCCGCGATGTTCCCTTCTTTTCTCTCCTGGGGTTTTGGCACCTCTTTCTGCTCTTGCACGGCCGGTTTCGGTGCAGGGGCTTCCTGCCTGGCAGGGCTTGGCGGAGACGGTTTGGGGGTTTCCACGGGAGTGGGCTCATTCTTCATCGCCTTCATCCTCTCCGCAAAGGTCATCTCCTTCTTGGGTTCGCTTGCGGCAGGGGGCGTGCTGGACGGTTCGTCCTTTATCTGCTTCAGGCGGTCCGCAAAACTCACCGGGCCGGCCTTTGGTTCAGGCAGAGGTGCGGGTTTCGGTTCCGGTTTGGGGGGTTCTTTGACTTCCGGCGGAGGGGTTTCAGGCAGAGGCGCGGATGTATCTTCCTCGAACTCAGCCCCGCAGCTCGGGCACTTGTTGACATGGATATCCACCAGGGCCTTGCACATTGGGCATTCGAATACTTCCTCGACTTCAAATTCAACGCCGCAGTGAGGGCATTTGGTTGCATCGCCGGGTATGGATTTCCCGCAGGACGGGCATTCGGCCGAATCGTCATAGACAAGCTGGACGGGCTGTGCAGGCGGCGGAGCATGGCTATCGTTGTCTGCAGCCTCGAAAAGTTCAGTGAGATGGCCGTTATCGTTTGAGAGGAGGGACTTTTTCAGCTCCTCGGCATCGACAGCGTCGTCTATGGAATCATCCGGAGAAAACAGTGACAGGTCGGTGCTGCATGACGGGCATATCTTGGTCTCGATAGGGACCTGCTCGTCACATACTGGGCATGTTCTCTTACTACCCTTTGTTCCGCCATCTGCCAGAAAATCACCTTAAGATATTTCATCGGTAAACCGCAATTCGGTATTAATAATTACTCAATTTTCTGTTGCATGCGTAAGTATAAATCCTAAAAATGCCTCCAAGTTGAGAAATCAAATATTGGGGGCATGCCATGTTCAAGAATTCAATACCCGGTTTGGAAAAAGTGTTCAAGACAGACATAGAACCACCGTGTGTGGTCCTCATCACCGGTCCTCCGGGATCCATGAAGACAAGTTTCTGCTACACACTGATGTCGAAATACCTGGAATCCGTAAACCAATTTGGACTTTACTGCACGCTGGAAGAGACATCCCAGAGCCATCTGAAAAACATGAAGAGCCTTGGAATCAAACTCTCGCCGCACATGCAGATATCCGATTTTACTGACCTAAGAGAGGTCGATAAGGTCGTGGATGAAGGCGGTGAAACCGATTACATCAAATTCATAGAAAAGATGATTGTATATTTCAAGAAGAAGTACGGAGACAAATTCACTGTTTTCTCGCTTGACTCGCTCGGCGCCCTTTATTCGCTGATGGAGGATGTCACAAAGATGAGAAAGAGGATGTTCTACTTCTTTAAGATGCTGAGGGATAACAACATAACGGCATTCATTGTCATGGAAAGGTCGGCCGGTGCGGAATCGCAGCTTCTGGGAAACGAGGGTTTCCTGGTCGACGGAATAATAATGCTCGGCCTGGACCGGAACCGCGGAAAGCTGGTGCGCTATCTCCAGGTCGAGAAGATGAGGGCTACACAGCACAGCATGGAGAAGCATGCGGTCGAAGTCGGCAAGGACGGAATAGTGGTACTTGGCCCGATATTTGACACCGGCGAATAACGCATACCAAAAATCACAGGCATGGCAAAAATACTTAATGTATAAAAGTATCCGAGTCCAATAATAATATATGAGACAACGGAGGAATTCCTTTGGGTGACGAACCGTCAATATGGGAAGTAATGCAAAAGCAGGCCGAACAGTTCAAGCAGAAAGAGATGGACCTCAGACAGAAAGCCGCAGAGATTCAGGAGAAGACCGCGGCACTGGAAGCAAAGGACAATGAACTGGCCGCCAAGCAGGTTGAACTGAAGAACAAACAGACGGAACTCTCTGTCAAGACGGGCGAGCTTGACAAGAAGGCCGCAAAACTCAAGGAAGACCAGGCGAGCTTTGAGGCGCAGAAGAAGAAAATCCTCGAAGTCGAGAACGGCCTGAAATCCAGAGAATCGGAAATCACCCGCAAACAGAAGGAATTCTCTTCCCAGGAACAGGAAATTCTGAAGAAGCAGGAAGATATCAGAAAGCTGGAAGAGGAGATAACCGGCAAGAGGAAGAGCTTCATCGAGGCCGAGGAGAAAGCGAAGAACGCGGCTTCCGAGTTAGCCTCGCTTGTTGAGACATTCAAATCCAAAACCGAAGACATTATTTCAAGGGAGAAGGCCCTCACTCACGAGGAAAAGGAACTCGGAGCAAGCAAGGACAAGCTCATCAAAGACGGCAAGAAGCTGATGGAGAAGGAAAAGCAGCTTCTCGAGAAAGAGGAGCAGCTCCGGGGCGCCCCCGTATCAATGCCTTCCTCCAAAGCCCCCGAGCCGGAGCCCGAGGAGGAACCGGCACCGGAGCCGGAGCCTACCCCTGAGCCAACTCCCGAACCCGAGCCCGAAAAAGCCGCCGAGGGAGAAGTCCCATGCCCGTCCTGCGGCACAATGATCAGCAATGACGCGGTCATGTGCTATGCATGCGGTTCCCAGATTGGGGCAGAAGAAGCCCCTGCCGAGGAAGCTCCGGCAGCAGGCGGCGATGAGGAGATCCCGTGCCCGGCTTGCGGCACAATGATCAGCAGCGACGCGGTCATGTGCTACGCATGCGGCTCGAAGATCGAATCAAAGCCCGCACCGAAGAAGGTCTCGAAGAAGAGAGTGGTGTAAGGGACCGTTCATTGAATAATTACTAGCGTAAGCTATGTCGGTTGATCCTACAGGTTTGACATCCCTGCCCCTGCGAGTAAGATATTGGAGGAAGGGGGTGTTTTCTTGGGTTGGTCCTACCGATTTGACATCCCCACTATGTCGGTAATAAAGGGAGGACGGGGGCGCTTTGCCGGGTTGGTCCTACAGGTTTGACATCCCCGCCCCTGCGGTGGCGAGGTTTTCTAAAACAGAGCAAGAGAATGCCCTAAATTGCTCTGTCACTTATGTAGCTAATAAAATGAAACCCCGGGCTTCACCCGGGTTGGTTCTACAGGCTTGACATCCCCGCCCCTGCGGTGGCAGGGTTTTCTAAAACAGAGCAAGAGAATGCCCTAAATTGCTCTGTCACTTATGTAGCTAATAAAATGAAACCCCGCCCTTGAAATTAGATTGATAGCAATCAGGCGGGGCATGTTGCGGTAAAATGCCTCTGTTGCTGTTGCTAGTATGATTATATCGTGGTTATAACCACCTCACATATATATATCAACCAAAGAGATATAGTGAACCATCAGGAAAGAGGTATTGTTATGTCTGATAACAAAATCAGGAGAAAGATCGTTTGGGAAAAGTCCGGTGTGAGCGAGATCATAGGCACGATTCTGATGCTGAGCATCACGGTCGTCCTTTTCTCGAGCATAATCACATTTGTGGGCTCCATGCCCGCCCCGAAGCAGACCTTCGTGGTCGACCTCAAATGCAGCGTGGTACCGGTGAACGGCACATGGGACGAGGCGGAGTTCCGGATACTGCATGAAGGCGGCCAGGTCATCGACGGCATATGGGTCGAGGTTTACATCACTGTTGACGACCAGATTGTCACCAGGGACGTGGATGACGGCCTGGTGGACGCCAATGCCGATGACAGGTGGGGAGTCGGAGAATGGTGGGTTATCAGGGTTGGCAACGCCGAGGCCACAACTCTCAGCGCGACCTCTGACTTCACCATCACGATTGTCGACCAGGAGAAGAACATGCTAATCTGGTACGAGACAATCGGCGAGGGAGTCAATAATTACGCACCTGTCATCAACAGGGCCTGGATTGACAGCGACCTTGCGACGCCAGAGGTTGACGATTACGGCCCTATCAGCTATGAAACGGTGTTCAAGATCTACGTCGAAATCGAGGACTCCGAAGGCATCGGAGGCGCGCTCGGACTGAACAAGAGTGACCTCTGGGTCGATGTTTCCGAGATCAATTCCACGAGCCCGCCGCTTCAGCTTTATGACGTGCTCGACAGCCGTGATGCCGCCAATGATAACATTTACGTTGCTTACTGCGACGGCCCCATCGGCACAGGCCCGTTCAAGGTCCCTGTCGGTTATTACTTCTTCTTCTTCAGCGCCACGGATCACTCCAACCGGACCTCGAATCCCTTTGCGGCAATGTTCCCTGTCGGAATGATAGTCGGTGAAAAACCGCAGATAGTCGTGACAGGAGATAACCCCGTCACAGGCAAATACGAGGGCATCACATTCAGCAACCCTGAGCCGACCAACGGCGACACCATCGACATCACGGCGACGATCCTCAACCTGGGCGGAAAAGGTGCCAATGTTGACGTTTGGTTCTACCTGGATTTCGAAGCTCCGGCTAATTTAATTAACCCAATTCCGAAAACAATTCTGGTGCCTGAGGTTGGGCAGCAGGATGCGAAGATATCCTGGGTTGCCTCTCCCGGAGGTCTTCATACGATAATAGTGAATGCGACGGTCAGGGACGAGACGGCCGAATTCTATGACCCAGACCTTTCAGATAATGTGAACCAGACCGAGATATCGGTCATGCCGAAGATCCTAGTGGTAGACGATGACTCGCACATCAACGACCTCTCGGACGGTGATACCACTTCATACCTACGCGCCTCGCTGGAAGCTGCGGACTTCAAATACGACTTTGTGACCGTTGGTTCCGGCGACGGGCCCGGTTACGATTACGGCGATTATCCGCTTATTAATTACGATGTTGTTATCTGGATGACCGGTTATAGGGAGACTAAAACCCTGACGGACAGCGCAATAGGCACAATGGCCACTAGGACGGACGATGTCGCCAACCTGAGAAAGTACCTCACGGGTTCACCGACCGGTGTCCGTGTGGACGGGCTCAACGGTGGAAGCCTCTGGCTGATAAGCGAGGGATTCTGGACCGAAGCCTTAACCTCTCCGGGCCTTAATGCGTTTGCCTCCCAGTACCTGCATATCAATCCTATGCCCTTAAATCCGCCCCCCAATTCACTACCTGCCCAGTTATACGGGAATGAGACACACCCTGTGACTGATTATTTCTCAGACATACCGATAAACACCGTTGAAGTGATTCCGGGCACCGGCTCTGTCCATTACTGGAGCTATGTTGACTACCCCGGCGAGAGGATCGCACTCAACGACTCGGCAGATCCCAAGAGGGCATATGCCATCACATACGATTCAGACAAAGAGCCGGCCGACACGATCGTGGACTCCAGGCAGCTTGCCCAAACATGGGATTTCTCAAGAATCAAAGATACCGCGACACAGGCCCAGTACACCTACAAGGCTATCCTATGGCTCGGGAACATCACAAGCAAGTTCACGCAGGACATAGCGATTTCCGAACAGACAATCGAGCCTGAGACAGTGTTCTACAAGCAGCAGGTCACGATCAAGTTCGTGGTCCGTAACAACGGCCTGACTAACTACACAATCGCTGACAATCTTTGGTGGTTGCTTAGAATCATGGACATGAACGGCAACGACCTGATACTGCCGCATCTCGAGCGCATTTATGACCTGGGTATCAAGTCCAACAACACGATTACACTCTCGTTCCCATGGACGCCGCAGGAAATAGGCTACCACAGGATATCCATAAAAGTGGACCCATATAATTACATCCAGGAGAGCAATGAGCTTAACAATGAGATATCCAGCTACTGGGGCACAGGCGAGCTGAATGTACTTTATAGAGTCCTAGTCGTCGATGACGACGGAAGCGCGAACAACGGAGGGTCATGCCACAATGAGACCATGGATCTGACAGAGGCGCTGGATCACCTAAATTACGATTATGAGATTTACACAGTAAATACCACGGACGACGGGCCGGCCTTCAACAACGTGGACAACCTTACTGCACTCAATCAGTACAATGCAGTGATATGGGTTGTCGGTTCCGCCGCGCCGCCCCTGCCTGCTCCGCTAACCGTCAATGATGTGCTGAACCTCACACAGTACCTTGACATCGGCGGCAACCTGTGGCTGCTGGGCGATTCGCTCTGGACCGCTGGCGACGAGACGCCTGACGCATTCGAGATGGGCTACCTGAAGATCAGTTCCGTCGAAGGCGACGAAGGCCTGGGCACGGTACTATTGGGCGTTGAGGACGACGACATTTCGCACGGGATGGAATATGACTGCAACGCAGCTCCCGATGCGGATGCCATCACCCCGACAGCCGAGGGCACGGGATTCACATTCATGGATGACACACTCACACAGTTCAGCTCAATCAGATTCTTCGGGCTATCCGCTTCGACGCTGACTTACAGGAGCGCCGTTACATCATGGCCGCTCTCTGCGCTGGGGGAGAACCTGTCCAGAGCCGAGTTCACATTCATGATGCTCAGATGGTTCGACAAGCCGGAGGAGAGGATTGAGGTAAGAATCTCAGACATCGACATCTGGGTCTCGGACGAGCACCCGCAGCTGGGAGGCGGATACGTCATACAGGCAGCTGTCCAGAACACAGGCGGCTCGACTGGAAACGTGCTGGTTAGGTTCATGGACGGTACGACACAGATAGGTTCGGACTCGATTTCTGTCTCCGCAGACGGATGGACCACCGCGGAGATCATATGGGTCCCGCTCTTCGCCGGAGAGAGGACCATATCCATCCAACTTGACCCGATACTTGAGGTTGACGAGATATTCCCATACAGCACGGCCGGATGGACGAATAACATTGCAACCAGGGACATTTATGTTTATTTCTTCTGGGACGACATGGAATCCGGAACAGGCAAATGGTCCCACTCCAGCACGATAATGATGGTCAACGGCGAGGGGCCGCTTGAGTACTTCGGGACAACCGCCGTCAGCGTCAACATAGAGAAGGACTGGGACTACGCCCTGAGCACGAATATCGTCAACTGCACGGACGTCGGCTTCTACCACACATATGATAAATCGTTCTGGCTGCAGGAGCCGGCCGGTAGTACGACAGTCACAGTCTCCAGACCGCCGATCGATGTGGTGTTCGCCCTTGATACTTCTGGTTCGATGACTGCAACAGCAATGACGAATCTCAGGGATGCGACACAGAATTTCATCGGAAAGCTTAATGACCAGGACAGGGCCGCGATATTCACCTACGACGGCAACTGGGATGAAGATGATACCGGTGCATACGATGCAGCTGATGCCGAGCCATACCAGCAACGGACTTATCAGTACATGGATGCGGCCAACAGGGACTCTTTCAATACTACAATCTCAGGTTTCGCCGCGGCAGGATATACCCCCTTCTATGACACGGTTGGCGAGGCAATACAGTACACCCAGGACAATCTCCTGCCCGATAGACTAGAGTACGTCATTGCCATGACGGACGGGATATCCAACAGCGACGATGAATGGACCCCGGAAACAACATGGGGGATGACAACGACCAATGATCCGCAGGACTACGACGATGACAATTGGCGGCAGAACTCAGGAGGCCTGAAGGGCATCATCAATCCGCCATGCATGGTGTATTCGATAGGTCTGGGTATTTCCCACGACCCGGCCTACCCCACGGCTCCGGACTGGTCAAGAACCCCGCCGGCCGCAGATAATATTGGAATTGACAACTATGAGTACGAGTACGATGTGTGGCATATTGCGGATTCATCTCCGTTCCCGCTCAATGATGCAGGCGGCAAATACGGCGAGAACGCCACAACCTTGGTGGACAATGTCGGCCATTACTACTACACAACCGACTCATCCCAGCTCCCGACGATATTTGAGGATATATTCTCATCTATCATCATAGGCGTACTTGAGGGCGAGGAGCAGACCCGTTCCTCGCCGCCGAGTCCCGAAACCACGGCAGTCACGACCTACACATTCGGCGGGGTGACAGCTGCAGCTGGACCGCATGATGCGTACTGGAACGACATGGACGATTCCACGCAGGCAGAACTGACAGCGCCTACGTTAAGGACAGAAGCGACAGACGCGCAGTACCTCCTCATCGCGAACTCGGACAACACCAGATGGGCCTCAGGTGACCCCGGGAACTTCGACGAGGTAGGTTGGGAGTTCAGGTACACCATTCTCCAGAACCCGTCAACGATTACATCTATTGACCTCACATACGAGGGGCAGTGGGACCAGGCTGGAAGCGTCGTCACATGTTACGCATGGAACCAGGCAACGGCCACATGGGACATTGTCGGGGCAACGATGACATTCACCCTTGCTGACACAGATTACACAATGACCCGAACAATTGCTGTGAACCCGGCCAACTATATCAACGGCGGGACGCTCAGGGTGGTATTCTACGGCAGCCAGAGCAGCGAGCTTTCAAGATGCGACTTCGCAAGCTGCGTCGTCACCTGGACCCAGCCCCCGTACATCATGAGCACGACACCGGCCGACGGAGCTGGCGATGTTGCCCTCACGGACACGATTGTGATCAACTTCAGCGAGGCCATCAACCCGATAACGTTTGCCTGGAACATCAACCCGGACCCGAGCCCGGGCCTCTGGACGGCAGTTTGGGGAGGAGGCAACACGATAGTGACACTGAGCCATCCCACCCCCTATACCCAGAGCACCATGTACACGGTGACCGTTCTCTCGGGCCAGAACATGGCCGGGACCTCGATATCGCCTTACGTTCTGACAATATCCACGGGCTTCGAGTCAGGAACCCTAGAGGGATGGAACGTGAACGGTGCGGGTACCTGGTCCTTCAACATTGCATCGGACAGGGCCATAGGCACGTACTCGGTCAAGGGGGGACAGAGCGGTTACACGTACATCTACAGGAATGGTCTGGACCTTAGCAGCAGCGTGAATACGCAACTCACTTTCTACACTCAGTCCATCAACACCGATAACGGCGAAGACAACCTCGAGGTATTCATATCCACCAACGAC
>JAQVMG010000133.1 GCA_028703755.1 Thermoplasmata archaeon | reverse complement strand
GAACGGAACAAGAAGAATTACATTACCAATTCCCTTATCTTTTACAGACTTTAAATAACTAGATACTGCCAGTCTAAAGATTTCTTCTTTATCATTCTTGAAAACATAAATTAAATCTTTCTTGACACCGTGAATAACACGAGGTTCTTTTACATCAATTGGATCAATAGATTCTCGAATAAGATTACCATCAACTATAATCCCAGAATCAGCAGCTTGACGTTGAATTTTCGTCAAAACATTTTTATTGAAACAATCTTTTTCAAGAAGGTCTGAAAAGATGTTCCCTACGCCAATTGGATTGATTTGTTTATTATCACCACACAAAACAATCTTTATCGGTGCTTTGCCAACTAATTCAAAAATCTTTCGCATAAGAAACAATGGGTTCATCGAATTTTCGTCAACGAACAGAATATCAAATGGAATTGCGCCTGTAGATTCTTCTTCTACTTTTTTACCGTCTTTTCCAATTCCAAGAAGTTTATGAAGAGTCATTCCGTTAAATCCTGTTGCCTGTGTGGCCCTTCGGCTCGCTTTAGCCGAAAAGGCGGCGACAATAACCGAATAACCAGCATGTTTGTAAATATTAAGTAATGCCCTGGCGGTCGTGGTCTTGCCAGTTCCAGATTTTCCGGTACTCAAACAGAAATTATTTTTGGTCATATTTATAACAACATTTTTCTGTTCTTCAGTAAGACTAAAACCAAGTTCCTCTTCTGCGATTCTAATCCCTTCAGTAATGTTTTCATCGGTAATAATTAGAGGAACGGTTTTATCTAATTCGACAATCTTATTCCAAATAAACTTCTCGCTATCATAATAATATTTCAGACCAATCTTATCGTCTTCAATATGAACAAGTTTTTCTTTATTGGTTTCTTTCTGAATCCATTCATCAAAAAACTTATCGCATTCAGCAATATTTTCAATTACACCTGAACGAAGTTCGTTTATGGTTGTATAAGTATGACCTGAATTTTCTCCAATATCTGTAAAGTAAAACTTTACAAAAGCGGCGAGTCTTTCTTCACTCATTCTCATAGATGGATTTAATTGAACAGCAATCTTATCGGCAGTCTTGAAAGATATACCTGGAAAGTTAACTAAAAAATATGGGTTACGAATAATTTTTTCCCGTAAAATTTTAGGGTTTTTTTCGTTGTCTAGCATTCGTTGAATTTTGGAGAAAGAGACTCCGAGCGGAGTAAGTAAACTTAGGACATCACTGATTGCAAAGTTACTAACAATCTTGTCCCTAATCTTATCATAGGTTGCCTGACCAATCCCAGGAAGTAACGTGAAATCAACGTTATCGTCACCTTTGATAATTTCTTCAACAATGTTTGGATAAGCGTTTAATAAAGACTCTGCTTGACGTTCAGTTACAAGACTCTTCAAATAAGCAGAATTTTCTTTTGGATTGGATGGTTGTGGATATTCAATCTTTTCTATTGTGTACTGTTCGCTCTTATATTTCTGGTTGAACGAATGAACACCTGTAACATCTACGATTGCTCCAACATAAGGTTCTGCCATTTTCCCAACAACACGAATTGAATATAATTTAGTTGTTTTGTTTGAGTCTATATCATAATCATAAACCTCTCGGCTGTGTGGAATATTTTCCGTCGATTGTACGTCAATAGCTCCCCAACTACTATCTTGGGAAAAGTAAGCTACGTTTGTGATTTTGCATTTGAATGTAATTGATTTTCCCATTTATTTTCCTTTTTAAATAGAATGTGTTTATTAACTAATAATACAATAATACACCCTATTTAGATATTTGTCAAGGTATTTGGTGACGTGAAGAGAGATGACTTTTTGGTGAGTCATCTCTCTTTATTTTTTACTGTTTTATTCAGATAAAAATTTATCTTCTGGTGTCATTTTATACCAGATATTTAAATAGAAATCGAAGTTGGTACTTTCGCTCCATTTGCCGTCATCTCCTTTTATTTTCCTAAACTTCTTTTTTATATCTTTGCAGAAAAGAATGTCTCCTGCTTGAAAATGGTGTTCATAATAAAGACCCTGATTCACCTTCAAATCAATTATTGCACCAGTTTTCAATACCTGGATTTTTATAATTGGATGATAACTTTTTAAGTTTATATCAAGAACATAGACATACATCTTATCGAGTTTATCATATCTGCTATAAGGAGAATCAACCACAGAGACTTCATTTTGAATTTGTTCCCATGTAGTATATTCTTCTTCTTTCATCCAATCATAAAATTCTCTCAAGAGAGGAAGTCTTTTTTCTTTTGATTTTTCTGAAAGTTTTGATTGATAGCGATTTTTACCAGAAGTAAATTCTTCATAAAATTTCATCAAAGTTTTGCTTTGACCAAAATCAGAGAAATAATTAAGAAGAATTAGTTGACTAAACTTCTTATTTAAAAGTCCCATTGATTCTGCTATAAAAACAATATCAAAGAAATCTTTTCCATTCCTGTTGTCAAATTCTTGTTTTAATACAACCATATTTTCCGAAACAATACTTCCAAAACCCTTGATGGTTTTTAAACTCATCGTGATTTCTTTGGTATTTTCATTGCCCTTGACTGAACGATTGTCCATACCAAACTTAAAATCAGGAAACTTTATTCCAAAGAATTTAATCGCTTCATTTTTGGCAAGTTCAATCTTATCTTTTTTCCCATCTTCTTCGTTTATCCTGATTAAAGTTTCATAAAATTCAACAGGATAATGTGACTTGAGATATGCACAATAAACAGAATCTCCCGCCACAGAAAGAGAATGACTGGCGTTGAAAGAATAATTGGAAGAGTCTTCAATAACCTTCCACATTCCTTCAGATATTTCTTTCGATTTTTTAACAGACAATTTTTCAACATGAATAAGTTTATCTGTCATGTTTGGGATAAATGTCTGTTTATATTTCATAACATCATCGTGTCGTTTTTTA
Source organism: Thermoplasmata archaeon (assembly GCA_028703755.1). Taxonomy (GTDB): domain Archaea; phylum Thermoplasmatota; class Thermoplasmata; order SG8-5; family SG8-5; genus UBA147. The sequence goes on along the minus strand of JAQVMG010000133.1, from coordinate 1,064 downwards.
GCAATTGCCTTAATAATCTCATAGGTTTCAGAAACAGGAATGTTTGCATAAGACAAAATAGACATAGCGTTTTCCTGATAGAGAAGATAACTATAAGGAAATTGTTTTGTTTGAATCAGTGTGTCAATTGATTTTACGCCATAAGAAAAAGGTTCTCGTTTTTCATATTGTGCATAAAGAGACTTGAATCCAGGCCGTATCGCTGCCACCATAGAACTTACTTCAGAAATATTCTTGGGAGAATATCTCATTGCTTTTTTAGTTGTTTTTTCTGTTTCAAACTGATTGACCGAAACAGTACATCCCTTTGAATAAATATCCCAAACCAATTGGTCATTTCTGGTTTTTTCAATTATCTCAGTGAATGTATCTGGTTTGATTCCAATTCGTTCGTAGGTTTCATGAATTAATTTCACAACAGAAACTTTAAGAAGGTCATTCTTCATAAAAAGATATTTTTCGGCAGACTTTCCATCAATCGCTGCGCAAATAGTATCTTTGGCACGAATTAAACCAATTTCTTCTTCAATCAATCCTTCATCGAAGAGCAAGAACCCGCATGGGTGCTGTGTAATACTATAAACAGTTTTCAAGAATTTCTTGCTTTCTTCAATCATATGCCAATATTTTTCATCGACATAATCATGAATACTTATCTGTTCCTCGTTTTCTTCAAGTTCATCTGCATATTTCAAATCTTCTTCATATTGTTTAATTTGTTCCGACACCTCGTTAGACAGGTCAAAATCAATTCCAGCATAACGAGCATATAATTTCCAGGCACTACTGGAACCAACAGTTCCGTATGCCAACATCCGATATGAATGACCTTTCCCGATAATCTCTTCTTGTGCTTTTTCAAACACTTCTGGATTACCAAGATTTAAATCGATATCCGGTATGGAATGAGTTTTCAACAAACGTTCTTTAGTAATAAACCTTTCCGGAAAAAGTTTAATATCAGCGGAAATCCTATCAATGGTGGTAAGACCAAGAAGTTTTGAAATATAAAAAGACGGTGCTGAACCACGACCGGTAAATGTAATCTGACCACCATTTTCAAC
>JAQVMG010000132.1 GCA_028703755.1 Thermoplasmata archaeon | reverse complement strand
GACATAGAAATCCGAGTTTGCCGGGATACAAGGAACATCGGCGTCCTCAACCTGAAGGACATCACACCCGAAGAGCTGGACAAGATGGGCGAGATACGCAATTCCGGGGTAATAATCGCCCCCGAAGAACTCATAGGCAGGATATCGGCCAAGATATCGAAGAACATGGGTACAATCGTGGCCTACAAAAAGGGCTGGCGCATTTATTCCGGCTACATGGAATTCGACAAAGCCATGCTCGAAGCGCTCGAAGACCCGATTGAATTCATAAGCATCGGTTACCTTTCGATAGAGAAAGATGTAACGGCAGACCTTCTCAAAACCAAGATCAAAGCGTTCCACAACTACGGCCAGGTCTCTGCAACCGAGGAAACATACGGCATAATAAAATCAAAATGCCTCGAAAATTATGGCCAGATCTCCAAAAATGGCGAGAGTGAAGAAGACGGGGAAGAAGGCCACGGACACCACCGCGGCCACAGGGACTGATCACTGCCTTCGTGCCGCAAGCTTCAGGCTGGCGACCGGCAAGCCTCCGTACTGGAGCTTGCCAATTTCCCTGTCTTCATCGAGCACCGCGACAGCAAATCCTGCATCCTTCAGAGCGTCCAGGTAGTCATCCCTCAGAAGAGCGCCGCCCACGCAGCCAGCAATGAGTTCGGGGTCCTTCCTCTGCTCCGGGGAAAGCTCAGCAAGCAGGACAATATCCGAGATGAACATCCTGCCACCCTGCTTCAGAACTCTGAATGCGTCTCTGAAAACCGCTTTTTTATCCGGGGCCAGATTTATCACGCAGTTTGAGATTATGACATCGACGGTTCCGTCATCAACCGGAAGCTGTTGGATGTATCCTTTTCTGAATTCGACATTCGTGAAGCCATGGGTCTTGGCGTTGGCCCTTGCCTTTTCAAGCATCTCGTCGGTCATGTCCACGCCTATGACCTTGCCCGAAGGCCCGACTTTCTTTGCAGCCAGGAAGCAATCCAGACCGGCACCGGAGCCAAGGTCGACGACCGTATCCCCGGGGCGTATCTCTCCGAGAGCCAGCGGGTTCCCGCATCCGAGGCCGAGATTGGCCTCGGGCACATTGGCAAGCTCCTCATCTGAATACCCGATCATCTTGGATATCTCTTCGGGAGTCTGGCTGCAGCCGCATGAGGTGCAGCATGATGTGCTTTTCTTCGCCACTGCGGAATAATGCTTTTTCACAGCCAGGGTGATTTCCTCATCGTTCATGAACCTCCAATGGTATTCAACCTCTTTATATTTTACCCGAAAGTATTAAAGACAAATGCCAATTCGCAACCGATGAATGCAATATACCTTGGCGGCCTGATCGGTTTCGGGCCTGCGCTCTTCCTCATCTGGTTCAGCCTCCGGAAGTACACTTACCCTTTCGTAGAAGGCTCGCTCTTCGAGGACAGAAAGGTTTTCTTCCTGCTGGCGGTCGGTATGTTCGCCGGCACGTTCGTCTACATCCTGGAGCAGTTCCTCACACCTCTGTATTCCCATGAAGACAGTATTAGCCTTATGATGTTCATCCTCGTATTCGTGCTTGCTTTTCCGCTTATCGAGGACCTTGTCAAATTCGTGATACTCAATTTCAAGGGTTATGAAGGCCGGTTCGACAGCACATTCTACGGCATTTCGCTCGGTGCCGGTTTTTCGGCTACCTGGATAATAGGCTACGTCATCCGGATAATGAATGACGCCGAGGTCTCGGGCGACAGCGTTTCTCCTGAAGGTTGGCTTGGGCTGATTCTGTTCTCGATTTGCGTCTCGCTGATACACTGTTCGGTCGGGGCAATATTGGGTGATGGGACCGGGAAAAAGATGGGCCTGAAGGGTCTGCCAGGTGCAGTAATTCCGCACTTCATTTTCAACCTTCTGTTGTTCCCATTTCTTGTCTACGGCCAGATATGGTACTCACTCGTATTTCTTATCCCTGTTTCAGCGCTGATTTACCACGGAGTTTATACGCACACAATCCCCGAATGCCTGCCCCAGGAAGTCCAGAAGGAAATCCGCCGCAATCAGCGGAGAAGGCAGTGATTAATTATATCATGAAAGATTATTGAGTGAGCATGGCAACATACTCACAGGACCAAGCCACCAGGCCCCTGCCGCCCCCGCCCTCTGATTGGCAACCTGAAGAGCAGCCCAAACCTGTCCGCAGAAAGAACCGCGGATTGGGCAAGGTACTGGCGGTCATCCTCATACTTCTGCTTTTACTGTCCGTTCTCCTGTACACCCCAATCGGAAAAAATTTCCTTTCGTCATTGAACGGCGAATCATATTCAGAAAGTTCCTCGTTTATCCTGGAGCGTAAACTTGTTATCGATATCAGTTCTGGCGAGATCAATTATCTTTGCGATATACCCGTTCCGGAATCCTTTGGGCCATCCGACAGCCCGATCCAGGAGGTATCGGAAACCTCTTTTTCCGCAGGCGCGGAGGAATTTGAAAAATACGGCCAGGGTTGGGTTCAGTGGTCCGGCTCGGACGGAAGCCAGGTCATTATGACCGCGACTTTCGGGGCGAATGTCCGAACTGTGATTTGGGATATGGACGCCGAGAATTCCGGCACCGCCGCAGACATCCCCGGCACGCTGGTAGACCTGCAGTGCGGAAATGAATGGGCGGTTTTGAATGCCCAGGACCAGCCAACAGGCGAATTCAAAATATGGCCCGATAACCCCGAAATTATTTCCCTGGCAGACGAATTATCCTCTGAAGGGGCAACAGTATATGAAAATGTCCAGGCGGTTTACGGCTATCTTCGGGATAACCTTGAATATCAGGCCATATCGGGCTCTGAACCGAAATCATGCACCGAGACCCTTGAGGACGGAACCGGGGACTGCGACGACCAGTCCATCCTTCTGATATCCCTGCTTCGCTCGATAGGAATACCGGCCTGGCTGGCCTTCGGTGTGCTGTACGACGGAGTTCGGGACGAATGGGGTCCGCATGCCTGGGCCGAGGTCTACATGCCATACGCCGACAGCGGAGGCGAGGCAATGGCCATTGACATCGTTAATGACGAATTCCTGATCAGGAACTGCAACAGGCTTGAGGAATGGAAGAGCGACGGAAACGGGGACCATCTGTCTGATTATTATCATCTGCTTTCGTACAATTACACCGTGACCGGTCCCCATGGGTCAATCCCCGATGTCTCGCTGGAGGATACATTCAGAGGGGATTACACGGATTCAGATGCCAAGGTGTATGCGAAACTGGTTTCCGAAGATATCCGTGCAGAATTAATAACCGCGTTCAGGGGAACATTGGCGCCTCGAAAAGTATTTTAACGCCCGGTTTTATGCCACATGCATGTTCAAGGACATCTCGGAAGTAATGAGCCCCGCATTCGACGGGAAAGAGGTAAAAATCCGCGGATGGATATGGCGCACGAGGGGCAGCGGGAAGATTGTTTTTCCGACTGTACGCGACCCGTCAGGGGTCATCCAGGTAACCGTAAAAAAGGGCAATGTGCCGGACGCTCAGTTTGATGATGCCCTCAAGGCACTCATCGAAAGCTCTGTTGAGATTATAGGCAATATCAAGGCTGATGACAGGGCGCCTGGCGGCTTCGAGATACTGGCCACCGGATTTCGGGTGGTGGGATTTGCCGAGGCTTACCCGATCCAGAAGGACCAGAGCGAAGAGTGGCTCAGAGAGAACCGCCACCTCTGGATTCGCTCGAGAAGAATGGTTGCCATAATGAAAATCAGGCACACGGTCATGGGTGCCATCCATCAATACTTCAGGTCAAGGGGTTACTACGAATTCGATCCGCCGATACTCCAGCCGAATCAGACCGAGGGCGGCTCGACGCTTTTCGAAGTTAAGTATTACGATATGACCACCTACCTTTCGCAGACCTGGCAGCTGTATGCCGAGGCAGGAATATTCGCGCTTGGCAAGATTTACGATGTTGCACCAACCTTCAGGGCAGAAAAATCCAAAACCTCAAGGCATCTTTGCGAGTTCTGGATGGCTGAAATGGAAGCCGC
>JAQVMG010000131.1 GCA_028703755.1 Thermoplasmata archaeon | reverse complement strand
CGTGAAGTACTACGACACACTGGACGCCGCGGACCCCTGGAAGTCCTACCGCCCCTCGGGAACAGCCAACGACCTGGCGGCCATCGACATGGCCATGGGAATATGGGTCCATGCGACGGCCAATTGCACGCTAACGGTCCAAGGCGGGATTCAGCCAACAACCCAGATAACGCTTTACGCCGGCTGGAACCTGGTGGGCTACCCGTCCCAGACCGAGATGGCTGTGGCCGACGCGTTATGGGGCACAGGCGCGGACCGCGTGGAAGTGTTTGACCCTGCATCCCCCACTCTGATTATGCCGGTCGGCCCGGGCTATATCATGAGGGCGGGGGAAGGATACTGGGTGCATGTTGTTGCGGATAGTGTATGGTCTATAGATTGGTAATCAATACTGGCGTTCGTTTGAACGCCAGCAATGAATTTTCGAGCAGGATAGGGTGAGCTTTTTCATTTGATGAATTTTTCTTTTTGGCGAACCCCTATCCGGCGCAGAAAATTTCACAAAAAGAAAAACTCGGTGTACTGGGTGCATGTTGTTGCGGATACTGTTTGGACTGTTGATTGGTAGGGCTGGCGTTCCGGTGAACGCCAGCAATCTATGTGGTTGAATGGGACTCGGCACCTGGATGGATGCCGATTTAGATACCTCCCCGCTCTCATCGCCGAATTGCCGCAATTCGGCTCGCTCGGATTGATGTTAATAAAATGCTGGGTAGCTACAATCCTCGTACAGGCGAGGCTTCCTAAGGATGATGACGGTAATCGTGTCAAATCGCCAGATTTTGAAAATCTGGCGGTACAACCCCGGCCTCCAGATAATAAAATGATGGAATTCAGCCGAGGCATGGTCAGGTAGGCTGGAACTGATCCTAGGGATGGTTGGCCGGGGAATGTCCTGTCCGAGAATTCTGTTAACCCTATTTGAGAACGCCTAATTCCGTCAGTTTTTCCGGTAGGTATTTATCGGTCACGAAATCCAATCCGTACTTGGCCAGCGCCTGCTGCTCAGCCTTTTTCCCAATCTTCAGCATGAGTTCTATTTCGTCCTTCCAGAATCTGTCCTTGAACCTCGGGTCGCTGAGCTCGGCCTGGAGGGCCTTGATGTCCTTGTCGTTCAGCTTGTCTGTCGGCAGTTCGTAGTTCAGGATGTCGGAGCTTGTTATTCCGACGAACATGGCCGACGGCGTGGCCAGGTACTCCGAGATGTGGGCCGTTTTTATGGCGCCGTAGGCGATTGACGAAAAAATCCTGAATGACCACGGGTCGCCGTCGGTGAAGACCACCAGCGGCAGGTTCATCTCCTCGTTCAGGCGCTTCATGAACCGCCTGGTCGAGCGCGCCGGTTGGCCCTTGAGATGCAATATGACCGCATCGTGTTTTTCGTCGAAGCCGTTCTCCACCAGACGGTCGAACATACCGCCCGTTTCAATGGCGATTATGAACTTCGCGTCCGTTTCCAGCAATTCGATCTTGTCCTTCTCTACGTTAAAGGGTATTCCGTATCCCGAGTCTCCGACGTCATCCCTGAGGTTGATTTTCTTGCGCTCGCCCTTCCTGTTGGTCTCCATCAGAGTGAGGTTGCCGATTACCCTGGCGCCGTCCTCCTCCGGCCGGAGTTTGAAGTCTTCCCTCATGCAGGTTGTGACAATCTCCAGGTCCTCGGCGAGATTGTTGCTCTCATCCTGAGAGCCGAATTTCGCATTGCCCCAGCCCTCGGAAATGTAGTACATCTCCCTGAGAGTGGAAGACTTCTGGTCCCTGACCATGTCCTTGATGAATTCCAGCATGTACATCGTTCGGAGCAGCATGTAGGCGCCTGTCATCTTCTTGGCGCTCCTGACACCGTGGAGGTTGCCGTACTTCCAGACACCCTTCCTCGGAGCGAATTGGATGTTCTTCTTGGACCTAAGGGGTATGCTCATCTTCGGTATCTGGCCCCTGTCTATCTGGTTGTAGATGTCGTCTGCGATCTTGTAGAGCTCGTCCACCGCCCTGTGGTGCCTGTCATCATTCATCATCTGAAATCACCTCTGTCTGCTCATCGTAATCAACCCCATTCTCATCGTCATCCTCGGCCTCTTCCTCCTCCGTGTCGGCCTCATCGCCGAATGCAAAGAGCGAATACTGGCCTGTGCCGTCCAGGTCCCAGTCGCCCGGGAGCGGTTCCGCGCCGATCACGTTGGCATGGTTGATGCCGCTGACGAATATCTCGGCCTCGGCAAACTCGTCCTGATCAAGGCCCACCAGCTCGAAGGTTATTGTCTGCAGCTCGGTGCTGGCAATCCTTTTCAGGTTCCAGGTGAGCTTGTCGCCGTTGATGCTGTCCGGCTCCGGGGTCAGGCGCTTCCTGTCCAGCGCCTTGCCCGGAAGGATTGTGTGAATGTTGAACTTCTGGCCGGTCGCCATGAAATTGTGGATGTTGATAGTCACCTTGTGGCGGCCCTTGGCGTACTCTACCTTGTCCTCCACCCAGACGACGTTCATGATTCCGGTCACGGTCCTTCCGAGGGCCGGAACAGGTTTCCCTACTATGCTGGCCGCTTTCCTGGCGATTTCCGGCAGAAGAATCTGGACGATGTCAAATTTTTCTTTGGTTTTTGACCTTCTGGCCTTCTTCCCGAGGTGGGTCTTGAGGTTCCTTGCACAAAGTCTCAGGGCGCGTTCGATCTCCTCCCTGATGGGGTCCAGGTTGGCTATGGCTTCCTTCGCTTCCGAGGTGAAGGGCAGTTGCGTCGACGCTACATGCACAAGGATTATCGCTGGTCCAAAAGGAATTCCCTTTCCGCCTCTCTGCTCAAGACCGTACCTGCGCCAATCGACCTCGGCAATCGCCTTGGTTATAACATCCGCACCTTGCTGGTAAAGCAGGGGCACCCTGTTACCGAACCTCAGAATGTCGACCTGCTGGTCCTTCGGAAGCTGGCCGCCGTAGACAATGCCCACTTCCACCAGGAAAGGGTGGCCGGAATAGACGCTGGGCTCCCTGGTCACGGGAGGCGCATAATACCCGGGCTTCAGGCCTTCCAGCACATTCCTGAGTCCCTTCCGGATGAGCACCTCCCCGATCGGAGTGAGACAGTCTGATTTGGGGGCCATGATCTTCACGGCGCTGATGCCCTTCAGGACGGCAGCTCCTTCCTCCAGCGACATCCGCTTGGGGCTCCTGTTCTCCTGAACGTTTGCGGCCACGCAGATCTCTTTGGCCACTCTGGGGCTCACCCTCGAGAACTCGTTGCACAGGAAAGCAGTGAGCTTTCGGTGCTCGCTGGCCTTGGCCATGCTCATGAGCTGGCCGAGCTCTATTCCCTCCGGATGCGGCTTTGATTCCACTGTCTCCTTGGGCAATTCCTCGGTAACCCTTGGGAGCGTTATTACGCCTCCGAGCGGGTCTTTGAATGTTATCTGGACATGGGGATTGACTATGGCTGTGGCCCTCAGATATTCCAGGATTGACTGCTTCCCTGTGATGTACCTTCCCTTGACGAAAACCTCAAGCCTTGTGCCGTGTGCTTTCCCTTCCCACATTCTGAAATCTTCTTCAATGATGTCGGGGCGGTTGCGCTTGATGTCCAGGACAAGTTTCACAAAATGGGCGACGTCCTCGTTTTGGATCTTGGAAATTATGTAAGCGGGTTTTCCGGTGGTCAGCTGGCTGTACATGACGACCGCGGAAATGCCTATTCCCTGCTGGCCCCTTGATTGGCGTATCGCATGGAACCTTGAACCGTACAGCAACCTGCCGAAGACATTGGCAATCTGCTTCTTCACAATTCCCGGGCCGTTGTCCTCGATGACGATCTTGAATTCGCCCTTCTCTCCCTCGGTGATTTCCACCAGGATGTCTGGCAGAATCCTCGCCTCCTCGCAGGCATCAAGGGAGTTGTCAACGCCTTCCTTGACAGCTGTGATGAGCGATTTTGTCTGGGAATCAAATCCCAAAATCTGCTTGTTCTCCTCGAAAAACTCAGCTATCGAAATCTCCTTCTGCTGCTTTGCAAGTTTCTCGGCAATGTCCATCCATATCACCTTTGAGTAGGAGG
>JAQVMG010000025.1 GCA_028703755.1 Thermoplasmata archaeon | reverse complement strand
TTCGATAGCAGTGTCGAAAACCTCTTTCTTGATGCCCGCTTTCTTGGCGGCCTTGCCGAGGGTCTCCCAGTCCATTCCGTTGGATTTCGGGTCCGTCTCGCTGATGACTTTGAGAAGTTTCTCCTCATCAGCTGTGAGCTCTTCATCGCTCTCCGCCTTGGGCGCCGATTCCGGCTCGACAGCCGGCGGCGCGGGCGGGATGTCTATACCCTCCTCGAACTCGTCATATTCCTCGGCCACTTCCGGTTCGTCAGCTTCCTTCGGCTCAGGCAGGTCCTGTGAACCTCCTTCCTCGGGTATGAGGTACCTCAGGGAATCGACCAGCATTGTGTGGTATTTTTCGAGCGGGATCTCGCCGTAATGCCCCATCGCGGAGACAATGCCGTCCGCCAGATTCTGACTGTAACCCAGATTGATAAGCGCTTCGGCTGAAAGTCCTTCCTGCTTAACCGCCTCCGAGACTGCGTCAAGCCTGTGTCTGAGGCTGATGCAGCCGTCCAGGACCCACGCATCCCTGGTGTCCTTGTCAACTGGTTTAACAGTCTCCGGTCTCACTGAGATGTACATGACTCCGTCTTCCGGCGAATAGACCCGGACCTTGCCGATGACGGCCACAAAGCTGGGTACTGCCAGTTTTGAGAGCGCCAAAGCGGCTTCCGGTTGGAACTGGCCGGCCGAGATGTAAGTCGTTCCTGTAGGATCAATCATCTTCGCCCTCCAGAGCGGCTCCTCGGGCGAGCCCACGTTCTCCAGGTCGGTTATGACGCCGACGATGTACAGACGGTTAACTCTCGCGCCAAGCGGCGTGATAATATAAGTCGGCGCGCGCTCTTCCTCGCCCTGCATCACGAGGGACGAATCGTTCAGCTCGCCGGCAAAAATCCTCCAGGCCACCTCTCTTGCGTTCATGCGACTTCCTCCAGCATCTTCCTTGCAAGCGCCTGCGTGTCGGTTTTCAGGAAATCCGTCCCGCTGGCTATCATCATCAGCCCGAACTCATCCGAGGTCACGTTTCCCGTCACGCAGACAGGTCGCGCGACCAGCTTCTCGAAGAGTTGGTCCTTGATTATGCCCTGATCCATGGCTTTTGAAGCTTCCTTCATGCACTTGTCCAGAGATTTGCCCAGCAATCTCTCGGTTATGTCCCGGTTCAGAATAACGTTGAGCGCGCCGGTGCCGTCGTCCAGCACCGCTTTTGTCCTCAGGTCGGGAGTGCCCTCCTTCTCGCCGTGGATGCGGCAGACGTTCTTCTGCAGCGCGCGGTTGCAGTCCGGGCATCTGAACACCAGGCCGCTGCCTTCGCGCACATCCAGTATGGCGCCGTTGATGGAAGCATCCACCATTCCGCCGACCCTCGAGAGATACTCGACTGTAACGGTCGACGGCTTCTCCAGATCGACTCCGGCCGGCATCTTCTCCTTCGACTTCTCAACATTGGAGGCGTCGAAGTTGAACTGCGGCATGCCTCTCCATTTCCTGAGATACCCGCTGTTCACGAGTATCACGTCCCCATCTTTCATCTTGGAAGAGCCCCAGCAGGTGAAGGAAACCTTTCCGGTTTCATCTGCTATTATACCGGACATGACCTCCTTCTTCTCGCCGCTGACAGTGACCTCCCTGGTCTCCACGCTCAGTATGCGCCCCACGACCGACAGGTTGCCGGTTGCTTCGCCCAGGTCGATTATCTTGCAGGCCTTCGCCGGCCTGAAGCCGCTGCCCTTGAACTCCGGCAGTTCCGATTTGTCGGCTTTCGCAACCTTACCCCGGTTGCCGACGTTGACCTGCGGTTCTTCCCTGTATTCGGTGATGTAAGCGTGTTCAATCCTGATGACATCGCCCTTCGCGAGGCTGATGTCGCCCTTCTCCCAGATGGTGAAAGGCACCGTCCCGCTCTCGTCGCCGATTATGCCCGAAATTATCGGCGTGTCCTGCCCCTCTCTTTTTATCGTCTTCTCCGCAACGAAGACCACTCTGGCCAGCAGATTCACGTTTTTATCAAGCGGAGTCAGGTCCTTGATCTGCTTCTGCTCAGCCTCGGACATCCCGAAGGAAGCGCCGTGCTTCCTGAGAATCGCCCTCTTGGCGTCAGCGGGTTCAAGCCTGAATTCCTCGATGTAGTTCTTCAGTTCCTTCTCTATCTCTTTCTTATCGGCGTCCTTGCCGAGCGCCTTCATAATCTCGTTTACGTCTTTGTCGTATTTTCCTGCCATTGGTTCACATCCTGTTCATTGGTGAACGGTTACAATCCCGATTCGCCGGGAACTATAAAAGGGTTAACGGGGGGTGGGCGAAACTAATATTGTGCAATCCCTGGGAATTCCCGCGAAATCCTTATTTACGCAGGTCACGCTTCCAATATCTGGGAACATGAAACTCACAAAAGAAACATGGATGTACGCAATCGCTCTGGCCCTCGGGGGCGCCTTTGCCGCTATAGTCATGTCCGAGATTGTCGGATGGCTGGTAACCTAACAGCAGACTGAGTCCTCATTCAGCTAAAAATTATACTCGGGACTCAGCCGAACGCAGGGGCCCCGTGCTGCCTCACTGGGACGGATGAGCGTGACTATGCCGGCCTGAGCGTGCCGGCAAACACCTGCCAGGCCAACAGGGATTTGGCAACCAGGCTTAGTATGACATACATCCGCTCGCCGTAGAGGTAATCGGCCCACTTTCCTATTTTCCTGTACTGGAGCCACATGTTGACCGCGAATGTGTTGAAGAAAATGCCCATGCTCAGGAATATGTAGTACACGAATGTGGGCGGCCCGCCGCCGTCCCCGCCGGCTCCGAACAGCCAAATAGCGATTACGACCCAGGGTATTGCGCCGGCCAGGCATCCGAACCAGAAGGGCGACCAATCGAGCTTCGTCTTGCCCTCATTCATTATTTCCATGATGAGGCCGAAGAGTATCATCATCATGTTGATGAAGAAAGCCAGCATCAGTGTTCCAATGTCGGTGATGCCCACAAGCATGCTGATTAGGACAATCATCACAGACGAACTTAGTGCGTATTCATACCATCTGTAACGGTTCTGACCCCTGAGCAGACCGGCCTTGTATTTCTCATAAAGCACGGTCGAGATAAGGAGGTGCGCTGCCGCGGAGATGAATAGGAACAGTGCCACGAGAGGCCCTATCCATAGATTGAAAAGTACATCGGTTGCCTGAACCAGGAATGGCATTCCGCCGGTCACATCGACCGTTCCGGTGGCTTCCAGGTAACTGCGGGTCACCGGCAGCGTGAAGTCATTGCTCAGCACCAGCATCAGGATTCCCTGGAGCAGGTGCAGAATCCCCATTGTCAGATTGAAATTCTTCAGCTTCTTGAATTTAATTTCTTCCACCATGTTATCCCTCACCCTGTCATTGTTATAGTGTTAATAATAAATTTCCCTAAATTTGGCTACATGCTTATATTCTGTGCACACATGATGCCATTGAAAAACGGAGGGGTCCGAGAATGGTTGAAACCGTGAAATTCGATGTCCTGAGAAAAATAGGCGATGTGGAGATAAGGCAATACCCGGAAATACTGCTGGCCACTGTCACCGGAATAGAAGATGATTCCTCTTTCGGAATTCTTTTCAACTACATTAGCGGGCAGAATCGCAGCAGGAAGAAAGTCCCAATGACAAGCCCTGTGATCAGCTCCGAAAAGATATCAATGACCGCTCCGGTCATATCAAACGGCCGGTTCTTCACATTTGTCCTACCTGACAATTACACATTGGAAACCGTCCCAAAGCCGGACGACTCCCGGGTGACTATCCATCTCCAGCCAGCCAGAAAATTTGCGGTTCTAAGGTTCAGCGGAAAAGCAAATGCCGCAGCTGTTGAAAGAGAATCCGGCAAATTGCTGAAATCTCTCTCAGACAACGGGATACCCACAAGAGGCGATATTTTCCTGATGCGGTACAATTCGCCGTTCGCGCCCGGATTCATGCGCAGAAATGAGGTTGGCATCGAGATTGTCGGGCAATGAGGTCTTCAGTACTATCACAAGTTATTTACTTCCCTTTCGCATTGATATCTCCCGGTGCAATCATTCAGAAATTGAAGGAGGAAAACCCTATGCCAGTGCTTTGGTTAATGGAATACGACATCCCCAAGGATGAAGAAGCGCACGCAAAATATCTGAAACACATCTTCGATGATGAATACAGCTGCAGGGTCATGGAGACCTGTGAGAAGCTCAATGCGAAGCTGAATGTCTGGTCTGATGGCCTTGGCCATATCGTAATGACCATCGAATTCGAGGATATGGCACATTACTCGAAGCTGGCAGAGGACGCGGAATGGCGGAAGGGATTGTACCAGACGAGCAAACTTGTTCTGAACGTCTCCACCAGGCTGATGAGGCCGGCCGGCGAATAGGCCTGGCAGGAAACGATGGTTTCCCGGAAATCGGTGCCGTGACACAAGGTTTTTATCGGGCCTTGTTCATTCACTCGGGGGCATGTATAACTGCCTGGGAATGAGAATTAATGATAGGGGATTCTGATGATGGTAAGTCTACATTGGGCATAATTCTTATTTTTATTTCTATGATAATTATTCTTGTGCCTGCCTATCTAAGTGAAGATGCAATGGGCCTTGGCTGTGTTATGGGATTCATACTGATGGCTCTCGGAGCAGTGCTTCTTTTGAGTTCTGGTGTGGATTCTCTGTTGGAATGGAAAAGAGGGACCAAAGATATTTCTGTGAAAATATCCGGACTGATGATAATTTTCTGGGTGGTATTTTTTATAATGAATGTTCTTCTGCCGGATTCCCAAGAATTTCCGGCCCTTGTTGTGTGGACGATAATAATAATCGCATTGATGGCTATTGTAAAATATACAACCAAAAAACAGAGTTAGGTCTGTTTTCCGAAACCACCTCACAGCTGTTCCTTATTCACTCGATCAGTATGCTCTTCGGCGCCCCCGCCAGCTCCACCAGTGCCCTCGCCTCCAGGAAGTGCAATTCTCCGGGTATCACGATTGAATGCAGGGGCGGCCCGAAATCCTCGTCCATCATGTTGTCCAGGAGACCGGCCCTCACCACGCAGTCCCGGGAGCCTGCTCTTGCGACGACGCACACCAGCCTGTCGGGGGTCAGAAATCCCTGGCTCTGCTCCTGCTCTATCGATGCAAGCACCTCGAGCGCCTCGTTCGCAGTCATGAACCTGCCCTGCTCCTGCTTGATGTCCAGCAGGCATATCGTGTGCATGCCCTGGTTGTAGTTCTCCAGCGCCTTCTCGTAGAAACTGGTGGGCTTGAAATTCGGTTCCGGAAACGGGATTGTTACAGTCCTGCCGAACTTGTAGTTCTGCAGGCCCAGGGCGGAGGGAATCGCAGTGAATGCCGATACGCCACCTATCACGTCAGTCTCGATTCCGAGGGCGTGGGCTCTCAGCCGCAGGTCCACGTGTGTTGTCGCGCTCATGGCGTCACCGGCCACGAGCAGGCAGGTGTCGCCGGTGGCCGCGTGAGTCAGGATGATATCCTCGCTTTCCACAGCGTTTCTGTCGACCATCCGGATATTCTTCTTCAGCATTTCCTCGAGCCTCGGAATGCTGCCGTCCTCCAGCACGGATGTGTAATTCTCCATGAAGATGTTCCTGCAGGCCTTGGCCGCCTCCAGTCCTCTGAGCGTTATGCCTCTCTCGTCGCCAAGCCCCAAACCTATGAATATTAGCTTTCCCATGTCACCACCATGAAGTGCCTCTGCGTCATTGTTCCCAGAGAGGAAGGGGAGAAGGTACGTAAAAAGCTTTCAGAGGAAGGCCGCCTCAGGAATGACGCTAGAATCGTGAGTGACGAGATAAGTGTTTTCATTCCCGTGAACAGCACCGAGGGCCTCAGCCATCCCACGAAGGAGATGGATTTTGAGACCGTGGACGTTCCGAAGGAGTATAAGGATCTGCTGAATCTTCCGCCCGGGCTGATGGAGCTTCTGCCGAGTTCCTTCGACATAGTTGGCGATATTTTCGTTCTGAAGCTCATCGACGAGATGGTGCCGTATGCGGAGGACATTGCCAACGCACTGCTGGAGACCAACAGGAACGCGAAAGTGGTCGCGCTTGACCGCGGCGTCAAGGGCGAGTTCCGGACCCGAGACCTTGTTCTGCTTGCCGGCGAGGACCGCACGGTTACCGTTCAGAAGGAATACGGTCTCAGGTTCGAGATGGACCTGGCGAAAGTCTACTTTTCGCCGCGGCTTGCGACCGAGCGGAGGCGCATCGCCGACCTGATGGTACAGGGCGAGAGGGTGATGGACATGTTTTGCGGAGTCGGTCCTTTTTCAATCATGCTGGCCAAGACCGGAAAGCCATCTGCGGTCTATGCGATAGACAAAAATCCAGAGGCAATAAATTATATGATTAAAAATATAAAATTGAATAAAATTAATGGGGTCTCACCGATGCTGGGCGACGCCCGCGACATCGCGCCGAAGCTTGCCCGCCCTGACAGGATTATCATGAATCTGCCTCACACCGCAATTGATTTCCTAGACGTGGCTCTGAAGATAATCAACCCCCGCGGCACAATCCATCTGTACATCATATTGGAGGCGGAGGCAATAGACATAATCAGGCGCTCGGTGGCCCATCTGGCCGTTTCCCTCAAACGCGGGATATCATTCAAAAATATTCATGAGGTGCATACCTATTCCCCGACTCAATCGCTTTATTGCTTCGACCTGCTTATCGGCTGAGATTATCTTACTAGGTCGGTGAGTTCGTCCAGAGTCTGGATTGTGGTTATATCCTCGGGAACGCCGGGCGGCAGTTTCCTTCCCCTGAGAATCAGCACCGGTTTCATTCCCACCGCCTGGGCGCCGATGTAATCCTTGTCATACCTGTCCCCGACAAAAATTACCTCGTCAGGCCGCAGGCCGAGCGTCCCCGCTGCATGCAGGAACGGCCGGGGATCCGGCTTGCTGGCTCCCGCGGTATCCCGGCCCACGATGACGCTGAACATACCGGTTTTCAGGGGGTCGCCGATGATGCTCAGTATCTCATCGACCTCCTCCCTGTACCCGTTGGTGACTATTCCCAGGCGCAGGCCCATGGCAGATAACCGGTTAAGGACCGGCGCAGCATCGTCATATGCCTGAAGCCCGACAACCTCAAACCAGCGCTGGTTGATGTATTTCCCGAGGCCTTTCTTCTTTATGCCCAACTCCCTGATGACGGCTTCGTTCCAAGCTGCGTAGACCTCGTTAAAGTCCCTGGCGCCGGGCGGCCGCATGTCTTTGCGCTCGCCGATGAATTTCTCAGTGGCTGCCGCATGGGCCCTTCCGATCTCCTCCGGGCTGATGTCTATCCCTTTCTCAAGCAGGATTGTCCGAAACGTCTCCTCGGTGTCCCTGGACGTGATGAGGGTATCCCCGATGTCAAAGAGCGCGGCCCGTATCATGCTAACTTTACTCCTCTCTGCCCCTGATAGTTGCCTGACCGCTGGGCATATACTTTCTCAGACGGGGAATCGAGGCGCTCGAAAACTATCTGGGCGAACCTCTGGCCTATGGGTATCACGACCTCCCGGTCCGAGGAATTGTAAGCCGAAAGGGTCAGAGTGCCCTCGAATCCTGCATCCACTTTTCCGAAGCTGGAGATAATACCCTTCCTGGCCCAGCTGGTCCGAATCCAGAGCTGGGTTGTTATCTGCGGCCCGCATTTGATGTACTCTTTTGTGCTGACTGCGAACCATTTTCCCGGCGCCACCGCGACGTCCCCGGCTGTCTGGGTGGTCCCATCCTGCCCCACCTTTATCTCCGCGATTGTGAGGTCGTAGCCGTTCGGAGTGAGGTTCTTCTCGATGAAATTCTCGATTCCCAGCTCCCCTGATTCCATTGCCTTCAGAATGCCCCCGTCGGATAAAACTGTCATGCTGCGCGATAAATCCGGCCGATACAAAATCATTGCGGAGGCGATAGTCTCTCAAGGTCACCCGCAGAGCCCATGAACGGTTCTGCTTCGAGGTAATCCAGCCACTTCTCCCTGCATCCGCAGGCCCTGCATTCCAGGGCTTTGGGGTCCTGCGTGAGCGAGAATGTTTCCACCGCTTTCAGAAGGCTGTCGTCGCAAGCCCCGCAGTTGTGCACCCCTCTCTTGGAACCCCCGCCTGATGGTGCGGAGACCAGTCTTGCACCAGTGAGTTCTCTCCCTTCCTTCAGGACCTCGATAAGGCTCCACAGCCACGGCGGCCGGTACAGGTTCTTCTTCCAGAGGGCCTCGACGGCTGTGCCGCGCTGCACGTTCATCGGGTTGACCGAAATGGTCTGGCTCATGGGGCCGGCGGCTTTGATTGAGCCGAGCGCGTCTGCGATTGCCTGTCCTTCCGTGAGGTAAGGTGGCTTGAGCAGAAGGTACGTCCGTATGCTGGCACCGGCATCCTTCGCGGCGCCGCACGCACGTTCGAAATCGGAGAAAGCAAAGCCCTTGTTGATGCACCTGGCCCGGATGCCGTCATCCGCAGTCTCGAGGCCCATCGCGACTTCAAGGCTTTTCACATGCCCCATAGCGGGTTCCAGATTGGCGGGGCTGACGAATTCCGGCCTGGATTCGACCAGGATATGTTGGGCTTTCTCACCTGCCATTGCCAGGATGCTTTCCCTGGCTTCCGGCGGAATCTCCCTGGGATCGAGAAAACTTCCCGAATTGTATATTTTAATGTAAGGCTGGCCGGCATATTTTTCCATTGCCTTGCTGAACTGAGAAATTATGTCTCCGGACGATACTGACGAAAGGCTGACGCTGTTGTAGCCGCACATCAGGCAGCCCGATTGCTTTGACCAGTAGCAGCCCGAACTTCTGAGGATTACCACCAGGGCGTCAACCGCTCTTCCTCCGAGCACGTCCTTCTCCGACCAAACCGCGACCGGCTCGGAAGGGTCCATCCTGCGCTTAGCCATCCAGCACCTTCCCGTCCTTGACCGTGATGATGCGGTCCGCGAACCGCGCAACGTCTTTCTCATGGGTGACCAGCACTATGGTTTTTCCCTCACCGCTCAGCGTTCTGAACAGGTCGATTATCTCCTTCCCAGTCTGCGAATCCAGGTTTCCCGTGGGCTCGTCAGCAAGTATCATGGGGGGGTCGTTGATGAGCGCCCTTGCTATGGCTACCCTCTGGCGTTCTCCGCCGCTCATCTCGTTCGGGTGATGCTCGGTCCTGTGGGACATACCGACCATTTTCAGAAGTTCGTCAGCCTTTTCGGCTTTCTTCTCCCTGTCAAACATGGCCGGCATCAGGACGTTCTCCCTGGCGGTAAGCGTAGGAATCAGGTTGAAGAACTGGAACACGAATCCGATGTTCCGCTTTCTGAAGGCAGTTAACTCGCTGTCCCCCATTTCGGACAGGTTCCGGCCGTTGACATGGACCTCTCCCGAAGTCGCATGGTCCAGGCAACCGAGGATATGGAGCATCGTGGACTTGCCAGCCCCGCTTGCCCCCGCAATTGAAGTGAAGCAGCCGCTCTGAATCTCCAGGGTGACGCCGTCCAGTGCGTGAATATCGACCTTGCCGAGACGGTAGGTCTTGCGCACATCCTTCATCCTGATTATGGCTTCACTCATAGCGCAGCGCCTCCGTCGGTTCGAGCCTGGCTGCCTGCCATGCAGGATAAAGTGCCGCAAGCATCGCCACGCCTATGCTGATGCAGACGACATAAGTCAGCACGAAAGGCGTCAGGTTTGTCGGAGCGAAGAATATGCCGCCGGCTTCCGCATCATACTGGCTGTCGAAGTATTCCGCAAGGGCGACGCCTGTGATTCCTCCGATGATGAGCGAAATCAGAACAAGTACGAATGCTTCTCCCAGGACCAACTGGTATATCCTTGCCTTCGAGATTCCGACTGCCTTCAGGGTTCCTATCTCCCTCCGGCGTTCTGTGACGCTCATCAGCATCGTGTTGCTGATACCGACAACGGTTATGATGCTGAGAAGCACAATCACGGCCAGAAGCCAGCCGTCGACAGTGCGTCTCATCTCCTCCTGCTCCGCTATCTCGGTTTCGTGGGCGAGTATCGTCCGTTTGATGTAATTCTCATTGTCGCTGATGTCCCTGTCTGTCAGCCCGGCGATATCCTTGATGCCGGCCTTGAGCTCAGCGAAATCTATGAGAGAAGCGTCCTCCACCCAGATGGAGATGAACATGTAGAAATACTCGTTCGTGGCATTGTCATAGAGGCCCGTGTTCTCCAGCAGGTACTCTATCGGCATGGCCGCGAAATTGTCATATATTATGCTGGGGGCCAGTATCCCTGTGACAGTGACATTGTCCAGGATTGCGGAGGCGCCGGCGATGTATGAAACGGTTTCAATGTCTATTTTATCGCCTACCCCAACGCCAGGGTAATTCGACTGCAGGACATTGTTGCCAAGAAGTATCTCCGCTCCTCCGGTTGGGCTGAGGTATGCCCCTTCCAGGCTCACGGTCTCATTGTTGAATGTTATGAAATCGTATTTCACTCCCTTCTCCGGGTCAATCCCGAACAGCAGAAACATGTCATCGGAATCCGGCTCTTCCGATTTCAGAAAGTTCACAGCCAGCGGGTAGGCTTCCCCTGTCGTGTTGTGCTCCGCGCAGTAATCCTTGACGTATTGGTCTGTCTGCTCCAGTTCCGAGCCGTTGAAAAGGTTGCTGGAGAACGGGTCCAGTATCATGAGAGTGATGAAACCTGCCCTCTGCTCCAACAGAGCTTCTTTCTGCCTCTCGATCTCCTCCATGATGTCGTCCTTCAGACCCTGGCTTATCGAAGCGAAGAGTATGAAGAAGGCTATGACAACCGAAATGCCTGTCACTGTGATTGCGGACCTAAGGCTTCGCCTCTTCACATTTCTTCCGACGTAACTGAAAGCTCCGAATCTCTTGGCCGACGCCATGCGAGGGCGAATGCCGACATGGTAAAAAGATATTGCACTGCGGCGTCCCGCCACCCTATTTCGTATTGAAAATAAATATACATTACATATATATGCAAGGAAGGATTTTCCGGATTATTATCCCTTTGGAGATGGAAAAATGAGCAAATGCCCGATATGTTCCAACCCGCTTAGCTATGTTGAACAATACAAACAATGGTACTGCCACACGTGCAAGGCATACAAGGTTCCCGCAGCCGCGCCGGCCCAGACACATGCCCCTTACCAGCAGCAACCTGCGCACCAGCCTTATCACCAGCCCGGATATCAGGCTCAGCCCCAGTACAGCCAACCCCCGGCACAACAGCAGGCTTACGCCCAGCCGCAGCCCCAACCCGCCTACCAGCCGCAGTATCAGCCGGGCATCGCTGGCGGTGACCTGGTCTGTCGCATCGAGCACTCCCCGTCATTCTCCGTCCTCATTTTCAGCCTCAAAGCCGGACAGAGCGTCCTGACAGAAAAAGGCGCAATGATGTACATGCACAATACGATTGATATCGCCACACACGGCAGACAGGGCGGAATAATGAAAGGCCTGGTCACATCCGCGCTCGGCGGCGAATCTTTCTTCGTGAACACATACACAGCCACCAGGGGACCTGGCGAGCTTGCGCTTGTCGGCCCGACGATGGGCGACATCCGGGCGATTGATGTCACGATGCAGCCGATGATCCTCCAGAGCGGAGCGTTCCTCGCCTCACATCCGACAGTAGGCCTCGACACCAAATGGCAGGGCCTCAAAGGCTTCCTGTCCGAGCGGGACTTTGTCATGCTCCGCGCATCCGGCCAGGGCAAGGTCTGGGTATCCTCTTTCGGTGCGATAATCGAGAGGGACCTCCACCCGGGTGAAGTTCTGTCTGTTGACACAGGCCACCTTGTCGCATTCCCCGACACCATGCAGTTCTCTGTCCGCAGGGTCGGCAACTGGAAATCGACCATCCTGAGCGGCGAAGGCCTGGTCACGGACCTTGTTGGGCCCGGAAAGGTGCTTCTTCAGACGCGCACGATAGGTGCGTTTGCGGCCTCGCTGATTCCGTATCTGCCGCAGAAATGATGAAGCAGGGCATTTGATAGCAGCATGCCCCACCTGTGAGGGTGGGGTCTGAATTCATTTTGATATCAAGTGCGCTTGACCCTGCATCTGAGGCATTCTGTTGCTCTGTTTTGGAGAACCCCGGGTGTAAGCCCGGGGATGTCAGGTACTCGCCAGACCCGGAGAAGTCTGGCGAAAGCATATAAGACATTTTCTCAGCTCTGGCACAGATACGTTTCGTTCAAACTTCGTTCCCCAATTGCCCAGCCCCTAATGGGGTTGACCGGGACCGAGTATCGGGATGGGTGCCGATGTCAACACCCCCCTGCCCTGACTGGCAGGGCTCCCTAAGGATGATGACGGTAATCGTGTCAAATCGCCAGATTTTGAAAATCTGGCGGTACAACCCCGGCCTTGAGGAAAAAACGTAATAGGCAGCCGAGGCATGGTCATGTTGGCTGGATGTTGGTGTGAACGCATAAAAAAGCGCCCAGTGTCTCTAAATTATATAAAAAATTAAGAGCCACTGGGGAGATTTGAACTCCCGACCTGCTGATTACAAGTCAGCCGCGCTACCGAGCTATGCCACAGTGGCTTCCGAAGATGACAGCAGTCATCTAGGCACGGCCGAGTTGCGTAGCAATTCGGCCAGTGTCCGAAGGTGGCCTCAGCCACCAAGGAACTTCTACTCTAACTGCAAAGCGCGAATGCCATTATCCTATTAAAAGTTGCGAGACTCCCGTACTTTCGCCCACCCCCCATTCCATTTTATATATCCGGCCAACCAACGCATTACCATGGATTCCGCCCCCCGTTTCTTCTACGCCAGCATCACTGTGAACGAGCATCTTATCCTCGACCTGCTCAAGGACCACGGGGACTGCGTGCTCCATGACACAGAATCCCCGCTGGCCAAGAAATTCAGGCGCGACTGGGACGGCCGGTGCAAGTACGGCGACATCCTGGCGCTGTTCCGCAAGAACAACATCGAGTACCTGGTCGGCATCGAGGTCAAAGACTGGAAGGCCCAGGTTACCCCAAAGATGTGCTACCAGTACCTGAAAACCTACAGGAAGGGCTGTCAGTATTTTTACATCGCTGCGCGGCATTTCTCGCCGCGCTCATTCGACATAAGTGAAATCGGTTTCATCGACCTGGACAACATGCAGGTGATAAAGAAACCGGAATATCTCCACCCGCGGAAGAAGGACAGGGAAGGCGTGATACGGAAGATGAACAAAGCCCCTCAGCCGCGCCGTTATTTCGTGATGCACCCTGACCAGACTACGATGAGGGATTTTGTCGCTGCAGAGTCTCCTTCGCCAGCAGAGCAACCAGCATCCCGATGACCGAGACGGCGGCTGCCAGGAAGAATATGTTGCTCACCATTTCCCTGGCAAGCAGGTATCCCGCAAGTACCGAGCCCGCTGCGCCTCCGAGGTTGATGGCTGAGTTCACAAGTCCTATTCCGCGGCCCCGCTCAGAAGGTTTTGTGAGGTCCGAGACCATGGTGAAGGCGCTCACTGTCATGAAAGACCAGACAGGTATCGCCCAGAGCATTGCGATTAGGATCGGCTCCACTGTCATGCCCATGAGGGCCCACACCAGGACATAGGCCGCGCCCGAGCCGACGAGCACCCACTTCCTGCCGTGCCTGTCACATGCCCAGCCGGCAATCCCGGATGCGAAGATGCCTGTAACCGCGGAAAGCGCAGTGAATGCCCCGGCCACCATGGTCGCATCCCAGGGAATGTCAAGGTCCCCGAGATAGATAGGGAAAACCGAGAAGACTATGTATCCGGCGAGTGGCAGTACAAGGGCAACACTCGTCACTATTGCCACAGCCCTCTTTTCTCCGAATGAGAGGATTCCCTTGAACCTGGTGCGCAATGATTTTTTGCGTCTCTCGCGCATCGGAAGGAGGGAGAGCGCGCCAATGATGGTGATTATCCCGGCTACCGAGAACATAATTGTGACTGCATCGGAGCCCACACTCATCTCGGAGGAGGGCAGCAGGAATCCCGCTGCAAGGGCTCCGATGGCCTGGCCAATGCCTCCGATCAGGGCGAGATTTCCCACCGAAGTGCCTTTCTTCTTCGGGAAGCATTCTGTGGCAACGGCATTCAGCAGCACGAAAGAAGTCGTGAAGCCGACCTGCACCAGTCTCAGGATTATCAACTCGGTCGTTCCGACGAACGGCATGGCGAAGAAGAGAGCGCCGCCGACGGTTCCGGCAACAGCCATTACAAGGCGCCTGCTCGCGATTCTGTCCGATATCGCGCCCCAGACGAAGCTCATCGGAACGGCGGCGAGGAACGGCAGCGCGGTTATCAGCCCGACAAGGAAGAAGTCCTCGCTGATGCCGTACATGTAAAGTGCCATTATAGGATAGAGCAGGCCGTTGATAACCGATGTAAGGCCGGAAGCCAGCAGCACATGGCGATAAGTTCTCACGGTGCCGGGCAATCAATATCGAGATTAAAAGATAACCTTGATTCTAATACTTTCAGGGACCTCCCCGAAGCCTTCTTAAGGATAGACAATCTCGCGAAGCGCAATGTCAATGTTCTGCCCGAAATGCAAAGGACTTCTGAAGCTGCCAGCAAACGGAAAGGCCCAGGGAAGGTACTGCCCAAAGTGCAGCGGCGCGGCAGAGACGGCTGCAGAGTTCATGGAAATAGAGCCCGCACCCGAGTGGCCGGAGAAGGGCCATCCGACGATGCCGTTCTTCCCGTTCCCGGAAGTGAGAAAAGGTCAGGACAAGTTCATCCGGGATGTGGCCAAATCCGTCGCCGAACGGAAGCATCTTTTTGCCTACGCACCTACAGGCATAGGGAAGACCGTTGCCGCACTGGCACCTGCAGTCGAATCGGCAATGGACATGGGCAAGGCCGTTTGTTTCCTCACTTCCAAACAGTCACAGCACCACATCGCCATCGAGACGCTGAAGCAGATGAAGCATGTCTCAGGTCGGAATATCCGCGTCGTGGACCTGATTTCGAAGCAGGCCATGTGTCCTTCTGACATTGCCGAGGAGTACCCTGCGGCGTTCAGGATGCTTTGCTACACCAGCATTGTCACCAAAACCTGCCAGTACTTCAACAATGAGGACGACAGCATGGTGAAGTTCACCCGCGATAACATACTCCATGTTGAAGAGATGAAGACCCTCGCCACAAGGCGGAGGACATGCCCGCATAAGGTGGCCATGCAGGCTGCGGCCGAGGCTGATGTTATCGTTTGCGATTACAATCACATATTCGACCCTGTGGTCCGCGCCGACCCGGAAGAGGCGTTCGGCCGCCCCATTGGCGATTTCATAATCATCGTGGATGAAGCCCACAACCTTCCTGACCGCATCCGCGGATACTACTCGATGAGCCTCACGACCCACATGGCTGAGGAAGCGCTCTCCGAGGTCCGTGACAAGCACATGGCTGAGATTCTGAAAGGCCTGAAGAAGGACCTTGCAGCGATACTGGAAAGCGTTGAGGAAGGAAAGGAAAAGCTGACGACTTCAGTCCCTCTGATGGAAGCCCTGGATAAGCGCATGGGCCGTTCGGTTGTGGACCGGCTTGACCTGGGCTCTTTCATCGAGCAGCTCAAAGACATCGGAGTCAAACGAATGGCCGACGGAAAGCAGAGCACGGCCTTTGAGATTGCCGAGTTCCTTGAGGGATATAAGCAGGACCTGAAGGGACTTGTCAGAATAGTCAGCAGGAAGGACGGCATGATGCTGAACTACCGGCTCCTGGACCCATCGACGGTAGCGGCGCCGATATTCGCCGGGTTCCATTCCAGCGTTGTCATGAGCGGCACACTTTTCCCAACAAATGTTTATGCTGACATACTGGGCATTCCGGAGAAATCGCGGATGCTGGGCACATACCGTTCGCCCTTCCCGGACGAGAACCGGCCGATATTCGTGGCAGAGGATGTGACGACTCTCTACAACGAGCGCAACGATGCCATGTACCGTAAAATAGCAGGCCGCATTGGCGAGGTCTGCGCCGAGGTTCCGGGCAATGTTGCGGTATTTTTCCAATCTTACGGCATGCTGAAAAGTATTACCCAATTCATCGAGACTCGGAAAGAGACGATTTCCGAGTCCAGGGAATCGACCAAAGCGGAAAAGCGGGAACTGGTCAATACCCTGACAAGGATGAAAGCCGGAGGCGGCGGCATAATGTTGGCTGTCATGG
>JAQVMG010000130.1 GCA_028703755.1 Thermoplasmata archaeon | reverse complement strand
GCCTCTTCTGGACGACACAACAATCCGGCCGGTCGTGGGAATGGCTCCCGACGCGAAGATAATCACTGTAGCTGACATGGGCTTCGACGGCATAATATTCGCTCTCGAAGGTTACGACGGCGTCCCGATGACTGGCGATGAAGCGAACATTGTCAGTTCCAGTATGTCCTCCTCAACGGTCTATGTTTCAGGACTTGATTTCGCATCCAACTTCATGGACTGGCTCGTCACGACATATTCCGGCGGCACAAGCTCGATAGTCGTGACAGCAGGCGACAACGGCCCCGGATACGGCACAGTCAGTTCTCCGGGTTCAGCTTATGGCGTGATCACTGCTGGCCTTGCGACGGACCTCAGCTATAGGGCAATCGCAGAGGTGTACGAAGACGGTCCCCAGGCGATGTTCGGCGATGTCGTTGCCATATCCGGCAGAGGGCCGACCGTTGCCGGCAACCCCAAACCGGACATTGTGGCCGCAGGGGCATATTTCGGCTTTGTTTCACAGCCGCTTTACATGCCTGACGCGACCCCGCTGGCACCTTACAACAACCTAGTGGAACTGTGGATGTACGGCCAGGGTCTGACTTCCGCAGTTGCTTCCGCCGGCGTCGCTCTCGTGTACCAGGCTTACGGCCTCGGTCATGCAGGCAACATGCCCCAAGGTTCCACTGTTCACGAGATACTGATGTCCGGCGCGGACGACCTGAGTTTCGACATATTCTCGCAGGGCGCGGGCCAGCTCAATGCCTCCAAGGCAGTGGACATTGCCTACAACAGCGACGGAGTTTCAGTGTCTCCGTTCAACTGGGTTCCCGGAGATTTCCAGGGAGTCCGTTATGAGACATACGTGAAACTGGTCAGTGCCGAAACCCCATCTGAATACCTCTCGGAAACCTTCACGGTATACAACCACGGAAGCTCCTCCGAGGATGTAACAGTCCAGCCCGAGATTCTGTCCAAGATCGGCGAGGTGGTGACGACGGTGACCACGACCGTTGCCAACCCCCACGAGAATCTTATAATCAACGAGACAGGCCTCTACTACCGCGACGGACGGATTCTGCAACTGATGGACCCCTCCATCTGGAACGATGCGGAATTGCTGAGAGTTACAGCTTACAATGAGAATGACACCGGCTACTGGCTTGAACTGTTCGCCTGGAATGACACTAACGAAAACGGAATGGCGGACCAGGACAAAGATCCGGACCCATATCCAGGCGCAGTTGCCTGGGGCGAAAGGAACAGGATGCAGATGAGCACCATCTACACCAACAAGCACGAGGTCACAGTCCAGCACCCTGCTGACAGGGTCGGCGACGGAATACTCATCTGGATTCGGTCCACCGGCGGTCCTGCCTATGACTGCAAGTGGGTGGTCAAAGCCGAGGCCTATGCAAAGGGCACCTGGGACATGATTTCAGTCGATGATTCATTGCTCACAATACCGGGAAAATCATCGGGAACCTTCACAGCCACGGTTGACAGGGCCAAAGCCCTCGCTGCAGGCCCCGGCACATACGACGGCGCCATCAGCGTCGGCGGCGCTCTGATACCGGTTGTTATCAACGTACCCATGATTCCCGGCGCAGAGGAACTTGAACCGACGACTTACAGCGTTACCGACGAGGTCGCTGAGACCTTCTACAACAGCACCCGCACAGTCACCAATGAGACAAGCGTTTCAAAGGCAAAAGCAAGCAATATGACTTTCTACCTGAAGCACCGCAACATAATTCAGCTTTCGAAGGTCGTTTACAACGGCACGAACAACCAGTGGTACGAACTGCCCACAAACAAATACTCGGTGAATCTCGCTACTGGCCTTGTGACACTGACCCTCACTCCGACTGACATTAAAACCGACGCGAGCTTCCACACATGGTACACCTACACCGAAGCGGACGTTGCACTTGCGCACAGCAACA
Source organism: Thermoplasmata archaeon (assembly GCA_028703755.1). Taxonomy (GTDB): domain Archaea; phylum Thermoplasmatota; class Thermoplasmata; order SG8-5; family SG8-5; genus UBA147. The sequence goes on along the minus strand of JAQVMG010000130.1, from coordinate 2,134 downwards.
TAATCCCAGGTTCCATGACCGTTTACAAGGACGGCATATTGACCTCCCAATACGGTTCAGTGAGCGGAGCTCTAATATTCAAGAACCGGAATGACTTCGTCGGCGAAGAGCTGGTCAATGCTACCGGCGGCGAAACAGCGGCGAATCTGGCAAACAGCGGCGCTACAGAACTGATATCCGGCGTCACAGTCTACCTGAACGGTACCGCCATGTGGCTCGGAACGGATTACACCGTTAACACAACCACCGGCGCGGTCGCCTTCATGGCGCCGCTCAAGCCGGGAATGCTGGTAACCGCCGATTACTACACCTACAACCCGTCAATCACGACGCTGATGCTGCCCAACACCGAGATAAGCCCCGGAAGAAAGGACATCAGCAACCCGAACGGTTACCTCATCTACATCGACGGAGTCGCCGTCAATGACCTTGTAGTCACTGTGAACCTTGTCACGGGCGAGCTCACTTTCACCGACCCAGTGCCGCCCGGCGCAATCATCACGGCAGATTACAAATACGGTTCATATCTGCCTGATTATTCCCTCGGCGTCATTGATTTCGTGATTCAGCCTGCCCTCGGAGTGAACATCACCGCCGATTATGATTATTATTACTCTGAACACCCGTATGTACACGGGTACATGTACGGCGGATGCGACGGTTCAGGCACGGGAAAAGGCGGAGACTGGCGCTTCTATTACACCACTCTGGCAAACGGTCCTCTCAACCGCGACCCGAACAACAAGATGGCGATTGACATGTCATGGGTCAGGGCGGGAACTGACATCGACTCTTTCCTGTTCACGGACACCTATCTCTCCACACCCTCGGTGGGCAACGGTGAGTTCGATGTATCCAGATACGGTCCCAATCTCCTGACCAACTCCGGCGGAAGCACGGAATCCTCAGCCCTCTTCACAGCATCAGGCGGGGCAAGCGATTTCGCCCTTGTGCCACCGACGCCCGGCCTCAATGTGCTGGCGCTGCACAACGTCCGGTTCAACGGAACCATGGACCTTGAAGCGCCCACTGGAAAGCTGGGACGCATGACCATCAGCCAGGACAATATCGACATAGTCACGAACACCCTTGCGGGTGAAAAGACGATCTACGCTTACAGCTCCCTGGAATGGGACGGAATGCTGAGCGGTGTCGCAGCAGGACCTTCTGCGCCTACCCAGTACAAGGACATGCTTGTCTACCAGGATGAAGATGATTGGACACTGTTCGAAACATTCGAAGAGCAGCTTGCATCCGGTAACACATCGATTTACCTCACTCTCAAGGACTGCCTGATATTCGATGTCCACATTTACGGTCACACTGACACCTACACCCGCGAGGGAAGCTTCAATGACGTGGGTGATCTGGACCTTGGCATATTCCTGGATGAGAACGGCGACGGTATCACGCAAACCGAGGAATTCTTCGCCATGTGCGCAGACGCAGATGCGGATGAGCAGGTGAAGCTCGTCGGACCTCCAGACGGCAATTACATCATCAGGGTCTTCGGATTCACGCTGAAGTCCGTTCCGGCACATTATGACATTGACATAACGAATGTGCAGGGCCTGGGATTCGGCGTCGAGGGTGAAGGTGTTGACCTTACACCCGACAACCCGGACCAGTGGAAATCAGCCACCCCGCAGCCGGCCTTTACACAGTCGTCCCTGACTCTGTCCTACAATCTCGCCAGCGCAAAGGACGGAATCACCCTCCAAGGCGCACTCTACCTCGGCCCGGGCGAGGCCCCGTATGCGATGCTGATGCCGATCGAACTCAGGTACGATTCCATCGCGCCCGAGGTCAACAGCGTGGCACCCCTTGACGGAACCACGATGAAAGCGACACAGCCCACCGTCACGGTAGGTTTCGCGGACAGCATGGGTGAAATCGTAGACGACGATGCCAGATTATTCCTTGACGGAGAAGATGTCACAACCAGGACTTCTATTTCAATAGAATTTGTGGATGACGATGCTGCACCGGTCAAAGGCTATCCCCAGGGAACCATGACCTTCATTCCCACCAGCCCGCTGAGCGAGGGCCTGCACACAGTCGTTGCAACCATGGGCGACCTGGCCGGCAATGTGAAATCCGTGTCCTGGTCCTTCGTGGTTGATTCATCTGCGCC
>JAQVMG010000129.1 GCA_028703755.1 Thermoplasmata archaeon | reverse complement strand
TGTTCCCGCAAGATGGTATGGGAAAGTAAAGATAAGTCTGAAAGTCGTTATGAAATTACGATTACTTCTGAATATCTTACTCGTCCAATCGCAGAAATTGCAGAAACTGTATTGCATGAACAATGTCACTTATTTGCTAATCTTCATGAAATTAAAGATGTTTCTGGTGCTTACTATCATAATAAGAAATACAAGAAGATTGCAGAAGATCATGGTTTAGTTGTTACTGATGCACCTGTTTTTGGATGGGCGTTTACTAAATTCTCAGAAAAAGGTAAAGCGGCATTTGATAAGATTAACATCGATGTAGATGCTTTCGATTTTGCCCGAATTGCACCCAAAGAAAAGGAAAAGAAGGAACGTGTTTCCCGGATGAAGAAATATATTTGTAGTTGTGGTATTGAGATTAAAAGTAAGGTTGAAGAACTGGAAGCAACTTGTAAGAGTTGTGGAACAGAATTCGAACTGATGGCAGAAGGAATTTGATATGTCCAATCCTGATTGGTGGTTAGACCCACCAGATGAACCTAACTTCTTTTGTTGTGATGTATGTCATAAGGAAAGATATGCGGAAGATGAAATGAATTATTATCCAAGATATAAGAAATGGATATGTGATTATTGTATCGATGAATATGAGAAGGAACAATTAGAGGAGAATGAAGATGGCGACAATTTCTAATTTTGATATGGTTCATGTGGGAAGTGGTTATAATGCAAATATTTCTGTTCAACCAATTCAAGGTCATGAACGTGATGGGATTATGGTTGGATTTTATAATTGTAATGAAGCGGGCAGTATGATGCAAATTCGTAAGAAGGGTGATTATTATCAACTATTTCTTTCTCAATATGATGATTTAAAAATTCCTGAATACTGGCAAGATGCTGAAATTGTTTGGCAAGGTTTGTTTTTTTAGTAAACTATTTATTTTATCCTTGACTCGTGATAATATCTATGGTAAAATAAATTATCAAATAAAAAGGAGAATACATGGATAATAGTAAAATCAGATTGGTTGCCACAGAATATGATAAACCTCGCCCCAGTCGTATTGATGGATTAGAAGTTTATAAATCTTTACGAAATGACTTTAAAAATGAAGATAAAGACGTTATCATTGAAAGACTTATGGGAGAGATTGCGATGCTTTCTCATTTTATCGCCAAATCTCATCCCGAATATATAAAATTTGTTGGGGATGTTCGTAGTCGTGTTGTTTCGAATGATGATTTACTCAGTCTTGATTTAGAAGAACCAGATATGAATAACGCCATTGAAATGAAAGATAAAGGAGAAATCGGTGGAGTAAAAGATGAATGGTAGAAATTCTTGGGAAAAAGATTATGAATATGGGTTTTTTGCAGAAAAAGAAATTGCAGGATTCTTTGAACAACATGGCTATTCTGTAGAATATGCAGAAGATTATGCTGCATTTACTCCAGGTCTTTATTATGGGCCAAGAATAGGAATCCTTCCGCGCTATGACTACGAATCAATTGAAATGGCGGAAGTTTCTTGCGTTTATTATATTGCATCAGACCTAAAGGTTTCAAAAAGTGGTAAAATTAAATATGTCGAAATAAAGAGGCGGGGTAAGTTTTCAAGATTTAATGGTGAAGATATTATATACATAGATAAGAAACAATTTTACGATTATTGCTATTTAACCGATTACGGATATGATGTTTCGTTGATGATTTATATAGATGAATTTGCAGATAAGTATATTTTTACTGCAACAATTGAAAAACTATACGAAAATATCAAATACAAAACAGATAAATTTGTTTCATTTAGAAAAAGCGTGTTTGATATATTGAGAACATCATAAATGTACGATTTTATGTTCAAAAGGAGAAGCAATGATAAAAGTATTAAATATCGAAACTTCTAAACCATCAGAACAATCTACTCTAATTGAAATAAATTTAGATAATGGCGGTAGCGCATTTGGTTTTTTATCTGATGATATGGATGCGGATATTATTCTTTTACAATTAGAACATATTGTTAATATGTTGAATTGGTGGATTAAAAGAGAAGATGAAAAGGAGATTAAACATGAATAAAAATACACGAAAGTCTTTTTATTTCAATTCAGATAGTTTTTCTTGGGAACCGATTGATGGGATAAACATTAAAAAGGGAATGTTGTTTCGTATGTATGAAGACGATGGTAAGATTGTAATGGATGACCATGAAGGTATTGCGTGGTTTGCTGCCAAAGACGCATATGAAAATCAGGATGGAGTTTGGACAATCGAAACAAAAGAAGAAGATTCTTCCAATGAAATTCCATTCCAGCCCTTGACAAATAACTAAATATCGTTTATACTTATGTTAATAAATAACGGCCTGTGTTTGGTAATAAAACAAAATCAGATTATATCAAACAGGTGATGCCTCTTGACTATCTGAAGGTCAATGCACAAATGTCCAGTCTGACCGTTATTTATCTTGTCCTCTTATTGGCCCTGCCTTCTAAGCAAGTGGTGCATAATGGATGATGTCGGTTCGACCCCGATAGAGGACTCTGACCAAAATAACAAAAAAGGAGAAAATATGATTAAACAACCTGGTTATATGAAATCAAATTGTTGTGCAAATTGTAAGTTTAGTATTGAAAATTTTTCTACCGAATATATCTTTTGTAATTTGGACGATACAGGGGACGAGATGGTTACTCGTTTTGTTCCCATTACAAGCGAATTGCTAAAATGGGAAGAGAATCATGAAACAAAACGGGATATGATTTGTTGGAATTATAAGTGTTTACCAGAATATAAATAAGGGATTCTAATGTGCTATTCACAAAAACTTAAACCCAATCAAGAATTTTTATTTAAAAATAGACCACGTTATCATAGTTGTGGTTATTCTGATCGTATGAGGAATGTGGTCGTGATTTATGCTGGTCACGACAACAATATAAATTCCGATCTTTTTTTATATAATGAACCCGTTAAGTGTGAGGGATGCGGAAAGTTGATTAGCAAGATATATATTGCGTGTTCTGGATATTCAGACTTTCTTGAAGAAGATATTTTCAGTCAATGGGCAGAGAATTACATTGATTATTCAGAAGAAATATTGGAACAGTTTTATAGAAGGCGAGAGTTAGTGCTAATAACGACTGATAAAGAGGAATTTTATGAAGAATAAAATAGAACAAATTTGTGTTGAAACAATTGGATGGTTGAAACAAACGGATAATATTAAATTTAGAAATTATGTTGAATATTATCAATTGATAAAAATTGTTGTAGATAGTGAACGCAACTATGTATTTCAATGTTTTGATTTTGATGGGAACATTGCCCGTGAAGTAAATTCAAAATATGTTATTTGTGTAGACTATAAGGAATAAAGGAGAATTCATATGTGTTATGGATTTGGGATTATTATATCAAACGATTTACGTGCCTGGTGGTGTGAACCAGATGGGACAGAAGGAAACTGTTCTCATTCCAGAATCCTAATGCGATTGGATGATTTAAATCCAAATTGGTTACGAGATGGTCAATTTGTAAGAACTCAATTCCCCACATGGACTCCAGATTCCTTTGAGTTTGATGATCTTTTTGATGTCCCAGAATGGGCATTAAGAAACGAGTATAATATTATTCAAATGTCGAAATGGGTGTTGAGCAAAACACTTCCAATCTGGAATAAATATAAACATCAGATAAATAAAGGTTCCGAAACTTATCATGACGAAATCACCAAACAGCATGGACAATTTGACCCTGAATGGAATTTATTATTCAACAATATGACAGCAAGGGAAATTGCTGATCTGCACAATCCATATAGTGCAAAAAATAGAATGACAAAACAAATGGCAAAGCTCCCCGGCTATGTGCCGATGAATGTAACTGAGACTCAATACTTAGAACTAGGTGCTGAGTATTGTGAAAAACTTGGTTTTATTAATAGAAATAATTGGTTAAATGATGTTTGCCAGTTGAGTCTCAATGACTATAATTATTTGAATGCATAAGCTGATAGTTTTATACCACGATATATTATAAAAAGGAGATTTTATGTTAATTGTAAGAGGGA
>JAQVMG010000128.1 GCA_028703755.1 Thermoplasmata archaeon | reverse complement strand
CGGTCACATTAAGAGTTTTACTTATTCCGCTATTTGGATCTGCTAGCCCTGCGTTCACTTTGTCGACAAGACTCTGTGCGCTTTTTCTTAATCTGTCTCTTATTGTTTCCATTTTGTTTTTATGTTTTTTTTGTATTTAAGTATTTTTATAGTGTAATATATTACTCTTTAAGGTGAAAGCCAGATATATACATTATTGCTTCTTTGCTCAGATATGTTGAGAGTATTGATAATTCTTTAACTCCCTTGTCGTATCTTAATCTTTCTGCTATTTTGCTTATATTTGATTCATGATATATATTAAATCCCTCTGTATCGAGCTTTTTCAATAATTCTGTAACTCCAGTAGATACATCTGGAAATCTTTTTTGATCGCTTCGATTATATCCATCAAGTTTTTCTAATACTCTCGCATATCCGCAACCAAACAATTTTATTAAATCAATCCCTTTCTCTTTTAAATCGCGTAGATGCGCCCCAAAATTTGCGAGTCTTTCTGGAAACTCAATAACTTCATTAGAATAATCTTCCAAAATTTTTCTTACTCTTTCTAAATAACTTAATTCATTAAAAACATAGGGCCTAGGATCAGTGCCAGATGAAGAAGGATAGTATTTAAAATCCGGATTTTTTATTATCCCTTCTGAAACAAGGGAGGGTTCAACAGTTTTAATTTCATTAAGATGCGTTAAAACTTTAGGGTATCTCTTCCTTACAGTTTCGTTGCTAACTGCAGAGAAATATAATGGGGCATATTTGACAGCATCTTCAAGAGGATATTCTGGAAGAACAACTTTTTCTAACATATTCACTAAAGGAATAAAATCTTCCAGAGTCACATTTTTTAATTCTTTGCCCTCAAATTGTGAACCTAACTGCTTGATTAACCACTCATCTTGTTTAAATCTTGGGAGTTTTGCTCTTATTTCTTCTTTTTTTCTTTTCTCAAACAATATTCCAATCCATTCATTTAATTCCTCAAAATTCATTTCGTTATGCCCCCATATTTTTTCTCTATTTCCAAGCTTATTCCTGTTCTTGAATCCCGTCTTTCTTTATCTTTTCTATTTCGTCTATAAGCTAGATATCCTGCCCCTGCAACACCAAGTATAATCCAGGGCCATGGTCCAGTGTATAATCTTTTTCTTGTTAAATCAGAAGTTTGATAATGTCCGACAAATTCATTCGCGATATTATATTTTTCAGCAAGTTCTCTTGCGTAAGGTCTTTTTGCAGCGATTAATGCTTTTATAATATCATGTTTTGCAACGAGTGTAGATTCTTGCGTTAATGCTCTGCTCATATTTTGTAGATTCATATCATCAGACAACATTTTATCACTTCTCTGATCATGAATATATCCTAAAAGAGAATGTTTTCCATATCCCCTATGAACTTGTTCAACCATCAGGGTTTCAATAGCTGCTCCCAATCTAAAAAATTCCTTTCCTTTTACCATCTCCACTTCTGGAGTCATGAAAGAATAATTCAGGGATATGGTCATATCTGTTTCAGGTCTTTCTCCCCGTGATAATTTTTCTAATCCAATTTTTTCATCATGAGTTGTCTTACACAAAACTTTGCTGATTAACTCATTTTTTTCATCAATCTTTCCATCTCCGTTTAAGTCTAAAAAGTAAGAATAAACAACATCTTGCCCATATTTCCATACAAAATCTTCAATTTTTATTTGTGCGATTTTTCCAAACTTATCTTCAAGAGTATATCCCCCATTATTGTATTTATCAAAAGGATATATTTTATCTTCGCCATGACCAAAAACAGTTCCTTCTAATCCTGGCCATCTTCCAGGCCAAAGATCCCATTGATTTTCAACTCTTAAGATATTATGGTTGTCTCTCCCCATTCCAAGCCAGCATGCAAATCTTTTCCATGCAGGAAGTCTTTCTCCCAGATAAATTGTACTTTCTTGGGGTAAAATCTTGAAGAATCCATCTTCAAATGTGTCATATATCGTATTTTTTTTCATTCTCCTTTCAATGTCTAAAATTTGCTCGACTAAATCTTCTCTATCGCCTTCACTAACTGCTTGTGTGCTATCAAGCGTTTTTAATTTTTTGAATATTTCCCTTGCAGCAACTGCATTTTCAGGAGTTATGGCGTAATCTTCAAGAAGTGTGCCTGCCCTCCATTCTTTACCTTTGACCCAGCCAATAAGATTTCTGTATTCTTTAAGTCTGTTAACCATTATTCTCACATCTTCTTTGCCATTCCCTTTTTTTTCAATTATTCCCGGTTCATTTTCCTTTAATCCCCTCTCACCAGGAAATTCTACTACATCAATGTCCAACTCGTTAAATCCTCTTCTTGGAGCAAACTTATAGACCATATATTCTTGAGGACCTTTTATTCCGGATTCTAAAATAGCTTGCGCAAATTGTTCCCTAAAATTATAACTCCCGCTCGGCCTCAATCCTGCCTGAAATCTTTCGGGCTTTTCATTTGAAGTTGCTTTTCTTGAATTTTGTGAATCAAAGAATTCATAATAAGAAATATCTCCTCTTACTTCTCTATGTGTTGTTGCTTCTGCTGTTCCAACTTTACTTTCTGTTCCCCCACCTTCATTAAATTTTGTTACAGATTCTATATCTGCTTTGGGTGCTGCTTTTTTTTCAGGATTTCCAGCTATGAATGAAATATTAGATGATCTTAAAAGTACATTTCTTTCCGCTAAGTTTCTTCTTGCAGTAATAAAGTCATATGTCATGACGCTCGTAGCGGCAATTCCTGTTACAGCTGCACCAATAGCTGCCATCTTCATATATCTTTTTGCCTTTTGCCATCTGCCAAGGGGTCTGTCTACGCCTGCCGCTATATTTCTTCTTATCTCTGCGATTCTATCGCTTGTTTCATTTGCCATTTTCAGATTTTTTAATAATCTTTGTATCTGTCTCTTAAAGCCTTTTTATGTTGCTGTTCTATGAGTTCTCTTGCTTTTCTTTTATCTTCAAGACTTTTTCTTATAGCAGCAATTCCACTATTAACAATGTTTCCAGCTTTTCCAGCAGCATCTGCCATTACTGTTCCTGCTCTTGTTCCCAGTTGATTATAATCAATAGGCTTTCTTTCAGCTGTTTTTTCAGTTGGAGCTTCTTTTTGCTCTGGAACATTCAGATTGGCCGTAGGAGAATAGTGTGTTGCTATGCTTAGGATTTTACCATCTTGTGTCAGCTCTTTTGCCATTTTGTCTAATTGTTTTTCTTCCGGAGTTCTGCTTCGGAAAAGTTTTCCTACTTGCATTCCAGCGAATAAGCAAAGACCCTCATAGCTAGTTGCTAACAATGCTGGACCCGCTACTGCTAATCCGGCTGTTGCTGCAATAGCAATATCTCCTGCTAAATTTGCACCATAGGCAATTGTCAGTTTTTGCTTCCATCCAAGATTATTCAATCTTTCATGATTTTTGTAGAAGCTAACCATATCAGTAAATCTATCCCATCTACCTTTTTCAGACTTGGCTTTTACTTTTATTGCATGTTCTGCGAAATAATCTCTAGCTAAAAGAACATTTTGCGTATACTCTTGTGTGTTTGTTTCTGCAGTTTTGGCAAGATAGTCTAAAGCATCTACTTGTTTAAGCTTTGTTTCTAATCTTTCTTCTGTTCTTTTCCTTGCATTTATAGAAAATCTTCTGTCTGTTAATGACAATGCAACACCTGCTCCAAAATTAACCACAGATCCGACTATTACATATTCTATCATTTTGTTTTACCTCCTTGTGGATTTAATTGAGCGAGTAAACGATACGCAATATATCTCTGCCTGTTTGCAGGTATGTTTGGAAATTCTGTTACTAATTTTCTTCTATTAAATTCATAAACTCTTATCGGATCAGTAGAATCTAATTCAGCAAGCATGTGATTGACTATTTCGGGTTTAGCTGTTGCTTCTGAAAGTTTTAGTTTTGTTGTATAAGATTTGTCTTCTAATATTCCGCTTATACCGCTGCGAGTATGATTAAGCAATGTTGAAACGTCTCTTAATTCATGCCATGATTCAGGAAGTTTTTTTGCACATCCGAGTATTTGACTTTTTCTTTCCCATGATTTCATACTAACAACATCAAAACCACTAGCCAAAAGAACTTCATCTTCTATTTCTTCAATTCTTTGATCAACTAAC
>JAQVMG010000024.1 GCA_028703755.1 Thermoplasmata archaeon | reverse complement strand
CTTAGAATTGTGGAAAAAGACACAATACAGCATCTCCTGGAGAAGGGAAAGATCGTCATCGCATGCGGCGGCGGAGGCCTCCCTGTCATCCAACTGGAGAACGGTCTGCTGGACGGCGTCGAGGCAGTGATAGACAAGGACTACGCATCCTCCAAGCTTGCGCAGCAGCTTGACCTGGACGAACTTATAATCCTCACCGGTGTTGACAAGGTCTCGATCAATTACGGAAAACCGGACCAGGCAGACCTTGACATCCTAACGGTCAAGGAAGCGAAACGGTTCCTGGCCGAGGGCCAGTTCCCACCCGGCTCCATGGGCCCCAAGATACAGGCCGCGATAGAGTTCATCGAGAACGGCGGCAGGCGGGCCATAATCGCCAGCCATGACAATCTGGTCGAGGCCATGGCAGGAAAGGCCGGGACCAGGATAGTGCGGTAGCGGCATGTTTTAATTTACCGTCAGCATCCTGGGCAACATGATCCGCGGCATAATCGAAACCTCGTTCCTGGACTGGGACGGCAAACTGGTCATGGTGCTTTACACGCCCAGATGCAATCTCAGATGCCCTTTCTGCCACAATTACGAACTTCTGGAGAACCCGGACCGCTACCCGGAGAAGAAATGGGCCTCGGTGCGCAACCTGCTGAAGAAGCATTCAGATTTTCTCGACGGCGTCTGCATCACCGGCGGCGAGCCCCTCCTGGAACCGGACCTGGAGGACTGGATGCGCAAGATTAAGGGCATGGGCAAGCTTGTGAAACTGGATACCAACGGCACAATGCCGGATGTCCTTGCCGACCTCATAGAGAAGAAACTTGTCGATTACATCGCCATGGATGTCAAATGGCCGCTGAGGAAGGGATATTCAAAAGCGACTGGCGTGGAAACAGACATTAAGAAAATAAAACAGTCCGTCGGGATTATCATGGACTCGGGTCTGGATTACGAGTTCAGGACCACGGTGGTTCCCGGCATTCACACCCACGATGACGTGGTTGAGATTGCCAGGCAGCTGAAAGGCGCAAAGAAATATGTGATCCAGCAGTTTGCCCCGTTCCATGCCTGGGACGAGAAGCTGCGCGAAGTGAAACCCTTCGACAATGAGGCCATCGCCAGGATGGCAGACGATTGCTCCCAGTATGTTGAGGAAATGATTGTCAGGGGCATGAGATAGGCATTTGCTCCAGGTCTTCGAGGTCCACCTTCCGGCCCAGCTTCCGTTTGTACTCTATCAAATTGGATTTGGGCATCACAGGCACATCCCGGCCCATGATATTCACAGGCGTTGAGGATGAGAAGTCAACTCTCTCGGTGACCCATGCGCCGGCCTCCCGGTCGTACCAGCGTGTGTTGTCCGCATTGCCGATATCGATCTGTTGACCATTGAATCGAAGCTTGACGAATTCGCAGTCCCAGCTCTCGTCCTTGTAGTGGCCGGGGCCCCATTCAGTGTAGCTGCTGGCCAGACGGCATATCAAAGGAAAATTCTTGCCTGATACGTAGATGTCTATGTCCCAGAGTTCCCTCGTGGCACCGTAGGCCTTCGCGGCGAAGCCTCCGATTATCTGATAGGGTATCCCATTGGTTTCTAGGAGGTCAATTATCCAATTGAATGCCGCTCCGGTGTCCCTCATCCTATCACCAAGAGAGAAGTCTTATTCGTAAAGCCAGACTTCGTCGATGCGCCTGTAGTCAAGGACCTCGTTTTTCCCGAAGAACAGGCCTATCTCCCGCTCGGCGCTTGCCGGAGAATCGGAAGCGTGGATGATGTTGCGGCCTGTGGTCATGCCAAAATCACCGCGTATCGTGCCGGGGCCGGCTTCCTTGGGGTTGGTCTTGCCGACGACGGCCCTGACAGTGGAAATGGCATCCTGGCCTTCCCAGACCATCGCGAGAACCGGACCGGATGTAATAAAGCTGACCAGTTTCCCGTAGAACGGCTTGCCGAGGTGCTCTGCATAATGTCTGGAAGCAAGGTCTTCATCGATGACCATGAGCTTGGCCGCGACAAGTTTCAAACCTTTTGATTCAAAGCGTGAGACAACCTGGCCTGCAATGCCGCGCTGAACGCCGTCCGGCTTGACCATGACGAATGTCCTTTCCATTCGGTCAACTCCGGATTACTCGGTTTTGGCTTCTTTCTTGGGCGCGGCTTTCTTGGGCTTTGCCGGAGCTTCGGTTTTGGCAGGCGCTTTTTTAACGGGTTTCTTGGGAGCGGCCTTCTTAGGGGCTTCCTTCTCGGCCGGAGCTTCATCCTGGCCTTCCTTCTCCCTGTTGAGTGCGCTTGCCTTGAGCTCGCCGTACCTCACTGTCCATTTGGTTCGCCTTGAGACCCTTCCGAGTCCGATGTTGTTCTTCTGGCACTTGTTGCTGCAGAAATTGAATACTGACCCGTCCTTGCGCACATATATCTTGCCCGTCCCGGGTTCGATCGCGTGTCCGCAAAAGGAGCAGTTTCTCTTTTCGACCATGTTACCACTTACCTCATGCCAAGTTTTCTGGCCTCTCTCTGCGTCTCCCTGAGCATCAGAATATCCCCGAGCTGAACGGGGCCGATGATGTTCCTGGTGATGATGCGGCCTTTGTCCCTGCCATCAAGCACTCTGACCTTGACCTGTGCGGCTTCGCCGGTCATGCCGGTCCTTCCGACAATCTCGACCACTTCGGCCGGTATGCTGTCGTTCATCATTTCAATCACTCCGGGTTACCTACTTCTTCAGCGAAGCGACCTTTCCGACAAGTTCTTCCATTATCGGTTTTCCCTTGCCAGCGTCCATGATTGCGACCGAGGACGTGGGCTTTTCCAGTCCGCACGCAACGCCGAGCTCCTGTTTGCTGGGCACATATGCGTAAGGGATGTTCTTGTCATCGCACAGAAGCGGCATGTGAGCGAGAATCTCCTCGGGCTGCACATCCTCGGCGATGATGACAAACTTTGTTGTCCCCCTTTCCACAAGCTTCGTTACCTCGTTGGTTCCCTTCCTGAGCTTGCCGGTGTCCCTTGACAGTTCCACAAGCTGGTAGGTCTTGTCCACGAGTTCCTTGTCCATCTCAAATCTTACATACATCGGTTTTGCCATTTCAATTCCTCCTTCGCCCCCTTCGCATGAAGGGGCTTCATCAGTCATTGGCTCTGAAAGAGCATCGTCCCCAAGAAAGGTCAGTATATATGGGTTTCGATTGATTTTCCTATCAAACGCGGCGGATGAAGTTCGCCCATCCGAGTTCGCCCAGCGTGGAGAATCCCATGGACTTGCAGAGCGCGACGCTTGCGTGGTTGTCCTTGATGACATGCACGGTCGCCCTTCTTCCGCGGGCTGCAAGGCGGTTGACCAGCGATTTCGTGACCAGGCTGGCGTATCCCTTCCGCCTGTGTTCATCGATTGTATGGGCAAACCCCATATTTCCCACTCCCAGAATGTCAAAATGCAGGCCGCACCAGGAAACGGGCTTGCCTTCTTCCCTTATGCAGGCGCTGTCGTATTTCATGACCCTTTCGGTCATTTCCTTTTCAGGATCGTCGCTGAGTGTCCAGTATCTGAAAATGGTGGGAACCTCGTCAACCCGGAGCGGTCCTAGCTCATCCCACGGGCCGGGGCCGAATTTCTCGGGAGCGAGGAAATGCCAGCATGGCCATTCACCGTCCAGTTCATAATGGGTTTTCAGCAGTTCGACAGCCTCGAGGGGGCTGGATGAAACGAACACGCCTTCTGCCGGCAGGATTTCCAGCGGAAGTTCGGCGTTGCCCCAATCTCCGGCGAAAATCATATGGTTGCGGCTCTCATGGATGGCTGCGGCAGTCTCGAGGTTGGGCGTAGAGTAAATCCTGTAACGCTCCCCTTTTTCGAAGACTCTGTGAATGAACCCGGAATTGTCTATCCTTCTGATGTCCAGTTTCTTCTTCAGTCGCCCCTGTTCTGTCAGGAGGCTGAGCTTTCCCGCCATGCTGCGTAATATGGCTCGGATTATATTAATTCAGCGCTGAGAGCTTATGGGTTTGGGATGGACCCCTTGACGGAAAATTAATATATATATGCAGGGTTAATCTACAGCTAAGAGGGAAAAATTGGTAAGAGACATGTACGCAGACCTCGAGAAAATCGAGGCCCGCGGCAAGAGGAAGAAGGAGAAGAGCAAAGGACTATTCTCATCATTCGGCAAGAAGGATGAGCCAGAGCCAGAAGAACCTGCTGCGCCGGTTGTTGAAGAGCCTAAGCCAACAGCGGTGGCTCCCCCTGCAAAGCAGGAACCTCCGAAACAGGCACCTCTGCCAACCCCCAAGCCTGTCGCCCAAACGCCTGCAGCTCAGGCTCCGGCCAAGGCATCGGCAGACCCGTCCTGGAAACCTCTCACCGGCGGCAAACTGACCAAAGCCGAGGAAGAGCTCCTCAACTACAAGAAGTGGATAAACAAGGGCTACAAATCCGGCGTTCTGACCAAGGACCAGTGCGTGTCCATGGTGAAGAGCAAAGAGATCGAGCTCGGGCTCCGGCCTCGCGAATAACTTTTATATTTTTCCGAACGCATCTGAGAATCTTCTGGCTTTTGCGGCAAGCTCCGGGTCCCTGTTCATCTCCAGCATGATTATCGCGGTCTGCAGCTTCCAGAGCGTGTAGAAGCTGAGATGGGCATCTGGCCCCAGGTTGCGGAGCTTTTTTGATACGACCTTCTCCATCTCAACGAAAAGAGCGTTCGTTGCATCGTCGTCACCGCTGCCGTACCCCATCTGCTCCAGCATGCCGGCAACCTCACCGCTTGATTTTTCTATATTCTTTAAGAGGAGGTCCTTCCCGGGAACCGCATCCAGGCCTGGGGCAAGGAAGAATATCTTGGCGGTCCTTGCATACAGTTTTTCGGGGATATGGTGTTCCTTCCTCTCTCCGGACTGCTCGATGAGGCCTGCCTTCAGAAGCTTCTCGACATGTCTGTACACGGTGGATTGGTCCTTCTCCAGAATCCCCGCAATCTGAGACACAGAAAGCCGGTTCACCCGCAGTATCTCAAGTATGGCCCTACGGGTCTCGTCGGTCACCAGCTTGATGATTTTCGGGTCATCTATTATCCTTATCTCTTCGGTCACTTTTCACCCTATCGGCAGCATGATATTAATACCTTTGTACATTTGCACATACGTGCATATGTTTAAATAAATCCCTGCTTCTCAGTTGAGGCATGCGATGGTTCCGTCTGGGCAACGGTAACGGAAACGGCAATGCAGCCAAACGCAGGGAGATTCTGGCTTTCACATGGCCGGTCATTCTTACAAATCTGTTGCAATCACTCACTGTCACTGTCAACATGATTATGGTTGGCAACCTTGGCGACGAGGCCGGCAGAGATGCCATTGCCGGCGTCGGCCTGGGAAGCCAGGTGGTCTTCCTTGCGCATGCAATTATGATGGCAGTGAGCGCCGGAACGATCGCCCTCATCGCGAGGCATATCGGCGCCGGTGAGAAGAAAAAGGCCGAACGGGTGATGGAGCAGAGTATCTGGCTGAGCCTAATACTGACAATTCCTCTGACGCTGGCAGGATGGTTCCTCGGAGGTTACATCATTGACGCGTTCCCAGCTTCGCCGGAGGTCCAGGCCCTTGGTGAAACTTACGTTAAATTCGTATTCCTGGGTACGGCTTTCAGCTTCTTCGAATTCATAATGGGCGCTGCGCTACGCGGAGCAGGCGACATGAAAACGCCGATGATAATGGCCGCCATAACAAACATAGTCAACATCGCGGTCGGTTATGTTCTGATATTCGGGTACTGGGGATTCCCGCAGATGGGCGTCCTCGGAGCGGCTGTGGCGAACATAATCGGATTCGCGGCAGGCGCCGGGGTCTACCTGTACCTGCTCATGCGCAGAAAGCTGAGGCTGAATATGCCCATCAGAAGAATGGGTTATTCGAAGAAAGTCGTCCGCAGGATCATGAGGATTGGAAGCCCTGCCGCAGCCGAGCAAGCTGTGCTTCAGGTTGGCTTCCTGTTCTACACCGCGATAATAGTCTACTTCGGAACTGCGGCTCTTGCAGGCCATCAGATCGGCGCCAGGATTCAGGGGCTGGCTTTTATGCCCGGCATGGGTTTCGCCATGGCAGCTACAGCGCTCGTCGGGCTCAACCTCGGGGCCAAGAAACCTCAGGAAGCGGAAGAGAGCGGCTGGGAAGCCACAAAGCTCTCCATGCTCCTGATGTGCGGCATCGGGGCTGTAATGTTCGTCTTTGCCGAACCGATGGCCAGATTATTCGTTCCGGATACGGAGACGATAGATTACGCTGCGCTCTGGATAAGGCTGCAGGCGCTGGCGATGCCCGCGATTGGCATCCATTTCACGCTTTCCGGCGCACTGAGGGGGGCCGGGGACACACACTGGCCGCTGAACGTCGCGATACTGGGAATGTTCGTTGTGAGGCTGCCCATGGCCATTTTGCTGGGCTTTACCTTTGGGCTGGGCATACTCGGGGCATGGATTGCGTTTGTCGTCGAGTACAGCGTCAGAGCGGCAATCATTGCCTGGCGCTTCAGGCTCGGCGCCTGGAAAACAATAAAAGTGTAATCCGGATACGCGTTACAGGTGTTGTCGATGACGGGAATAGAGAAATTTCAGAAAGAACGGGCCGAGCTGGCTGAGCTCATGACAGAAAAAGCGGACATGAGCATGAAGAGGTTCCTCAACCTGGATTCCAAGGTCTATGAGGACGGCGCCATCCCTGCAAAGCAGAAGGAGATGCTGGGACTTGTGGCATCCCTGGTCCTGAGATGCGACGACTGCATCAACTACCATCTTGTTCAATGCCATAAGGCTAGGGTCACTGAAGCCGAGATCGTCGAGGCCATGGACATCGGGCTGGTCGTCGGAGGTTCGATAACCATTCCGCACATACGGCGGGCACTGAAGTCCTGGGGAGAACTGGAGGAAGGAAAATGAAACTTGAATATGCCGATCTGTTAAGCACATGCAGGAAGATCCTGACTGCCGACGGGGAAAGGGACGACCTTCTCAGTGCCGTCTGCTTCCTGTTGAAGGACGAGGTTGATTATTATGACTGGGTCGGGATTTATACGGCCGACCTCGGGAAGAAGGAACTGAAGCTCGGACCGTTTGCCGGCGAGATAACCGAGCACATCAAGATCCCGTTCGGGAAAGGCATCTGCGGTCAGGTCGCGGTCAGCCAGAAGACTTACATCTCGCAGGACGTGGCCGGCGAAGACAATTACATCGCATGCAGCCCGTGGGTCAAGTCCGAGATAGTGGTACCGATAATGAAGGGGAAGAAGTTCGTCGCGCAGCTGGATATAGACTCGCATACGAAGGCGTGTTTCGACGATGACGATGTCATGTTCCTTGAGGCGCTAAGCGCGGAGATGGCGAAGCTGTTCTAGTGGTGATGATGTTCCTGATGCACCTCGCCGAGCTCATGCATCTGGAGATGCTCGTACTGCGAGACAGGCATGAACCGGCCGCATGCGCGTTCCACAACCTCGCTGAGGGCGGGGTGGATATGCATTGCCTTGGTCAGCGGCAGTATGCTGCCTGACTGGGTGTACATGAGGTTGATTATCTCCTGAATTAAGACAGACGCCTGGGGGCCGATTATGTGGGCGCCCAGAATTTTTCGGCTCTTGGCTTCAACAATGACCTTGACGAAGCCCTGGGCGTCCATGGCCATGCCCTTGGCGGTATCTTCGAATTTCTGGTATCCGATGAGGACGTTTTCCTCACCGAGGGATTTCACAGCCTCGGCCTGGGTCATGCCCACGCCCGCGATCTCGGGGTAGCAGAAGACCGCATGCGGTACCGCATGATACTCCATGGGCATCCGCTTCTTCAGTACCGCGTTGTAGTACGCGACAATCGACTCCTGGTTGGCCACATGTTTGAAAAGGAACTTGCCGTTGGCGTCTCCGAAGGCCCAAATGCCCTGCTGGGTCGTTTCCATGAACTCATTGACTTTTATCCAGCCCTTCGCATCGAGTTCTATGCCTGAACGTTCTGGATGCAGGATGCCGGTGTTCGGGACCCTGCCTGCAGCAACAAGTATCTGGTCGGCGGAGAATGATCTTGTTTTTCCGGTCGTTCTGTCTCTGGCTATGACAGCGGTCTTTCCGAGCATTCCGGACTGGACCTCGACGGTTTCCTGGCCCGTGAGAATCGTCATATGCTTTGACATCTCCTTCTGCGCCATGGCAGATATCTCCGGTTCCTCATTCGGCAGGAATCTGGGGTTGC
The DNA here is from genome assembly GCA_028703755.1 of Thermoplasmata archaeon. GTDB lineage: Archaea > Thermoplasmatota > Thermoplasmata > SG8-5 > SG8-5 > UBA147. The sequence goes on along the minus strand of JAQVMG010000024.1, from coordinate 8,354 downwards.
GCCCGATGATGGTGACCTTCGAACCCATCGCGGAGAAGAAATGGCCGTATTCAGCAGCAACATAGCCGCCGCCGATGATTATGAGCGAATCGGGTAATTTGTTCAGGCCCAGCACCGTGTCACTGGTCAGGAACTTCACTTTTTCCAGGCCGGGAATCGGCGGCACGGCCGCTTCGGAGCCGAGGCAAAGCAGGATGAATTTTGAGTGAATCGTTTCTTTTCCGACTTTGAGCGTGTATGGCTCGATAAATTCCGCCGTTGCATTGTAATAATCTATGTTGGGTGTGCTGCCCAGACCTTTCCTGATGCTCTCTATCTGGGGCTGGACGTGGGCTCTCATCCTCTCCATAACCTTCTGAAAATTCACTTTTTTTATCGGCGCATCAATTCCGAACTTTCCTGCTTCCCCGATGGTCCTGACAAGCTCCGCGGGATATACCAGCATCTTGGTCGGGATGCAGCCCCTCGTGAGGCAGATGCCGCCGGGGTCGTCCTTGTCAATCACTGCCGCCCTGAATTTCGGGTCCCTGTCGAGAAAGGCGGGTAAAATGTTCATGCTGGAGCCGCTGCCGATTGCAATGATGTCATAACTTTTCATCTTTCCACCGACATAGCTTATGCTAAAGAGTAATTAAATATCTATCCCTAACAGACTGCGAATCAGGCCTTGTTCATTCCTCGCGGGACGCCGGCTCTTCCTTCTTCGGTTCCCTGTCCCTTATCTTGGGCTCTTCCTCGACAACAGGTACTTCCTCGGGCTCCATCAGGCGCAGGTATTCCGGCGGGACCGAATCAACCACGAAGACGGTGTTGCCTGCCTTCATGATGACCATTTCAGCGTCAGTCATGGCTTTCGCGTTGACTTCGAATATGAGCGGCTCCGGGTCGCGGACCTTGCCTGCAATGACCGCGGATTCAATCGTCCGGCTGAGATGGACCTTCTTCCTGTCGGAGGGCATAAGCCCGGTTTCAATGAGGACGTCCTTCTCTTCCTTGGTCGTGGGGTAGTAAAGGAGCTCGGGCGTGCCTCTTGTGGGAAGATCAAGTTCCACATCCACCGAGTGTGCATAGGTCGCGCGAATCATACCGTCGCGAAACTGATAGCGGCCTTTCGGGTCCGTGTCAATGATGGCAAGAACGTGATGCGGCTTCAGCCATCTGAAGCGCCTCTGCTTATCTCTTACCTGGTTGATGAATTCCTCGAGGTCGACCCAGCCGTGCTTGTTCATCCTGAGACCATAGCGCTCAGGAAAATGCCGGAGCACTCCCGCCATCGTCCGGCCGAGCTTGTCCAGCTCCTCTTCGTTCATCAGAAATCTGCCTTGCTCACCGCATATAGGGCATTCTTCGTCTCTGAAATATCCGTGTGTTCTGCATTCCTTCAACATATACTGTTGCCCCCGTTCTGGAGAACACCCTATTAGTAAGTTAGCTATTATAATTTTTGCATATAATCTGTCAGCGCGGCACAAGGTCGGCGGACCTCACCGGTCGGATGCCGCGTTCCGCGAGCAACGTATCCAGCTCCTTCTTCCTTGCGCTTTTCACGGCTTTCTTATGGAAGTAGGCGACAGATGCGCCGGGAGTGCCTGCGATCATCCTGTCAAGCATCGGCCCGTCAACGTGCCCAAGCGCATGGTCCGGAACCATGTGCCCCATGGAAATCTTCATCCTTTCCACAACATCGGTGTGCCTCGGGGCATAATGGCCGCCCCCGAAGCCGATGCCGATTGCATCATCGGCGGTGATGTTCTCTCTGCCCAGGTCGAGGAGCACCCTGGCAATCGCCCTGGCCGGTTCCGGCTCGGGCCATGCGTCGGGGCCGCTCCCTATCTCAATGAAGAATGTCGGCGTCTCAAGGTAAGGGCCGTGATGGGTAGTCTCAAAGGAAACGCCGAAGCCAAGATTGGCGCCGTGTTTTTTCAGAAGAAGAAGAGCCTGCGTCATCATCTTCGGGCTAGTGGGCACTAACCTTCCCGGCTGCCCGCCGAAATCCGCGTTTCCGTAATTGCCCAGGGCATGGACCGTAAGTGTGCGGAGTCCGGATTCAGACCTGTGGCGCGATGCGAATATGAAGACATCGTACCTTCTGCCCAGGGCCTTTTCGATTTCAAGGTCCAGCAGTTCTCTGTGGAGGTGGATGTCTTTGATCAGAACCATTTCATAATCTCCGTACCTAAGAACCGGGGAGCCCTCGAAATCTCCTGACGGCCCCCATTCAGCCATGCTCAGCAGCTTATCCCGGATGTTCATGCTCGCGACATCCTCTGCGGAGGTGATTATCAGCTTCATCGTTTCACCTGAGGCCACAGGATGATTTAATTTTATCTTTCAGCGGATAGGGTTAAATCCCTTGTCGCACATGCTTTGCCGGATGACAAAGAAGGTTCTGACTTGCCCCCACTGCGGGAGCGCGGGCCTCTATTACGAAGCCGGGTTGGTCACTGGCTACAAATATCACTGCAAGGACTGCGATTATGTCGGTGCGTTTGTTATAGAGAAAGACATACCTCCGATTAAGAAGAAATGAGCGGGGACAAGTGTAATATCCCACTGCGCGGATTAGGTTCCCGATGAAGTCATCTTTCATAACTTTGGAGGGGATAGACGGCTGCGGCAAATCGTCACTCATCCGCCCGATTGCCAGCAGGCTTACCGATGCAGGAATCGCTGTGGAGACAACCGCCGAGCCCACAAAGACATGGCTGGGGGATGCGGTGAGACGCAGCTACGGCGAAGAAGTGAATCCGTACACTGAGGCTTTCCTTTTCCTGGCCGACCGCGCGACCCATTCGGATTGGATTCGGAACCGGATGGAGGAAGGAAAAACCGTAATCTCCGACAGATATTCCGACTCGACTGTCGCATACCAGGCGGCGCTGCTGCAACAGCGGCTGGGGGGAAAATCGGCGGATTACATTAATTATCTCCAGGAAATCGCCAAACCTGTCATAATCACACCGGACATCACACTTCTTCTGGACGTTGACCCGGAGATATCGCTTAAGCGCCTCGGCGGGCGGTCGGAGCTGGAAAAGTTCGAGAATCTTGACAACCTGAGACTTGTGAGAAAAAACTACCTGGAGATTGCCAACAAGTCAAAGCATATCAGGGTCATTGACGCCTCCAAGGATATTGCCGAAGTGAAGGAACAAATATTCGCCGCGCTTGGCAGGCATTTTGATATGGAACTTTGAGCCATTTGCAGGTAAAAGGACTTTCGGCAGAAATGATATATACGATAATCGTATTATCATGGTTAACAATTTCATATGTGTTATTCCCGCGGGGGGCTTTGAATGGCTAAGAAAAAACAGACATTGGAAGATAAATTATCGGCCAAACTGGAATCAGCTTGGCTGGCTGTGGACAAGAAAACCGAGAAGGACATTTCTGACTTTTGCGACGAATACATGGATTTCCTCTCAAAATCCAAGACCGAGCGCGAGGTAGTCACCTTCATCGAGCAGATTGCCAAGGAGCACGGCTTCAAGCCGATTGAAAGCTACAAATCCCTCAAAGCAGGCGACAAGGTCATAATTACAAACATGAAGAAAGTCGCCGCGCTGGCGGTCATCGGCCAGGAGCCAATCGAGAAGGGCATGAAGGTCGTGGGCAGCCACATTGACTCTCCCAGACTGGACCTCAAGCAGAAGCCGCTTTACGAAGATACTGATTCAGACATGGCGCTTTTCAAGACCCATTACTACGGCGGGATAAAGAAATACCAGTGGGTGAACGTACCGCTGGCACTCCACGGCGTCATCGTCCGTGCGGACGGCAAGATAATGGAAGTTACCATAGGCGAGGATGACAGGGACCCGATATTCGTCATCGGAGATCTGCTTCCGCACCTGGCCCGCAAAGCCCAGGGCGAGAGAAAGCTGTTCGACGGCATCACCGGCGAGGAACTTCGCATCATAATCGGCAGCAAACCCTCCAAGGACAAGGATGCCAAGAGCAAGTTCAAGACCAACATCCTTGAGATACTGAACAAGAAGTACGGCATCGTCGAGGAAGACCTCATAAGTGCGGAACTCCAGGCTGTTCCGGCATTCAAGTGCAGAGACATCGGATTCGACCGCAGCCTCATCGGTGGCTACGGCCAGGACGACAGGGTTTGCGCTTACACATCTATGAGGGCCATATGTGAACTCAACAAACCGGCCAGGACCGCACTTGCCCTCTTCTTCGACAAGGAAGAAGTGGGAAGCATCGGCGCGACAGGAGCCCAGGGCGGATTCTTTGAATATGCGCTTATCCAGATAATGGAAAAACTCGATCCGAAGTTCAGGTATGCGGCGCTCAAGAAAGTGCTCGCAAACTCGCGTGCTCTTTCAGCTGACGTGGATGCTGGTGTCGATCCGATGTTCAAGAGCGTCCATGAGCTGGGCAATGCTGCAAAGCTCGGCCTGGGCATAGGCATATGCAAGTTCGGCGGCTCGGGAGGAAAGGGCGGCTCGAACGATGCGAACGCCGAGTTCCTTGGCGAAGTAAGGCAACTCCTCAACTCGAACAAGATACCCTGGCAGTACACAGAGCTGGGCAAGGTCGATGAAGGGGGCGGCGGAACTGTCGCAAGGTTCCTCTCGGAACACAACCTGCAGGTCATTGACTGCGGACCCGCGCTGATAAGCATGCACTCGCCCCTGGAGATATCCAGCAAGGCCGATGTCTACTATACATACAGAGCATTCCAGGAATTCCATAAGGCCAAATAGATTTAGGAATTCGGGGCTGCGGTAAACAACTCTTTAAATATCATGTCAGCGAAAGCCTTAAAATAGCTTACCCAGCTGTTGACAAATATACACATATAAACCATTTTCTATGGAAATTTAGGTCGTCTATATTAAACACTGCGAAAGATTTAAATACTAATTCAACTTAGCTTAAAGTCCAAAAATAGAAATACAATGAGGACAGCATGAAAAAGTTGGGCACAGTTAAGAATGTCATACACGACGGGACCATCCTCCTCAGAGCCTCCGAAACACCGACCCCCGGAACAAAGGTCTATGATTTGCGGGGCGTTGAGGTCGGCAAGGTTGCACGGGTCTTCGGGCCTGTGAAGGAACCTTACATCGCACTGAAACCCAGACAAGGAGCAGAGAAAATTGGATTGCTGGGCACCACATTGTATTTCAGCACCGACGAACATGTAAACCATGATCGCCCGAGACCGATCGGGCGGCGCACTCCGAGGGAGCAGCATGGCAGATTCAAAGCTCGTTCGTCCGGACCGGTTAAAAAGAAGGGGGTAAATACATGGCAAAGAAAAGAGAAGCCGCGGAAGAAGTGATGCAGTGCCCTGAATGCGGGGGCGGGCATCTGGTAAGGGATTATAACCGCGGAGAATTGGTATGCGAGGACTGCGGGCTTGTACTTGATGAACAGTTAATCGACCAGGGACCTGAGTGGCGTGCATTCGACACGGACCAGGGCGAGAAGCGCGCCAGAACCGGTGCGCCCATGACCTACACGATTCATGACAAGGGTCTGAGCACCGAGATTGGCTGGAAGAACAAGGACTCGTACGGGAAAAGCATCCCGACGAGGAACAGGGCCCAGCTTTACAGGCTCAGAAAGTGGCAGCGCAGGATCAGGGTTTCAAACGCGACCGAGAGGAATCTCGCGTTCGCACTCAGCGAACTGGATAGGATGGCCTCCGGAATGGGCCTTCCCAGGAACGTGAGGGAAACGGCAGCCATGATTTACAGAAAGGCCGTGAACAAGAACCTCATCCGCGGAAGGAGCATTGAAGGCGTTGTGGCAGCATCGCTCTACGGGGCATGCAGGCAGTGCAACGTGCCCAGAACTCTCGATGAGATCGCAAGTGCCAGCCGCGTCGGCCGCAAGGAAATTGGCAGAACTTACCGTTTCATGACGAGGGAACTGAAGCTCAAACTCATGCCAACCAGACCTGAAGATTACATCTCCAGGTTCTGCAGCGAGCTGAAGCTCAGCGGAGACGTCCAGACAAAAGCCATGGAGATACTGGATGAAGCCGCCAAGAAAGAGCTCACTTCGGGCAGGGGCCCGACCGGTGTCGCCGCGGCAGCCATCTACATATCCTCCATCCTGTGCAACGCGCGCAGGACCCAGAGGGAAGTGGCTGACGTTGCCGGTGTGACAGAGGTCACCATCAGGAACCGGTACAAGGAACTGACCGAGCGCCTGGGCATCGAGATACAGCTTTAAACAAAAATGGGCCGGCATCCAGCCGGCCTCAATTTTCAATTTTGTTTTATTTCGGTTTTTATCAGAGAACCGCATAGATGGGTCTTTTCCCGACCGTTCACCATGACACTGTGCCATTTTCCCAACTCGTGCTCGCCTGCGACGACAATCGGCTTGTACTCGGGCGTTCTGAAGAAAGTGCTGCCTGGCATCCGCCGCTCGGTGGCCAGAGCCTTCAGTATGCGGCCCTCGAAGCGCGTATAATTCCCTTCGGTGAGCCTGAATCTCTGCTCAGTCATAATTCTGGAGCGGTCCTTGGCAATTCGGCTCGGAACCTTCGGTTTCATGTTGTGGGCCTCTGTCCCGGGCCTCGAGGAGAACCTGGTGATGTTGATAATGTCCGGCTTGACTCTCTCCATCAACTCCAGACTGAGCCGAAAATCATCATCTGTCTCGCCCGGGAATCCCAGAATGATGTCCGTGGACAGGCTGAGGTCAGGGATTTCGCTCCTGAACCTATCGACTATCGTCTCGAAATCCGAAACCGTATGGCGGCGCCCCATCCTTCCGAGCACCTCGTCGCTGCCTGACTGCACAGGCAGATGCAGGAATTTGAAGACCTTCGGATGGGCATATGCCTTCAACACCGTATCCATGCCGTTGCGAACGCTGGCCGGATTCATCATGCCTATGCGGATCATGCTTTTGCCGGTTTCCGCGCCCAGCAATTCGACAAGGCGCCAAAGGTCCGTTCCTATGTCATTTCCGTAAACAGCCGTATCCTGGGCGCAGAGCTGGATTTCCGCCGCTCCGGCTCTCAGAAGCTGCCGCATCCTTTCGGTTATCCTGTCAGGTTTTCTGCTCTGAAGCGAACCTCTGGCCTCTTTCGTTACGCAGTATGAGCAGTGGCCCATGCAGCCCGTGGCGATTGGGAGAATGCCTACAGATGATACCCTTTGAAATTGCAGGGCCGCCTCACCGACGGTAAATTCTGCCAGTGCGGCCATGTGATCCCCCGTTCCTACTATGTGAGCATTTGGTGCCATGCTGCGGATCTTTTTCGGAGATATGTTGGGCAGGCAGCCGCAGACAATGAGTTTCTTGCCGGGCAGCGATGCGAGTTCCGATATGCGCTTTAGCATGTGCCGCTCTGTTATCTCGATGACGCCGCAGGTGAACAGGGCGAAGGCATCGGCTTCTGTCTGGCTTTCGGCAATGCTGTGGCCCATTGCCAGCAGTCCGTCGGAAAATTCCTCGGCCTCGCCGCGGTTGAGCGTGCATCCGTATGCTTCGACAAGGACCTTCATCGCGGTTGCCAAGGCGGCGGGATATTTATGCATTGTTGGGCTTTTCAAAACGTTAAAGAACATGAACCTTCTTCCCACCCGCCCCAACAGAATGCTGAAGGTGATGACATGAGCATAAACAGACACGCGAGCCTGGATCAGAACATAAGGGGCCTCGGAGCATCGCCCACCCTTGCGCTCAACGAGAGATGCAAGCAGATGAAGAAGGACGGCATCGAGGTTCTCAATCTGGGAATCGGCGAGTCGCCGTTCCCTGTCCCGAAGTACATTGTTGATTCTCTCAGGCAATACGCCACAGAGAAGGGCTATCTTCACCGCCTTTTTTTGACTTTATATGCCGTATTATTTCGATAACTCCGGTAATAACCGCGGGGTTGAACAATCTAAAAAATAAAACCGATAAGATCCGGAAAAAATACTCGCTTATAAACCTTTTATACAATATGCCTGTATTAAGGCAGCCGCTGATAAAACCGATAACTTTATTATCTTCTTCGGCCACTATTAAAAAAGCCCCTTCAGCATGCAGTATGTTCTCATAAAACAACGATAGAAATTTTTCACCTAACAAGCTAAGAAAGCCTTCATCAATTTCTTCACGATGGATTATAGCTACCTGATCAATATCGTTATCTGCGGCTAAACGGATCGTCATTTAGGCTAATCAGCGCCCCCCTTAATCCCCTAAATACCCTGTGCCAAAATAATACCCTCTACAACTTTTGAAACGCAGCGGGCTAGATATTCTTTTGGCGGCTTCCAGGCGCAGCTTTTATTCAATGCCGCCACGGTTGATCTCAGTATATTTACCGGATCGGCCCCACTTAAGATATTACTTCCGCAGTCAATTGTTTCTGGCCGTTCTGT
>JAQVMG010000127.1 GCA_028703755.1 Thermoplasmata archaeon | reverse complement strand
GCCAGCTTCTTCCTGACCCTCTGGATAGCCCTTAAGGTCTGGGACGGCGAGACTGTTGAATTCGCAATGGCCTCAAGCACCCTTCAGGCCGACGCGCTCGGAATTCTGCTCGCGCTTGTCGCGACAGCCCTTGTCAGCATGGTCGCCATTTATTCAATCGGTTACATGAAGAACGACACCGGCCTCGAGCATTACTACCCGCTCCTTCTACTCATGGTCGCGGGTATAGTCGGCATCGGATTCTCGACCGACTTCTTCATGCTGTTCGTATTCTTCGAGATGATGGCTGTGCCCTCCTACGCCCTGGTGACGTTCCACAAGCGGGAAAGGGACGCCGCTGAAGCCGGAGTGAAATACGTCATACTGAGCGCGGCCGGTTCGGCTGTCGCGCTGTTCGGCATCTCGCTGATATATGGCCAGACAGGAACACTGAGCATTTCTGAATCTCTTTCAGGGCTTTCTGACAATGCGTTCTCCTTGCTCGCAATAATGATGCTCATCGCCGGTTTCGGTGTCAAGGCGGCAATCGTTCCCCTTCACACATGGCTGCCGGACGCTCACTCGGCCGCGCCTTCGGGCATCAGTGCAATACTTTCCGGCATCGTGATACAGGCCGGCTTCATCGCCCTGTTCAAGTGCCTGCTGGCGTTCGGCGAGTCAGGGATTTCGGTGGGCATACTGCTCGTCGGATTCGCTCTGATAACGATGACACTCGGCAATCTGCTGGCTTTCAACCAGGCTTACGTCCGCAACGGCGACCTGAAAAGGGTATTGGCCTACTCCAGCATCGCCCAGATGGGATACATAATCCTGGGTATCGGGCTGTGGATGGAATACGGAACCGAAATGGGCCTTCAGGGCGGGCTGTTCCACATTATGACACACGCTTTCATGAAAGGCCTCGCCTTCCTTTGTGCCGGCCTGATAATTTACAGGCTGGGCACGAGACAGCTATCGCAGATGAAGGGCATCGGCCACGCCATGCCGCTGACAGCGTTCTGTTTCACAATCGCGGTTCTATCCCTGGCCGGTGCTCCGCCGCTCAGCGGGTTCATGAGCGAGTGGATGATATTCAAGGCCGGTGTCGACGCCAGTGCGACAATAGGCATCTGGGGCATACTCATCACCCTGATTGCCGTTCTGAACAGCATTCTCTCCCTCGGATACTATCTGCCGATGGTCAGCACGCTTTTCCGGAAACCGAAGAGGAGCTTCGCCTCCCTCAAACCCGCGCCCAAGGCCATGATGGTGCCGATAGTCATCCTCGCCTCGGTGACCATAATTCTGGGCATATGGCCGGAAATCGGCCTCAAGGCGATCGTTCCTGTGATTGAACTTCTGGGAGGTGTCTAGATGGACCATGTTCTTCTTTTCACGCCGCTCTTCGCATTCCTGGTGTTCCTGGCCGTCGCCTACCTCATCTACAGGATGGGCGGGGCGATGGGACCGAAGCCGAAGCACCAATCGCATCATAAGCTGAGCACATATGCATGCGGCGAAGAGGTGGAAGGCGGGAAAGTCCAGCAGTCTTTCACGCTGTTCCACATCGCCTTCATATTCACGGTATTCCACATCGCTGCCATGATAATAGCCACAATCCCGGAAGGCGACAATGCGCTTTACGGCCTGCTTTTCATAATCGGCCTGCTGATTGCCACGGCCGCGCTGGTCACCACAGGAGGTGAACGCCATGCTTGAGAATGTTGTCAAATGGTCAAGGGTAAAGTCCCCGTGGGTCTGTCATTTCAACTCGGGGAGCTGCAACGGATGCGACATCGAGATCATAGCCGCGCTCATGCCGCGCTTCGACGCGGAGAGGTTCGGCGTCGTCCTGAAAGGAACTCCGAGGCATGCGGACGTTTTGCTCTGCACCGGGCCTGTGACCGGACAGATGAAGGACCGTCTCCTCAAGATTTACGAGCAGATGCCCGAGCCGAAGTTCGTCATTGCTTTCGGCGAGTGCGGTTGCAGCGGCGCAGTTTACACCGGTTGCTACAATGTTGAAGGCGGAATCGACAAGGTGATTCCGGTCGATGCATACATTCCCGGCTGCCCGCCCAAACCCGAGGCGATTCTGGACGGCGTGGTAAAACTTCTTACCGCTTTCAAGGAGAGTGAGTGAAATGGCTGAAGGACTGATTGCGCAGCTCACATCTCGCCTCCATGGCATCGCCAAGAGCGTGGCCGAGGACAAACACTCACGGATATACGTCGAGGTTCCGAGGGACTCTCTCCTCGAAGCCGCGAAGATTCTCAAAACGGAATACGATGGCTACCACATAACCACCATCACCGTCCTGGATTCAGGCGAGAATTTCGAGGTTCTCTATCACATAGTCGCCGGAGAGAAACTGGTCACCCTCCGGGTCTTCCTCCCGAGGAATGACCCCTCGGTCGAGTCGCTGACACCGATTCTGCCGGGCGCCATATTATACGAGAGGGAACTGAACGACATCATGGGCATCCGGGTGAAGAATCATCCTGACATGCGCCGCATCCTGCTCCCTGACTCATGGGGAGACAAAGGATACCCGCTCAGAAAAGACTGGGTCGATCCCAGGACCAAGAAGGGGGGTGCGTAAATGTCAAGAGTCACAATTCCTATCGGTCCGCAGCATCCGGCCCTCAAGGAACCCGAGAGATTCATGGTGACGGTTGAAGGCGAGACCATAGTCGACGCAGATGTACGCATCGGTCACATCCACCGCGGCATGGAGAAGCTCTTCGAGCAGAGGACCTACATGCAGAACATCCACATCACGGAGAGGATCTGCGGCATTTGTTCCTTCACACACAGCACCAATTTCTGCCAGGCTACGGAATATATACTCGGAGTCGAACCGCCTCGCCGCGGCCTCTACCTGAGGACGCTGATGAACGAGTTCGAAAGGATACACAGCCACCTGCTCTGGCTTGGCGTCGCCGGCCATGAGATGGGCTTCGACACGTTGCTCATGTGGTCATGGGACGACAGGGAGCGTATCCTCGACCTTTTCGAGGACATAACCGGAAACAGGGTCACGCATGCCTACAACACTGTTGGCGGGGTCAGGCGCGACATCACGGACGCCCAGGCCCAGAGGATACTGCACACCATGGACATTCTTGAGGAACGCACCAAAGCCTACATCCAGGTCGGGCTAAATGAGCAGACCATCCTGAAGAGGACCCAGGGCGTCGGCATACTGACGACGGCCGACGCAAAACGGCTGTGCGCAGTCGGTCCGCGACTCAGGGCTTCCAATGTCAAGTACGATGTAAGGAAGAACGACCCCTACGCTGCCTACGGCGAGTTGCCGTTCGAAGTAATTACCTCGGACACGCTGGACGTCCACGGACAGCTTGTAGTCCGAGCCCTTGAGCTTCTTGAGACGGTCAACATGTGCCGGTACATGATAAAGAACCTGCCGACCGGCGACATCCGTGTGAAGGTGCCCAGGAAGGTTCCGCCTGGCGAGGCCATCAGCAGAACCGAAGCACCCAGGGGTGAGGACATCCATTACCTCAGGAGTAACGGAACTGATAAGCCCGAACGGCTGAAAGTCCGGGCGCCGACCATGGCGAATATCCTGAACGTCGCACATACGCTGAAAGGCGCAAACATCGCGGATATACCGCTCATCGTCGCGGGAATAGACCCGTGCATGGGCTGCATGGACCGCGTTCTGATTCTTGACAGGGACAAAGAAACATCCAAGGTCATGACCAAGGACCAGCTGAGGGAATATTCAATCGCTTGGTATGAGAAGGAGGCCTACAGATGAGCCCGCTTGAATCGCTGATTTACATGTTCATCTTCCCCGGTTTCCTGTTCCTCACGAGCTATGCTTTCTTCTGCCAGTACCTCGACAGGAAGCTGTACGCAAGGTTCCAGAAGAGGGTTGGTCCTCCCTTCATCCAGCCCCTGGCGGATTTCGTGAAACTGCTCTCGAAGGAGGACATTGTCCCCAAGGCCGCCGATAAAACCATGTTCACAGTAGTTCCGATAGTCGGCCTCGCTGCGGTACTCACAGCTTTCATCTTCATACCGGTCCTGGCCCTGCATTCGGTCATTCCCCCGTTCGAGGGCGACCTGATTGTGGTTCTCTACCTGCTCACTATCCCCTCTCTCGCGATATTCCTTGCCGGCTGGACGTCCGGAAATCCCTTCGGCCAGGT
>JAQVMG010000023.1 GCA_028703755.1 Thermoplasmata archaeon | reverse complement strand
GGAAAAAAAGCGTTCAGGATAAAGCATAGCGGCCGTTTAAATTAGAAACGCGGGGGCCGTAGGGGGCGGAGCCCCCACGCTGCAAAAACTCCTTTATATCTCCAAGTCTTACCGCACCACGCCCCACCCGGGGAGGACGCGAGACAGTGGCTCTTTCATGGCTCATTCCGCAGGAGAAGAAGTTTTTCGACATGCTCATCGACCAGAGCGCCAACGTCATGGAGGGCGTGAAATATCTCAACATCATGATGGGTGATTTCAACGATTTAGAGCAGAAGGCGCTCAACATGAAGAAGATCGAAAATAAGGGCGACAGAATGGTCCATGACATCCACGAGGAGCTGAACAAGACATTCATAACCCCCATAGACCGCGAGGACATTGCTGCTCTCACTTCCGCGCTGGACGACATCCTGGATTACGTTGACTGCGTGACAGAGAACATCGTGCTTTTCAAGGTGACGAAGCCCACGAAGGCCATGATAGACCTCACCCGCAACCTGAACATGGCCATGAACGTCGTTGACACGGCCATGCACAGCATGAAGGACATGAAGAAGCCGAAGGAGACAAAGGCCTGCTGCGTGGAAATTAACCGTCTGGAGCATGAGGGCGATTCCATCTACAGAAGGGCCATCGCCGACCTTTTCGAGACAGAGGAGGCGAAGAACATTATCAAGCTCAAGGAGATTTACACCAACATAGAGGTGGCAGCGGACCGGTGCGAGGATGTGGCCGATGTCATCAACGGCATTCTGATAAAATACGCCTGAGGCAGAAATATGGCGATCGAACAGTTCCTGTACCTGGGTTCGGCCGTCATCGCTCTTGCTCTTGTATTCGATTTCACAAACGGATTCCATGATTCCGCGAACGCCATTGCCACGGTTGTTTCCACTAAAGTTCTCTCTCCCGGGAAGGCGGTGGCCATGGCTGCGTTCTTCAACCTGTTGGCAGCCCTGGTCGGCATTTTCGGAAGCGTATCCGTGGCGCTGACCATGACCAAAATTCTGCATCTCGAGAATGCGAACTTCGGCATTGGCGAATATGAGCAGGCGCATATCATTCTGATAGTCATGCTGGCCGGTGTGGTAGCCGCGATTGCATGGAACCTCATTACATGGATTTTTGGGCTGCCGACATCTTCTTCTCACGCACTGATAGGCGGAATAATGGGAGCCGGCATGATTGCAGCGGGTATCGGGGCTGTGCAATGGCTTACCATTCTCGAAATTGTGTTCTTCATGATTGTGTCGCCGCTGGTGGGCATGCTCTGCGGTTTCCTGCTGATGACCTGCGTGCTGTGGATTGTGCGCAAGAGGACCCCAAGATCCGTGGACAAACATTTCAAGAAACTTCAGCTTGTGAGCGCCTCCCTTTTCAGCTTCAGCCACGGGCTAAATGACGCTCAGAAGACAATGGGCATCATCGCTACGGCGCTTTGGTGCATGGGTTGGTACGGTCTGGAAGCAGGTTCGGATGATATACACATCGACGCTCTGGTCATACTAGCGGCCAATATTGCTATCGCCCTGGGCACATTGATGGGCGGCTGGCGCATAGTCAAGACAATGGGCAGCAAGATAACGAAACTTGATCCGGTCCACGGTTTCGCAGCAGAAACAGCCGGCGCGGGAGCCATCATCGGAACGTCGCTCATAGGCATCCCCATCAGCACGACGCATGTGATATCGTCGTCCATCATCGGCGTTGGCGCCACAAGGCGGATGAGCGCGGTCCGGTGGGGTGTGGCAAGGAGCATTGTCTGGGCGTGGTTCCTCACAATCCCCTGCGCGGCTCTGGTAGGTGCCCTGACTTACTTCGTGGGCGCAGCGCTTTTATGACCGTTCAGAAAAAATATTACATCTGAACCGACATACCTGCCAATAGGCTGATAAAGACAGAGAGAAACAGGAGATCTGAAAATGGACGCGAAAGGTTACAGGGAATTTTGCGCGAGAGACGAACGGGTCAGGAAGGGGTTGAAGAAGAGTGAAATCGATGCGAACCTGAAGATTGCCAGAGAGTTCGAAAATTCACTGAAAGGCAGGGACTTCTCGAAGGCAACGAAGCGCGACCTCGAGCGGTTCGCCAAACTGCTTGTGAGAGAGAAGAGGAACGACTGGGAATCCTTCGTGGGCCTCATAAGGTACTCCAGGTTCGTAGAGAACGAGGATGTCGAGATCGCCGTGCTGATACTTGTGGACGGCCTTGATGTGCTGGAAACCCTCTCGGAGACGATAAAGAAAGAACTCGGGCCGGAGAAGCAGGATCGTATTTTCAAGGGTGTGGAAAAGCCGTCAATCGGCACTTCCACGAAAAATCTTCCCAAGACAGCGGCGAAATTCCTCAGGAACCTTCAGGCAGAGGAAGGGTTGGAAGGAAGCAGGAAGCTGCTTCAGACCGGACCACATGCAGGCCCGAAGGAGAATCATGCGCATCATAGGGAGATGTACCTTGCCGCAGGGAGCGTGGACGGTTACCTGGAGGCGCGCCGAAACAAGTTCGTCGCTATGTTGGAGAAGCATGCGAAAGAAGGTACGCTCTTCTACAACCAGCGCATTGACGAGGACGTGATGGATTTCGTCAGGAGGACGCCCGAGCTTGAAGGGGGGCAGCGGAAGGGCCGCATTATCTATGTTACGAAAATTCCGTACATGGCAATAGAATACCTGAAGGAAAAAGACCCGAAAATGAAGCGCTACTATGCATGCCACTGCCCGTGGGCGCGCGAAACCATCCTTACCGGGAAGGAACTGGATCCGGAATTCTGCCATTGCAGCGCAGGTTTCAGCAAGAAGCCGCTGGACGTGGCCTTCAATGCAGACCTGAAGATTGAGGTCCTCGAGTCGGCGCTGGCAGGCAATGACAGATGCAGGTTCGCCGTCCACCTGCCCAAGGGGCTGAAGTAGCGCACGCCGCTTCCGCCGAAGCCGAATGTTTTTTGTCCCGGCCTTCGTTTACTGCATCGGTTAGGCCATGAAAAACACAAATTACGGAATGCATGACTGGGTTGAAGAATTCCCGGGCGCGGTCACTGTCTGCGACATGGAAGGAATAATACTTGAGATGAACGAACGCGCGAAAGCCACATTCTCAAAGGACGGACCTCTCATCGGAAGGAACCTGAGGGACTGCCACCCGCCCAAGGCCAATGCCATGATCGATGCAATGCTGGCCTCAGGAGAAAAGAACGTATACACCATTGAGAAGAACGGCGTTCACAAGCTCATCTATCAGACGCCTTGGTTCAGGGACGGGGTGCGCGCCGGCCTGGTCGAGATATCGCTGGAGATTCCGGAGAAGATGCCACACTTCAAGAGGTCTTAAATCGCCCCGGCACCTGGCCAACCATCCCTCGGTTCAGTTCCAGCCAACCCGTTCATGCCTCGGCTGCCTATTGCATTTTATTCTCAAGGCCGGGGTCGTGACCCGGTTGTCGGAACCGCGTTGGTGACACGATTACCGTCATCATTCCTAGGGCACCCAGCCTGTGAGGGCTGGGGGGTGTTGACATCGGCATCTAACCCGGTGCTACGAACGCGGTAGCTTCCTGGCATTTTATGAGCATCCGCGTGAGTGAGACGAATAGCCCAATTATAATTATTCCTGGCTATTCGTTGCATGTCCCAACCAACCACATAGTTTTTTCCAGGAGACCCCGCCCGACAGAAATAAATAGTTCCGGATTCTATGAGATTCAGACAGGAGGAAGCCCCATGATGGCGATGTTACCCACATTCCAGGCAGGCAAGGCGCACTTCCATTCACCGGCTCAGTGAATACTATATTGTTTATTTTTATAAAAATGAGCGAAATAATTATATGCCAGTAAATTCAATCACCTTTCCATGGATTTGAAATTGCTCGGTTGGGACGCGACTTTCGAGGAATCGTTCCAAATGTATGTCGAAGATGGGTTCATCCCGGCCCGCATCACCTCCAGGCAGGCGAACCTTTACACCGCCATTGCGGAGATGGGCGAGCTCAGGGGCAAGATGACCGGAAGGCTGAGATACGAAACGGCACAGGGTTCCGATTACCCCACTGTCGGAGACTGGGTGGCAGTGAAGGGTAATGCCGAAACAGGGTTCATGCAGATACACGGAATATTGCCAAGGAAAACTCAGCTGGTCAGGGCGGATTACAACAATGGCGCGTACGTCGGGGACCAGGTTATAAGCGCCAACCTGGACGTGGTTTTCGCGGTCATGGGCCTGGATTCGGAGTTCAACGGCAACAAGCTCCTGCGGTTTCTTGCTCAGGCGAATGTGTCGGGTGCAAAAACCGTCGTCATACTGAACAAGGCCGATCTGTGCGACGATGTCGCTGCCGCTGAAAAGGCTGCCCGCGAGGTGGCAAAGGATTTACCGATTCTGACTGTCAGCGGAACGACCGGCGACGGCATCCTGGAGATAAGGAAATTCCTTGGGATAGGCATTACAGGTTCTCTCATTGGGCCATCAGGAGTCGGAAAATCCACCATCATCAACGCGCTGCTGGGTGAGGACCAACTGAAAGTCGGAGACGTCCGAGAGTCGGATTCCAAGGGCCGCCATACCACAACATGGCGCGAGCTGGTAGTCCTCCCGGGCGGAGGCATGCTCATCGACAACCCGGGAATAAGGAGCTTCGGGATAACCGGCGACGAAAACCTCATCGCCGCCGAGTTCGGCGATGTCGAAATGCTGATAAGCCAATGCAAATTCGGTAACTGCCGGCACTTGACCGAACCGGGATGTGCAATCAAGAATGCCATAGCGAAAGGCGACCTTCCGAAGGAGAGGTTCGACAATTATCTGAAGCTGCAGAGGGAGTTGGAAATCGTATCGGTGGCCAAGAGCCAGCGCAGCCGGGTGAGGCAGGCTCAGTCCGCAGCTTCCAAACGCCGCAAAAAATTCGAGGAGACAGGCCGCTAGAATTCAGAAAAATGAAAGATGGCCCGCCCCTTGCGAGGCGGGCATTCTGTTTCACTTGGGGCTGTGGCCGACGATCTCTTTTATCGCTTCCTTCCTGCCCTTGTGGAGGTTCTCCGCGATCTTTTCCGTTGCCTGGGCTTCCTGCTCCAGCTCCTTCTCGATAGTCTGGATCTTCTCGCGGATGGCCGAGTTGTCCGGGATATCACCCAGTATGTCCTCGGGCTTTCCGATGAGTTTCTCCAGGTCTGCGGCTGAGTTTGCTGTGTACTCCTTCTCCTTGCGGTTCACGCCCAGGTAGTCTGCTGCGCCTTCCATGAGCTTGGTGACCTCGAACGGGAAGATTATCTTCGTCGCCTGGCCGTTCGCCATCTTCTCGACCGCCTCAAGCGAGAGCACGGTCATGGCCTTGTGGTCCAGAGTCATCGCCCCGAGTGAGAGTATCCTGAGCCGCTGGGCCTCGCCTTGGCCTTCAAGGATGACCGCCATTCTCTGGCCCTCGGCTTCAAGGATCTTGGACTGGCGCATGCCTTCCGCCTGCAGGATGCGGGCCCTCTTGTTGCCTTCCGCGACCAGGATGGCAGAGCGCTTCTCGCCGTCGGCTGTGAGGATTGCAGCCCTTCTGCGTCTCTCTGACGAGGTCTGCTCCACCATTGCAGACTTGACAGGCCCTGTAGGATCAACCTCCCTTATCTCGACGGCCTCGACTTTGACGCCCCACTGGTCCGTGGCCTTGTCCAGTATGTCCCGCAGGGAGTCGTTTATCTTTTCCCTGCTGTACAGTATCTCGTCCAGCTCCATGTTGCCGATTATGGACCTCAGCGTGGTCTGGCCCAGGTATATCGTCGCCCGGCGGTAGTTATCAACTTCGAAGAACGCCTTCTTGGGGTCTATGACCTTGATGTAGATGATTGCGTCAACGTTCGTGGGCGAGTTGTCCTTGGTGATGACTTCCTGCCTGGGAACGTCCATGACCTGGGTCCTCAGGTCCATTTTCACAACCTGGGAAATGAGCGGCGGCACCATGTTGAAGCCGGGGTTCATTACCCTTCTGAAGTTGCCCAGCACTATCAGAAGCCCCTGTTCGTAGGGCTGTATGATTCGGACGCTGGTCATCAGTATCAGTATCACTGCGAATATTATCAGCAGCACAAGTCCTATTATCCATTCTATTGGCATCTAATCCCTCCTCTCGTTCAGCGGCTCCACGACAACGTGGACGCCCCTGCTCTGCACTATTTTCACATCCGTTCCCACCGGGATAGATTTGCTGGATGTCGCGCTCCAGACCTGGTGTTCCACCTGCACCTTGCCGGTGATCTCCTTGGGTCTGACCTCGACCGTGACGGTACCGTGCTGCCCGATGAGCGATGTCCCGACAGTGGTCGTCGGCGGTTCCGGCGGTGCGAGTTTTTCATACAGTTTGATGGTCACTACGGTCATGGGGATGCATATCAGCAGCGCTATCACGGGGCTGACCCATGTGAAGAACATCTCGGGAGCGATAATCCCGAGGATGCCCAGGCAAACCAGGACCGTTCCCGGTATGGCAATAAAAAATCCGGGTTGGAAAGCCTCGCTCACCAGCATCGCTATCCCGATCAGTAACAATATCAGTCCGATTGTGGTTTCATCCATGTCTCCACCTCTTCATTTCAGTGGAATAAACGCTTGGCTAGTATTAATATGTTCTTCGGGCAATCCCGCAGTACCCCAGGAAACCAATTTATCCCCCATCCACAATGCCCTTTCATGAAGTACAAGTACTGTGCGAAATGCCAGAGGTCATACATCCGGAGCAGGCTGGAAGGGGACAGGTGCATTTACTGCGGCACCGATTGCGAAACCATTGACGTCAAGCGCAACGGCCTCTATTATTTCGGTTACACCCTGATGCTGATCGGGGCAGCCAGTGTGCTTATTCCCAGGTTCATGACGGTGACAGGCCCTTCGTTATTCGTATACACGGGCATCGCCGTGGTCGTGGCAGGCGCAGTTTTCGTGGTAATGGGAAGCACTAAAATGGCCAAGACCGCGGAGGAAATGGCTCTCTCCGAAGAAAAAGAATGATTGTAACCTACCAAAACTGGAAGTTTACCTAAGCAACCATATGCCGAATTTGCGAATTCGGCAAACCGTTTTTGACTTTGTCAAAATCGATTGCACCTGACCATCAAAGCGAAGAGGCTTTGATTAGGTATGATGAAAAATGCACGGTGCAAGGCGGTTAATCTTTTGCTTGCATTCATGTAAAAGCCTATCAACCCTGTTAAAAACCAGGGAGGTTACGGGCTTTTATCACTAAGCGCCAATGATTGTGACGCTGGTGAACAGAACCGGGGTTGTCAGGTACTGGTCCGGCGCCGGGAGGCCCATTATCGTGCTTATCACGCCTGTGCCTTCGACGACCTTGCCGAACACAACATATGCGTACTGGGTGTCCAGGTTGGTGTTGTCAACCAGGTTGATGAAGAACTCGGACGAGCCCGTGCCCGAGGAGGCGAAGTCAGAGGCTGAACCGGAGCGGGCCATTGCAACTGAGTAGGCTACGTTCTTGAGGCCTGTGTCTTCCCATGCGACATTGGTTGTGGACGAGCCTTTGTCCGAGCGCTCGGTGCCGCCCTGGAGAACGAAATTGGGCACAGCCCTGTACCAGCTCCCGCCGGTGAACCAGCCGCTGTTGACAAGGCTCATCATGTGGGCCGTTGTGAGCGGAGCATTGACAGTATCCAGCTGAATTTTGATTTGGCCGTAATTGGTGGATATCAGCATGAACTTCGTGCCGGCCGGAACGACGTCCGGGGTGTCGTCCGTGTCGTCTGGTATATCGTTGTCGAGCGAGTTGTCGACCGCGTTATGGGATGCGAAATAACTTGCATATACAAAATAGGACATTCCTGCGAGCACGATTACC
This sequence comes from Thermoplasmata archaeon, assembly GCA_028703755.1. Classification (GTDB taxonomy): domain Archaea; phylum Thermoplasmatota; class Thermoplasmata; order SG8-5; family SG8-5; genus UBA147. The sequence goes on along the minus strand of JAQVMG010000023.1, from coordinate 8,843 downwards.
ACCACAATGGCAAAGGCAACCATCTTCTTTGCGGCCGAGAACAGCTTTCCGCAGTTGGGGCATTTCACCGCATCCTCCGGAATGATGGAGTTGCAGTATCCGCACTCGACCTCTGTGTCACGCAGTTCGCCGGCTTTCTTCCTTCGCGCCATTGCGCCCTCAATAAGCGCCTGGTTTTTAAATCTTTCCAATAGACAACCAACCTATCCGTGAAATGATGCACAAAGGCAGGTTGGAAATTTTTTGTGCATTGCCTGCAAAACCAATATTAGGCCGAAACGCAATGCAGTCCCATGGCAAAGATTGCCCTTGTACAGGTGCAGCCCAGACTGGGAGACAAAGCCCACAACATAGAATTGGTCGAGAAATCAATCTGCAGCACGGACGCCGAAGTGCTGGCATTCTCCGAGATGTTTCTTACCGGCTACACACTCAGGGACAGGTACCAGGAGCTTGCCGAGGGCATGGACGGACCGTCCGTGAGAAAGCTGGATGCCCTCGCCAAGAAGCACGGACGTTGGCTTATCGTGGGCATGCCTGAGCTTGACCCGGACAGGAGCGGCATAATCTACAACAGCGCGCTGGTCCTGAGCCCGGACTCGGAGCCGGAGACGTACAGAAAGATGGTCCTGGCAAACTTCGGCCCGTTCGAAGAAGATGTGTATTTTGCCAGAGGGGACAGGATGCCCATATTCGAGACGCCTGTCGGCAGGATGGGAATAGAGATATGTTTCGATATCTTCTTCCCTGAGATAACCAAGCTGTACGCACTCGAAGGCGCGGACATCGTGCTCTGCATCTCGGCCTCGCCCTCGGTCACACGCGAGTATTTTGAGAAATTGCTACCGGCCAGGGCTATCGAGAACACAATATTCATAGCATACGCGAACCTTGTGGGAACAGAGCAGAACATGACATTCTGGGGAGGAAATCAGTTAATCGGACCCAGAGGGACCCATAAAGCCGGCGGAAAGCCCTTCATCGAGGGCATAGTGAAGGCCGAAGTCGATCTCAGCGAACTGGAAGTCGCAAGGCAGTTCCGGCCGACCATAAGGGAGACGCGCCGGGACCTGATGGAGAAGCTCGGGGATTACGCGGAAACCGATAACCATCAACAACATTAAAACGCATTTTTAATCAGTAAGCCGTGGTCATGTCAATGAGACCTTTCTGCCTGGCCACCGTGTCGCCGGCCTTGAAGATTATCAGGGCTATGACTGTGAAGACGATTGTGCTCACAACGAGAATCAGAAGGCAAACCATCGTGGATGTTCCTACAAGCGCCTGGTCCAATCCTGCGCCGAGGTCCAGGCTTCTCCTGATAAGCTCAAGCCAATAGGTGATGGGCAGGACCTTTGCGAACGCGACGCCCCAGGCCGGGAGCGTGCTGACAGGGAAGACAACGCCGCAGAACAGGTAGAATACGCCGGCTATGCCCTCGTTCATGCCGCCCTGGTGCTTTGCAGTGAGGAACGATACGCCGGCAAGCGCCAGCCCGAAAGCCATGATGCAGAATATGCCGATTGCCATAACTACCAGGAACAGAGGCCAGTTAATTGAAAACAGGCTCAGCGGGATGCCCAGCATGAATATGCCGAACGCCATCGTTATCACGACTGCGAATGTCGTGACTATCAGCTTGCTGACGCTCCTGCCTATCATGTAAGATAGGTAGTTGGAGGGCGAGATATAGATGTATTTCATGGTCTGGAAATGCTCCCTGTCGTCATGGACTATCTGCGCCACGCCGAACAGCACCTGGCCCACGTACATAAAGAAGCAGTTGCTCACGAACATGTAATAGAACATCTGCGGGTCGTTGTTCCCGCCGATGGCGGATATGATGGCGTACATGACCACAAGTATCAGCGAGCCCGCTATGGGCTTGACTATGCTGTAGACCGCGAACAGAAATGGGTCTGTCCAGTTGCTCTCCATCTGCCAGCCGAGCCATGCCGAGCATTTGAAAGTGTCAATGTTCCTCTTGCGCGCAGAGGGATTGTGGTTCCGGAATGCTGTGTTCACTGCCATCTCATCGTCAGCCTCCCCTCGCGCTTCCCGAGATTCTCCATGTAGGCTAGGCTGTATTTCGCAAGAAACAGGAACAGGACTGAGAGCGCGACCAGTATGGCCAGCTCCAGCCAGAGCGGCAGGAAGCCGTCCCGATTGCCCGGATAAAGGCACTGGCGCATCCCGTCAAGGCCGAGAGTGATTGGAATAATGGATGCGCCGGCCGCTATCCAGAAGCCGGGGTTGCCCAGCATGGACACAAAGCCTTTGACTGGGAAGTAGAAGCCCGAAACAAGGTAAATCGGCTCGGTGAACAGGGACGACATGTGCCACGCCTCTCTGCCCCACAGCATGTAGAGCGATGCGAACATCATGCCCATGCCATAGAGCGCTATCATCGTGAATATGAATATCCCGGTGAACATCAGCGGGTCAGGCAGTGACAGCGATATGCCGAACACAACCATGCCCACGAATATTGTGCTTAGCGCCCTCACCGAACTGGAGAACATGCCGCCAAGGGCCATTCCGCCGAGGACAGACATCCTGGATATCGGGGCTATGAGGTACAGCTCCAGATTGCCCATCTCCTTTTCCCAGTACATCTGCGCGGCCATGCTCCACAGGACATTCATCCAGTAGGCTGTCATGGCTCCGCCGATTATGACATAGCCGATATACTGAGCAGGTGCCTCAAGGGCCTTGTAAACGTAAACATATCCAGCGACACCCAGCAAGGGCAAAACTGTCTCGAAGAACACCCATGATAGTTCGCGATTTACACCAATTATACGGGGGTAAGCCCGGCCGAAAACCGCTCTTATGTTCATTACCAGCCAGGAGGGCTTCGGAAACTCCTCAAACTTCATGGTTGGTCAGCCCCCTTCCCACCAGGGTGACGAACACATCTTCGAGGGTCGGTTCGGTCTTCTCGACGCTCACTATCCTTGAGCCGGATTTTGGCACAGCCGCGACTATGTCTGCCACGGCTGCCTCGTCGTCGAGTATGAACTTGAGCATTGTCGTCCCGGTGGCGATGTTCTGGTCATGGGTGAAGTTCCGGACGCCCGGGATGTTCCGGAACGCGCTTACTTCCGCAACCTGCTTTATCTCCAGCTTGAGGACCGCGTCCTGGTGAATGAGTCGCTTCAAATTTTGGGGTGTGTCGCAAGCCAGAACCCTTCCGTCGTTTATTATGGCCACGCGGTCACAAAGTTCGTCGGCTTCGACCATGTAATGAGTTGTGAGCAACATCGTTCTGGTTGGCTTTTCGCTCATCCATTTCTTGATGAAATCGCGTATGAGCCGCGAGGCGTTGACGTCAAGACCAAGGGTTGGCTCGTCGAGGAAAATAAGGTCCGGGTCGGTCATGAACCCGCGGACCATGTTGGCCTTCTGCCTCAGGCCTGTGGATAAAGTTCTTACCTTTGAATTCATCTTGTGCTCGAGCTTCAGTTCCTTCATGAGCATCTCTATCCGGCGGTTCGCTTCCTTCGTCGGAATTCCGTAAAGCTGGGAAAAGAGCCAGATGTTCTCGCGGACCGTGAGCAAACCGTAGCCCGAGGTCTCGCCGCCGGACACCATGTTGATTTTCTGACGGATGGAGTTTGTCTCTTTCTGAACGTCATAACCGAGGACCTTCGCCTCGCCCGAAGTGGGAAGCAGAAGTGTGCAGAGAATCTTGATAAGCGTGGTCTTACCGGCCCCGTTCGGCCCGAGCAGGCCGAACAGCTCGCCCTCGTTGATTGTGAGATTGACATCGTTCAGGGCTTTCACTGTCTCTTTCTTGCTTTTGCCCCTGACCGCCTTGGTCGTGAACGTCCTGTTCAGGTTGTTTACTTCGACAGCGTAGCGGGTCGTGTAATCATCTCCAAAGATACCGGAGCATCGAAAAGATGCAAAAAAAACCTACCCAGCAGAAATGTGCACTGGATTGGCTGAATCACGCTTCGTAGTGTTTCCTGAAGCGCGTTACGTAGCCGGCCACCCTGTTCCGCATCTTTATGTTGATGATGTCGGTGTACATGGTAACCATGGCTTTGTTGTGCTGAAAGTCCTCGTTGAACTTGTCGGGGAATCTCTTAACCAGGTCGATTGCGACTCTTTTGATGTACGTCGGTCTTATGTTGCCCATTGCGTATCACGTACGTTGCCGGAAATCGTGGATGTACATAAAGCTTGGGGATGGGCAATCAGGATTTTTTGTACGGTATCAGGCAGATGACCCTGAAAATCTTGTCGGATTCATTCCGCATCTGGTGCATTTCGCCCGGTTTGATGAACATGAAATCGCCCGGTTTCAGCGGCTCGCGCTTGTCATCCGAACGGATGATGCCGTTGCCTTCGAGAACAAATATCTCGTGTTCCCAATCATGCTTGTGATGCGGGGTATGGCCGCCCGGCTGGAATGTGAAGACCCGCATGGCGAAATTCTTGGCGCCGTCCTTGTCCGAGATTACCCATCGGACGGTTACGTCTTTAACCCCTTCCTCGGTCGGTATCTGTTCCTCGACATCGGTGTAGTGCATGTGTTTCATGAAATGCCTCCGCAGATTCAGAATGCCTACTCGGTATAATAAAATTCACCCGAAGACTTCTGCTCCCTGTCCAGGCGTGAATTTTTCTTATTTATCCTGGGCCGGTTGGTGTCATTGTCCCGACGGAACGTTATGTCCACGTTCTTCAGGAAAAGGTTCATTCCGTCGCGCATGCCCAGGGGGCCTTGCCCTGTGCCGTTGACTGACGGTTCGCCCCCGAATACCATGATGGAATCGGAGACCATGTCGATGAAGTAAACATCGTGATCGACTATCATGCCGCTGCGGCCCGATTTCTCCATCACCCTGCGAATCGTGCGGGCCGCTTCCATCCTCTGGTTGGAATCCAGGTAGGCCGACGGCTCGTCGATAAGGTAGATGTCCGCTTCCCTGGCCAGCGCTAGGGCGATGGCCACCCTCTGCAGTTCCCCTCCGGAAAGGGACTTCAACTCCCTGTTCATCAGCGGCTCCAGGTTCAGCGGCTCATGTACCTCCGACCTGAAGAAACCGGAAGTTGCGCGGCCGCCCAGCTCGGTCATGAAGAGTTCGGCGACTGTTCCGCCGAAGCTCGGCTCGATATATTGGGGTTTGTAAGAAACTTTTACGTTAGCATCGATGTCGCCCGAATCGGGAGATATCTCGTTTGCCAGCATCTTGACGAACGTGGTCTTTCCGGTCGCATTGGGGCCGACTATCCCGACGACCTCACCGGCTTTTATGGAGCCCGGTTCTGCTGTCAGCGTGAACTTCTCGAATTTCTTGACCAGTCTGCCGAAGGTGACAAGGGAAACGGCTTTCCAGTCCTTCTTGGGGGCGCGGGTCTCGAACTTAATGTTGCGGTCGCGGATTCTTACATTCTCTTCTTTCAGGAATCCGTCCAGGTACGCGTTTATCGCATTGCGGACTGTTCTCGGCTGGGACAGAACCCCGAAGCTGGCCTCCGAACCGTACATCAGGTGGACCGTATCCGCAAGAAAATCCAGAACAGCCAAATCGTGTTCGATCACCATGACGCATTTGGTTTTGGCAATGCCCTGTATGACCCTGGCGATTTTCAGGCGCTGGTAGATGTCCAGGTATGAAGACGGCTCGTCGAAGAAGTAAATGTCCGCTTCCTTCAGCACTGTGGCCGCAATGGCGACCCGCTGAAGCTCTCCGCCGGACAGCTGGCCGATGTCCCTGTCGATGCATGTCAGAATGTCAAGTTCGGCCGCGACAGATTCCAGTTTCTTTGTTGTTTTCACGGTTTCCAGAAGGGCCCGCACTTTGCCGGTATGGACTCTCGGCAACATGTCGACATATTGGGGTTTGAATGAGAACGTGAGTTTGCCATTCGCAACCTTCTCCAGATGGGTATGAAGTTCCGTGCCGGCATATTTCTCAAGCACAGGGGCCCAAGTGGGCTCAGAATCGAGGTCTCCGAGGTTGGGTATCTCCTGGCCGCTCAGTATCTTGAATGCGGTCGTCTTGCCGATGCCGTTCGGGCCGAGCATCCCGACGACCTCTCCGGGCCTTGGCACCGGAAGCCGGTAAAGCCTGAAGCCGTTGATGCCGTACTGTTGGACAAGTTCGCCTTCCAATTCGCCGGCCAGGTTGATTATCTGGATGGCCCCGTGAGGGCATTTGTGGACGCAGATGCCGCAGCCCACGCAGAGGTTCTCGTTGATTATCGGTTTTCCCTTTTCGCCCATGACGACTGTCTCATCGCCGCTCCTCACCCTGGGGCAGTATGATATGCACTCCTGGTTGCACTTCTTGGGCTGGCATCGGTCCTTGTTCAGGGTCGCTATCCTCATTGTGAGTGGGATGGTGGAGTAGAATAAAAGTATTCTCTTTTTACTTTCAGCAATATATTTCTTATAATATGCCGTCTTATGCATATTCATGAGTTCCGGGATAGGACCGATGTGCAAAGGCGCGATTTTCAAGGTCAACGCCAATTACATCAGGAAGATCGCCGGCGACGACGGGCTGCGCAAGGTCACGGAAAATGTCGGAAGGAAATGGCCCCATTTCGATGTCCGCGTCATGAAGGAGAAGGACTGGTTCCCGCTGCAGATGCGCATAGACTTCCTTGATGCCTGCAAGAGCGAGCTGGGCTGGGATGACAAAAGGATTTTTCTCATGGGCTCGGACGCGGCGCAGCATTCCTCGATAATCATGTCATTCATTTCTTACTTCCTCAACGTCAACAAGGCGATAAAATATGCACCGGAGCTCTGGAACCACAATTACAATACAGGAAAAATCGAGATTCTGGAGAATGAGAAGGGCAATGGCAAACTGAAGCTTACAGATTTCAAACACTCGCCCATACTCTGCACATATCTGGCCGGGTTCTTTCACGGCGTAGGCCGCACTGTGGCCAAGGCCGCAGATGTGAAGGTTTCTGAAGAGAAATGCGTGCACAAGGGCGCAGAGTATTGTGTGTTCGCGTTCAAGTGGGACGAGTGAAAGTAATAATTAAATATGACTTTTTCACAATCTTTATATATTGTAAAAATCATATCTTCACTTATGAGAGGGAGAGGTGTGCAAAAAAGTGTGTTTGTCGCCCTGATAATAAGCGCGGCTGTATTTTCGAGTGCGTTCTTAGGGTTGGCCGAAGGGCCGAAAGACGGAACACAGGGCGTACCCACCATCATCGGTACCAGCCCGACGAACGGCGCGACCGGCGTTTCAATAACCGGAACCTATACCGTCACATGGTCCGAGGCAGTTAACATCGGCATGACCAATATCATCCCATCGCCAACGGTCTTGGGCACCTGGGGTACGATAAACAGCATCTCATGGACTTACACCGGGGCCACGTGGGCCACATTCTCATTAATCACTTTAACATTCTCAGGCTGGACATCTGTCTCGACCGGGGAACCGTGCGGCGGAGAAGTCAAAACATTCACAACCAACGACGGAGTGGCGCCTTACATCGTCACCATGGTACCGGCCGACGGCACGATCGGGGCTTCGACAACCTCGACAATCTCGGCACAATGGTCCGAGGCAATGAACCCCCTGTATGGGAGCATAAGCTTCAGCCCAATGATATTTACGGGTTCTTGGGTATGGAGTGCCGGAAACACTGTTTACACATATTCCGGTGCGGTTTTCAATCCTTCGACCTCATATACTGCCACTTTCGTCGGTTTCCAGGATGCCACCGGCACACCGGCCAATGGCGACCTCATCAAAATGTTCACAACCAACGACGGAGTGGCGCCGACAATCACAACCATCGTACCGGCGGACGGCGCAACAGGCGTCGCGGTCAACTCCAATGTGGTCGTAACCTGGTCCGAGTCGATGAACTCATCAGCCGGAACAGTCAATATTTCTCCTGCACCACTCATCGCAGGAACTTGGGCCTGGTCTGCCGGTAACACAATCCGCACATATTCAGGCGCGACATGGAACGGTGCAACATACACGTTAACGTTCAGTTCATTCAAAGACGTCTCCGGAATGTCCGCGGGAGGCGACCTGGTGAAAGCGTTCACTGTTATTGCTCCGCCACCAGTATCGATGGAAAACATTGTTCCGGCCGACGGCGCGACAGGGGTTTCGCAAACCGCCAGTGTTGTCGTCACATGGGCTGAGGCAATGAACCCGGCGCTCGGCAGTGTCAGTATCGTCCCTGCGCCGCTCGTGGCTGGCACATGGGCTTGGAGTGTGGGAAACAGTGTATATACTTACTCGGGAGCGATCTGGCCAGGGGGACAGTTGATAACATTGACATTCAACAATTTCATGAGTGCGGCCGGAGGAACAGCTTCGGGTGATTTGGTAAAAATCTTCACCACGACTGAAATAGCACCTACGATAGTCACAATCGTGCCCGCGGACGGCGCGACCGGAGTGCTGACCAATGCCAACATTATAGTCAGATGGTCCGAGCCGATGAGCAATACGGTCGGAACTGTCAACATAGTTCCGGTACCGCCTATTAATGGGATATGGGCGTGGTCAGCCAACAGGATTTGGTACAATTACACCGGGGCGACATGGTCCTATGCAACCATGTATTCTTTGACTTTCACCGGTTTCAAGGATACCATGGGAACTGCTGCCAGCGGCGACCTGAGCAAACAGTTCACGACATTAGCTGGCCCGCCGCCAACTACGAAGGCAACAGGAGTCAATGTTATGAAATCCGGCACCAACAATGTCGTCATATCCTGGACCAACCCAAGCGCAACGGATTTCTGGGACATATATGCCAGCACCAACAAGACTTCGGTAAAACAGCCGGGCAATCTCCTCGGCACGGTGAACATGGGCACAGGGTCATACACC
>JAQVMG010000022.1 GCA_028703755.1 Thermoplasmata archaeon | reverse complement strand
GGTCATCGGCTAATTCATGGAACTGGATGTCCGGATGCGCTCCAAATCCGTCATCGAGAGGTACAGGGTGCTGAAGCCGTATGTCGCAACAAGCGACAAGACCGGTCAGGGCGTTGAGGAGGGCTTCCGCAGCCGCGCCGTGATGATGCTCATGGACCATGACTCCTATGACCCAATAACCAGGCAGATGGAGGAAGTCGTCGCAGAATCCATCTACGAAACGGACGAGCGTAAAACCGCAAGGTCTGTGCTCGATATGATAATCGCTGATTTTCCCTATGTCGTGCAATCATCCGACGCTTCAAGAATCATTTTGCAGGACTGCTTCGGCAAGTCCAGCATGTCAAAGGACAAACCGACGCCCAAAGGGATACGCGAGATAATCGAGTGCCTCCTTCGAAACGCCCGAGACAAAGGTGCGACCGAGGAAACGATCGACAAGTACAGGGCCAAATGGCTGGAGAAACTGCAGCGGTTCGGATGATATCGCATAATATCGATATCGAACTGAACACATTTTTCCAATCTGTTTAAATACTCTGCCCATCTTATCATGTTTTTGTTAAGTTAGGCGATGTCAATGACCGGATCAGCAGACAAAGTAAAACGCAGCGGAATGGGTGTATTTTCCCTCATCTGGGTGGGCCAACTGGTCTCAATACTCGGCACTTCTATGGTACGGTTCGGCCTTATATATTGGGCCTGGCTCGAAACCGGCCAGGCAACCGCCCTTGCCCTAATGGGTTTCTTCTCCTTCGTGCCTCAGCTCCTGCTCCAGCCTTTTGCCGGCGCCCTCGTGGACAGGTGGAACCGCAAAGCCACGATAATCATTGCCGATCTTATGGCCGGCGTTGGCACGATTGTCACACTGATTCTTTACTCCTCGGGCTCTCTGGAGGTTTGGCACCTCTATGCGATTGCGCTGGTGGTCGGGGCTTTCGGCTCATTCCACTTCCCGGCATTTTCCGCCGCTGTCACAATGATGGTCGACAAGAAGGACTACGGCAGAGCGGCCTCAATGCTTGGGCTTGCGGGTTCCGTTTCCGAGATATTCGCCGCTCCGATTGCGGCGGCCTTGCTGGTCATGATTGGCCTTTCCGGCATCCTCATGGTCGACATCTGCACATTCAGCTTTGCAGTTTCCATCCTGCTCATCGCAAAGATCCCCCAGCCCGAGAAGGCAAGGGACCTTGGCAAAGGCCTCAGAGGTCTCTGGCATGATTCGATGTACGGATTCAGGTACATTTGGAAAAGGAAGTCGCTTCTCGGCCTTCAGCTAACGTATTTCAGCTCCAATTTCTTCGGCAACATCGGATTCATCCTGATGGTCCCCATGGTGCTGGCTATCACAGGAAGCGACAAGGTCGCGCTTGCAACGGTCATGGCAGGCGCAGGTGTGGGCGGCCTCATAGGCGGGATTGTGATGTCCGCCTGGGGCGGCTCGAAGACCTGGAAGATTGGGGTCATAATGATAGGCATCCTCACCGAAGGATTCGTCATGGTGGCATTCGGCATAGTCCTCGGCGTTCCCCTTTGGACAGTCATCGCGTTCGTGCTGGCTTTCTCCGGGCCGTTCGTATGGGGCTCCAGCCAGGCGATATGGCAATCCAAGGTCGAGCCCAACAAACAGGGTCGGGTTTTCGGTGCCAGGGGATTCATCGCAATGGCCGCGGGAGCCGTCGGCATGGTAATGGCCGGACCGCTGGCCGACTTGGTGTTCGAGCCCGGAATGATGGGTACCGGCTTTCTCGCGGAAACATTCGGATGGCTGCTTGGCAATGATATCGGTTCGGGTATTCGGCTGATAATGATACTGTGCGGCATCGGCACCCTGGCAACGGCCACCGTCGCGCTTTCCATCCCGAGGGTTCGAAACCTGGAGAAGATAGTGCCGGACGCAGACTCCACTCAGGCAAAGTTGGCGGATTACCGTGAGAGGCTGTGGAAAGCCTACCGGAGGGGGCGCTTCACCCGCGAGGAATGCAGAGCCATGTATGAGAGAAAGAGAAAGCGGCTGCAAGAGGCGGCATCATGAGCCCCGAGCCGCCCAAGGAGGACCGCAGGCCCAAGGGGATGGCCGCTTTCACGGCAGTCTGGATAGGCCAGCTTGTCTCGGTACTCGGTTCTGCGATGACACAGTTCGCGCTTATGATATGGGTCTGGCAGGAGACAGGCCAGGCAACCGCCATGGTGCTGATGGGCTTCTTCACGTTCGTGCCCATGGTCATAATGATGCCCATCGCGGGTGCGCTCGTGGACCGGTGGAACAAGAAGCTCGCGATGATGCTGAGCGACCTCGCTGCCGGCCTGGGTACGGTCGCGATACTGCTGCTGTACAATGCAGGCGCCCTGGAGATATGGCACCTCTACGCGGTCGGGATATTCGTCGGGCTGTTCGGCTCTTTCCAGTGGCCCGCCTATTCGTCCGCGATAACGCTCATGGTGGAGAAGAAGAACTATGCGAGGGCGAGCGGACTTGTCGGGATGGTGGAGTCGGTGGCGACCATATTCGGCCCCCCGATGGCCGCGTTCCTGCTTGTGATGATTGGCGTCCGCGGGATACTGACGATAGACATACTCACATTCTGTTTCGCCATCGGCGTCCTTCTGCTCGTCCGCATTCCCAGCCCCCCGCCTGCCAAGGACCTGAGGGCCGGTCTGGGCGGTCTGTTCAGGGATGCAGGTTACGGGTTCAGGTACATCTACAAAAGGAAACCGCTCTTCGGCCTCCAGATGACCTTCTTCATGTTCAACCTGATATCCACTTTCGGCATGGTGGTCATGAACCCGATGATACTGGCGCGTACCGGCTCGGACGAGATCATACTGGCATCGGTGCAATCCGTGCTTGCGGTCGGGGGCCTGATCGGCGGACTCACCCTTGCCGTCTGGGGTGGCCCCCGCAAGAAGGTGTACGGCCTCCTGGGCGGCATGATCCTGATATCCCTTATTTTCGGCATCGGGTTCGGCATTGGCCGGACAACGATTGCATGGATGATATTCGGCTTCGCAGCCATGCTCATACTGCCGACCCTGAACGGCTCCAGCCAGGCCATCTGGCAGTCCAAGGTCCCGGCAGACCGCCAGGGACGCGTGTTCTCCGCCCGTATGGTCATAGCCCAGGGCGCCGGCGCGGTTGCCATGATAATCGTCGGACCCCTGGCCGATTTCTACTTCGAACCGGGCATGATGCTCGGAGGGCACCTCGCCGAAACATTCGGCTGGCTCGTCGGCACCGGCCCCGGCGCAGGAATGGGGCTGATGATACTGCTGAGCAGCATGGTTTCTGCGGTCGTCGGCGCAATATCCCTCAACGTGCCCTGGATACGCAATGTCGAGCGCATAATCCCGGACGCGGACCCCAAGAATCGGTTGGCAGAGTACGCCAAGCGGCTTGCCAGGGCCCGGAGGAAAGGCAGGCTCACCCATAATGAATGTAAATCTTTATATAAAAATTATAAGATTAAATTAGGGCTGAACGTTCCGAACAATTAAAATCCCGGTTACCGATTCCCCGCCGGTGAGAACACGGAACTGAAAGTCGTCAAGGTGAAGAACCCGGAAGAACTGAACATTATCATAGGCCAGTCGCATTTCATAAAGACCGCCGAAGACATTTACGAAGCCATGGTGAACTCCGTCCCGGGCATCAAGTTCGGAATCGCTTTCTGCGAGGCGAGCGTCCACCAGCTCATCCGCGTCGAGGGCACGGATGAGGGACTTAAGAAACTTGCCGCGGAAAATGCGCTGGCTATATCGGCTGGCCATACCTTCTTCGTGGTCATGCGTGACGCATACCCCATCAATGTGCTGGGCGCAATCAGAAACGTTCCCGAGGTCTGCAACATTTTCTGTGCCACAGCCAACCCAGTCGAGGTCATAATCGCAGAAACCGAAGGCGGCAGGGGAATCATGGGCGTCATCGACGGCAAGGTCCCGAAGGGCATCGAAGGGCCGGAAGACGCGAAGGACAGGCACGCACTGCTCCGGAAGTTTGGCTACAAGCGGTGAATTTCATAATTCGGCCAGGCGCCCCTGAGCATTCTCCAGGTATTTTTTGGCGCCAAGCTGGCCGAATCCTACAACTGCCTTTTCCAGGTGGATTTTCGCCTTCTTCTTATCGCCCTTGGCCGCGCACATCGAGCCCCACTCCATGTGAAGGTGCGCGGTGTTGAACGGCGAGTTTATCCTGTCGAGCCTGGTTTCCGCTTCCCTGAAATTCTGTTCGGCCAGATTCCAGTCCTTCAGGAATGTGTGCGCGAGACCCAGATTCCTGTAGGCTGCCGAGACTCCGACATGGTCATGCAGTTTCTCCAGGATATCTATCGCTTCTCTGCACCTTGGTATGGCTTCCTGCGGTCTTCCTGACATCGAGAGCGCTTCCGCTGAGTTGAAAAGACTCCAGCCGATCATGTTCAGATGGTTCATCTTCTCGGCCGCTGACCTGCACAGTTCAAAGTATTTTATTGCGGAGTCCCACTCCTTCGTCTGCAGGTAGATGTCCCCAAGGTTGTTGTATGCCCTGGACAGCTGCTGGTATTCCCTGGCCTGTTCGAGGATGGCCATGCTCTCCTTGTAATGGCCGATTGCTTCCTCAAGATTTCCCAGGTCGCTGAACACAAGGCCCCACTCAATATGAACAAGGCCGACCATGACCCTGTCTCCGGACTGCTCTGCAAACTTCATGGCTGTCTCGAAATTGTTTTTCGCGCGTTCGTAATCGCCCATGCGCCAGTGAATGTAACCCATTCCCCTGTGGGCGTCCGAGACGCCTGCGGCGCTGTCCGTGCCTTCCAGCGCCCTGAGCCCGGCCTCGAAGGCCTTCAGACCGTCCTCCCACCTGCTCTGCCGTTTGTAGATATGGCCTTCGATTCTGTAGGCTTCAGCCACCTTGAGATGGTCCCTGTACTTTTCCCCCAGCGCTTTTACCTTACCGTAATACTCCAATGCATCGTCCCAGTCCCCGATTGTATAGGCGATATTGCCCAACTTGGCGTAAGCATCCAGTTCCCGCCTTTCTGCGAACGGCGTGGTGTCATGCTGAATGTCCCTGAGCTCGCTGAGAATCTTGAATTTCTGGATTTCCTTGCCTATCTTCTGGGCCGCGTCGTTGCCCATGGTGGGCCTTAGCGCACGTATGATTCTCTGTGAGAGGTCCAGCAGGTCCCTGAGCTGAATGTCCTCCGGCTTTATCTTCATCTCCGCACACTGTTTTCTGAAAACCGAGACGCCAAGCTCGCCAAGTTCCTTGTTCAGCATCCTCTGGATTTCCATGCTAATCTGTTTTCCAACCCTTTCCTGCATACTAAACCCCGAAGGGGAAAAGCCTGCTGCAGTAATAAAATCTTTCTAGGGTTAGGATACAGATTTCGCAACCGACTTCGCGACCGTTTCCAGATCCGCTTTGCTCAGCGCCGGATGTACAGGCAGAGCCAGGACTTCCTTGCAGGCCTTCTCTGTCTGCGGGAGCTTTCTTGTGCGGTACTTGGCCAGCGGTCCGAGTTCGTGCAGCCCCTGCGGGTAATACACGCCGGTGCCAACGCCCATGTCAGCCAGTTTCTTCTGGACATTGTCGCGGTCCCTGACTCTGATTGTGTACTGGTGATATACATGTGTGTAATTTTTAGGAACGAACGGAATGGTTATTCCTGCCTTTCCGAGCTCCCTGTCCAGATAGGCTGCGTTCTTCTGGCGCGTCTCGGTCCATTTGGGCAGCTTCTTCATCTGCACGAGCCCAATGGCCGCGTGTATGTCCGTCATTCGGTAATTGTAACCTATCATGACGCACTGGTACCTTGAAACCTGGCCCTGGTTCCGTATCAGTTTCACAAGTTCGGCCGTCTTGTCGTCCATGGTAGTGACCGCCCCGCCCTCGCCTGTTGTCATGTTCTTGGTCGGGTAGAAGCTGAACGCAGCAGTGGTTCCGAAGGTTCCGACGCCCTTCCCGTTCCACTTAGCCCCGTGTGACTGGCAAGCATCCTCGACCATCACGATGTCATGCTCGTCGCATATCTCCTGCAGCGCTTTGACATCGCACGCCAGTCCGAAAAGGTGAACCGGAAGTATTGCCTTCGTTTTCTTGGTTATGAGCTTCCTCACATCGTCCGGGTCGATGTTGAAGGTCTTCGGGTCTATGTCCGCGAAAACAGGTTTTGCCCCGCAGTGCACGATGCTTGTGCTGCTGGCAAGGAAGCTGAAACCGGTGGTGATTACCTCGTCACCTCTCTTGACGCCGGCAGCCAGCAGTGCCACGTGTACCGCCTGTGTGCCGTTCCCGACCATGAATGTGTGCTTGGAACCGATGAACCGGCCGAACTCAGCCTCCAGCTCGGCGACCTTCTTGCCCTGGACCAGCATGCCTGACCTGATGACCTCTGCGGCAGCCAAGGCCTCCTCATCGCCCAACAGCGGCTTTGCCGGCGGAATCATCCTACTTCCTCCTGTGCTCGACCGGGACCATGCCGACCTTTCGGGCCGGCACGCCGGCCACCATGGTGTAAGGTTCGACGTCCTTTGTGACGACAGCGCCTGCGCCTACCAGCGCATCGCAGCCTATCCTGATGCCCGGCAGAATAGTCGAGTTCGCTCCGATCCTGACGTTCTTCTCGACATGCGCGCCGAGAAGTTTCACTTCGCCCCGGCCCATGTACTTGTCGTTGGTGAAACATACCCTGGGGCCGATGAAGACATCGTCCTCGATAACGGTGTTCGTGGGGATGTAAACCGCGCTCTGGATGGATACGCGCTCTCCGATTGTGACATTGTCCTCGATGATTGTAAGCGTGCCGACCATGGATTTGTTTCCGATTGTGGTGTCCTCTCTGATCAGTGCGTTGTGTCCGGTCTGAACATTATCACCGAGCGTGGTCTGGCTGTATATGATTGTGCCGTCTCTGATGACGCAGTCCTTTCCGATTACAGCGCCTTTCACATCGTTCAGCCTGTTCTCTGTCAGAAGAGCCCTCTCGTTCTTTCCCGGGTGCCCGACGACAACGCTGTGTCCGAGGAATGTTCCTTTACCTACCTTGCTTTTTCCGTATACTTCCGGCATTTCACTCACCTATGTTTACCCTTTTTCCTTCCTTGATTGACTGGAGCGCTGCCTGGCAGACCCTCAGCGTCTCGGTTCCGTCCCTTCCGTTGATGAGGGGCTGGCGGTTTTCCTTGATTGCTGCCAGGAAATCCTCCTGCTCATTGCGCAGCGGTTCCTGCTTCTTAAGGCTCACATGCCTTATGTCGAACTCTATCGGAAGCCGGTAGAGGTCCGCAGAATCCAGCGTCCCAGTGACCTGGGAGGACGAGATGTCCGCGCTCTGTTTCATATAATCCAGTTCAACGTAATTTTTGAGACAGGTGATTGAAATTCGCCTGACTTTCATCGGAGTCAGCCAGTTCACCTCGACAAAGCCCAGGATGTCATTCTCGAAATCGAGAAGGATGTTGGCATGGTCCTCGAAGACATCGTTCTGGCGCTTGCCCCCCAGCGCGTAAACGCTTCTCACCGGGCTCTGTGCAAGGTATCTAATCACATCTATGTCGTGAATGCCCAGGTCCATGAGCACTCCGACGTCACGAATTCTGCCCGGCATGGTGCTGACCCTTCTGGCTGCGATCGAGACGACATCCCCGAACTTCCCCTGGGCGATCGAATCCCTGGCGAATTTCACGACCGGGTTGTGGCGCTCAATCTGCCCGACGGCAAGGACAAGTCCTTCCTTCTCGGCGGCCTTTACGAGTTTTGACGCTTCCTGGATGTTGAAGCAGATTGGCTTCTCGACAAGTATATGTTTTCCGGCCTTCACGGCGTCCATCGCAATCCTGAAATGGGTGCTGGTCGGAGTTGCGACAGTGACCGCGTCAATGTCGGATTTCAGCATGTCTCTGTAATCCGGATAAAAATCAACGCCGAATTTCTCGGCAAGAGGTTTTGCGACCTGAATTTCCGAATCGGCAATTGCACCGAGAACACCCATCTCGGAATAGACCCTGGCATGGTTCCGCCCCATGGAACCTACGCCAATGACTCCTGCCCTCAGGCCGTGTTTCATATGTCACCGGGAAAATGCGGGTGTTTAAAAGACTTTGGACAGAGCGGGAATTCAAATCTTGGAAGTGTGACCGTTGTCCGTCAGAATATCGGCTTTCCCGATCCTGTTATTGTCTGGAGGCGCCTCATCAGAGCAGGCAGACTTTCAACGTCCTTGATGTCCTTTTTCACAAGCATCGAGACACTGGCCCGGTATTCCGTGTCATAGCTTATCTCAAGGGCCGCAAGCGCTTCCGACAGCGCGTGAGCAAGCTCCCCGCCCTTCTGGTCCCAATCCGTAAAAATTATTACTGCGCTCCACTGCTTCGCCAGCTTCTCGCAAGTCCCCAGAACGGTTGCGCCGTCGTTGATCACGATGATGTTTCCGTTGATCCCAAGGCTCCTCAGTGCCATACGGTCCTTCAGGCCTTCGACCAATATCGGCATGTATTTCGAAGCCTCTGCCATCTCTTTCAGCGTTTCCTCGAGTGTGTCCAGTGTTTCGCTTGGGTCCAATTCAATCCCTCAATATTCTCTGACGGCGCCCGTGCCGGGACGGCTGCGTGCCCCTCATGCTTCGGGAAGGGTGCCCACTACTTATCTTTTCCCGCGCGACCGTGTATATTAGAAAATAATCTAATTATTAAAATACAGAAAGGGCATCATCCTTTCATGCGTTTGCTGGTTGACACACGGAACGGCATTGCCGGTGACATAATGTCCGCAGGGCTGATAGGCCTGGGTGCCGAACCGGATGCTGTGTGCGGTGCCATGGAGACCGCCGGCAGTCTCATGGGCCAAACCCGTGTGAGTCACATCATTGAATCAGGCATCCACAGGCTGCATGTTAACTTCGAATCGCCCGGCCATCTCCACGCTGCCAAGGCAAAAGAATATCTGAACACAGCTCTTGACACGGCAGGCATCGCCCGACCCTGGTCAGGCATGGCAACGCAGGTTCTCGATGTCATGATTGAGGCCGAAGGCCGGGTCCATTCCGAGCACCCGTCTCTTAGGCGTCACTTTCATGGGCCGGAACCGGTTCTTCACGAGGCATCCGATATAATCATGGACATAACGGGCATGGCCGCAGGCATGATGGCTCTGGACATAACCGCTCTAGGTTACCTTGACAGAGTGAATGTCGGCGGCGGGAAAGTTATATTCTCGCACGGAACCCTGGATGTTCCCACTCCCGCCACCAGATACATTCTTGATTCACGGAGTATCCCCTGGTGCACCTCTGACCTTGGCATGGAATCGGCCACACCGACTGGAGTTTCCATGTTGGCTGGCTGTGGGGCAGTGAGATTCACCGAGGAACCCCCATTTGTCCGAAAGTCGCTTGCCGGTGGCACGCGTCCCCTGCCGCCTGTTGCATTCATTCTGCATTCTGACAGGAAAAATCTTTAACCATGTGCCTGCTTGCCTGTTCTGTGATAACATGGCAGAAAAAATAAGATTGGCAATACCCAGTATGGCACCCGGCGGCCTCGGTTCGGAGATGTCCGCGCATTTCGGGCATGCAGATATGTTCACACTTGTGGACATCACTGCAGGGAAGATTGCAGCAACGGCATTACTTGACAACCCGCCGCACACCCAGGGCGGATGCATGGCTCCGGTAATGCTGCTGAAGGACAGCGGCGTCAACGCCGTCATCGTCGGCGGCCTCGGTGCAAGGCCGATGATGGGGTTCCAGCAGGCCGGCATCCGCGTGATAGCAGGCGCAGAAGGCTCGGTCGAATCGGCCGTGAAGGCATATCTGGCAGGCAAACTGGCATCTGCCGGAGATGATATCATCTGCGGCCACAGCAAGACAGGGGAATGCCATCACTGAGCGCAATTATTTTATATCTCCCGAACTGCAGAGGTAATCAATGGAACTTGCAGCCACACTCACGGTAATTGTTGCGATATTCGCCATCGTCAACCCAGTGGGCAACATATCGTTCTTCGTTGCTCTCACAGACGGATACACCAGGAAGGAGCGCAATGCGGTCATCAGGAAAACCACGCTCGTAGCAGGAGGCGTGCTGGCAGTATTCGCGATTCTTGGCCAATACATCTTCGACATGTTCAGCATCACGATTCCCGCGTTCAGGATTGCCGGCGGGATACTGCTTCTCACAATTGCCTTTTCCATGCTCCAGGGCAGCCATCCCAAGTCCAAAATAACAGACCGCGACAAGGAGGAGGCACTACAGAGGGAAGCCGTCGGCATAGTTCCGCTGGGCATTCCCATGTTTGCCGGCCCAGGTTCGATAACAACGGTCATGATATACATCACAGACGCGACCGCCGACCCAACACTTGGGACGGACTGGAACCTCATACTCGCTGTTTTCCTCGGCATCCTGGTGACGATGATACTGAGTTATATCCTTCTCTACTACGGCGAAGCGCTTTTCGAGAAGATCGGCAGGATGGGAACCCTCGCATTCTCCAGAATCATGGGTCTTATCCTCGCGGCGATGGCCGTGCAGTTCATCCTCAACGGGTTCATCGGCTTCCTGCTGGAATACAACCTGATATCGGGGTAACCTTACTGGATATGAAAACCGTTCTCATGGTTCATGAAGAACGCCCTGCCGTCCCCGTTCTCGGACCTCTTCGAGATGTTAAGGAAATCAAGGCAGTCGAAGCAGAAACCGAACCTGCGGTCTTCCGGAAGCACGATGATGTTGCGCCCGCATTTCCTGCAGTGTCCGAACATGTCGTCGGAGTCCTCGAAAGCGCGGACGTCAGGCCTAATAGCAGCATAAGATACTCGCAAGTTCCTACCCCTTTTTATTGATTATCGGGAGGAAACATTTCTATCTATAAATAGCCTCTGGCTAAAGGTATATATATCCCGATTTATATCGGGGTAGTGTAGGAAGAAAAGACCCAGAGAGAGGGGTCTATTAATAGGTATAATAAGAATCAATGGTCTCACAAAATCACGATGAACTCTTCCCCACTTGGGCATGGCAATTCTCTCTCCAACCTTGGGTGTTCTGCACCCAAATGCCATGCCCGTATTTTTTTATAACAGCGGATAGATGTTTTTATCCGCTGAGAGCTGCATCAAGTCCCCGACGAAAATTGTTATACAATGTTGGGAGAAATTTCGTCGGCCCTGGCGTCTCGCGCTCTCGGTCTTCACTATCTGCGATTCTCAGCAATAGACCGAGAGAAGACGAATACGCCGACGAAGGATGATGGAAACGATTCCATGCAATTTCCCGCCAAACAGACTATGCAGCAATATGTTAGAGTCGCTAGTTTGGCGGCGCTGACGCGCTTGAGGTCTTCACTCTGGCGTATTCTCCGCAATAGACCGAGAGAAGACGAATACGCCGACGAAGGATGATAGAACCGATTCCATGCAATTTACCGCCAAACAGACTAAGCGAACAATATGCAATAGTCGCTAGTTTGGCGGCGCTGACGAATACTTGAGGATATTAGCAATAGGTGTATTCGTCGCGCTCGAAACATAAGCATCTAGATTGTCTCGGTCTTATGTTTCTCGGATGCCCGTATTTTTTTACGTGGAAAGTATGAAGAAAAGTCATTGATATTAGAGCATCTCAAAGCCATACGCCCTTCCTTTTCGGGCGGGATATTGTTGCTTTTGACAACCATTTAATATTATTCCATCTATCCCCACCCGTGGTTCAAATGTTCGTCGCAGACATCCGGATTAAACTGAAGAAAGGCGTTGCAGACCCCGAGGGAAAGAACACCGCGAAAGCCCTGGAACTTCTCGGGTTCAGCGAGGTGGCCGAAGTCAAGACCTCCAAATTCTTCTCTATCCATCTGGACACACACGACGAAGCCGCTGCCAAGGCCCAGGTCGAGAAGATTTGCCTTGCCCTGCTGGCCAACCCGGTCATAAACGATTACTCTTACGACATCAAGAAGGTGGCGTGACTTGGCCCTCGAAGGCCTTTACAAGAAGATTGAGGCGCCTTTCCCGCTCAGCGAAGTCCTTCTCTCGAAGGCGGATGATGAACAGCTGAAACTCATAGCTGCCGAAAGCGGCACCGGGCTGAGCCTGGACGAGATGAAGATGCTGGTCGCCTATTTCAAAGACCTCGGCCGCGACCCGACCGAAGTCGAGCTTCAGGCAATCGGCCAGGCCTGGTCCGAGCATTGCTGTTACAAATCATCCAAGCAGATTCTTCGCGAGTTCGTTTTCGGCATCGACAGCCCAAGGGTCATTGACCGGGGCGATGCCGGCGTGATGCATTTTGACACCGAGAATGTATATTCCCTGAGGATTGAATCCCACAACCATCCGAGCGCGGTTGAGCCCTACGGAGGCGCAGCAACAGGCATCGGCGGAATAGTCCGCGACGTGCTATGTATGGGTTGCCAACCGGTGGCCCTCATCGACCCGCTGTTCTTCGGCAGGCTGGACACCCCGAACGCCGAGCTTCCCAAGGGAACAAAGCACCCCACCTATCTTTTCGGCGGCGTTGTCTCCGGCATACGCGATTACGGTAACCGGATAGGAGTTCCGACGATCAGCGGAAGCGTCGTTTTCGACGACTCATACACCGGCAACTGCCTTGTCAACGTGGGCTGCATCGGAATCGCCAGGAAGGAGCATCTCTACAAGAACCGCGTCGGAGGCATCGGCGACAATCTTGTTCTCGTCGGCGGCAGGACAGGCCGCGACGGCATCCACGGCGTTACATTTGCATCCGCAGTTCTGACCGGCGAATCTGAAACCGAGAGCCGCGGCGCGGTCCAGCTGGGCGACCCGATCACCAAGGAGCCTGTGATTCATTCTGTCCTTGAGGTCGGCCGAAGGAAGCTGATAACCGGCATGAAGGACCTCGGCGGGGGCGGACTTTCCTGCGTTTGCGGCGAACTGGCTTTCGCAGCCGGTTTCGGAGTGGAAGTGCAGCTGGACAGGGTTCCCCTCAAGGAGGACGGGCTTCTGCCGTGGGAGATATGGGTCTCCGAGTCCCAGGAGAGGATGATGCTGGCAGTAACCGACGAGAACCTGGAAGAGGTTCTCCACATCTTCAAATTCAACGATGTCGAGGCAAACGTGGTCGGACGCGTTATCCCGGAGCCGCTCGCCAGGGTCTTCTTCAAAGGCATTAAGGTCCTCGAGATGGACCTGAAGTTCCTGACTGGCGGACCCGAATACTGCCGCCCCAGGGAGATTCGCAAACCCGAGTACGGCACCCCCGAGAAAGCCCCGGCCAGAGATGTTTCCCACACAGACGCTCTGCTGGAACTGCTTGCCTCGGAGAACATCTGCTCGAGGGACTGGGTCATTCACCAGTATGACCACGAGGTCCGCGGCTGCACCGTTCTGAAGCCGCTTCAGGGCGCACTCGGACATGCATGCCACGGCGACGCATCGGTCCTCAAGCCGGTCGAGGAAAGCTGGCAGGGCCTTGCAGTCTGCACCGCCACGAATCCGTGGGTCATGGCAATTGACCCCTATCGCGGCGGAAAGGCTGTCATCGATGAGATGTGCCGCAACCTTGTCGCAGTTGGCGCGAGACCGGATGCGTTCAGCAACTGTCTGAACTTCGGAAATCCCGAAAAGCCTGAGCGCCTCGGAGAGTTCCATGAGGCTGTCAGGGGAATGGGCGAAGCCGCAGCCAAGCTGGACATACCCACACCCAGCGGCAATGTGAGTTTCTACAACGAGAGCGAGACTGGCTCGGTGATGCCCACGGCGGTTGTCCTGGGAACGGGAATAATCCCTGATGTCCGAAAATCCATCACAACCGACCTCAAGTCGGACGGCGTGATCTACCTGGTCGGCAGGACCGGCCCGGAGATGGGCGGCTCGGCATATCACCGGCTCACCGGTGCTTCAAGTCCGAAGGTCCCCGATACGGACCTTGAGGTTCTCCGGGATGCGATGAAAGCGCTGCTCATAGCCATGGACGAGGGACTCGTGAGCTCGTGCCATGACATCTCCGACGGCGGTCTGGCCGTGGCGATAGCCGAGATGTGCATCGGCGGCCGGAAAGGCGCGGAACTGGACCTCGAAAGCCTCGGGCCGCTTCCCGAAGAAGCCGCTCTCTTCTCAGAATCCTGCTCAAGATGGCTTGTCGAAGTCCCGCGTGATTCTGCCGAACGGTTCGAGGCCATTCTCGGCCCTGCTGCGACGCTGATTGGCGCAGCCCTTGGCGACGAGTTGCTCATCACCCGCGGCGAGGAGATACTTGTTTCTGCCAGCCTCACAGAACTTGAGAATGCCTGGCGCGGAACTCTTTGGAGGCTCATGGGGGGTTCTGAATGAAGCTCGAAGATATCAAAGTCTGCATTCTTAGGATAGAGGGCACGAACTGCGAGACCGAGTCCTACCAGGCGTTCGAACGGCTCGGCGCAAAGCCCGAAATGGTTCATCTGAAACAGCTTACAGGCCAGGATGTCCGCGAATCGGAGAAGCGCAGCATAACGGATTACCAGATACTCATGATTCCCGGCGGATTCTCCTCCGGCGATTATGTCAGAGCCGGTGCCATATTCGCAGCCCGCATGAAGACGAAACTTGCCGCACCGATGGAGGAATTTATCCGCGAAGGCCGCGCGGTTCTGGGCGTGTGCAACGGGTTCCAGGTGCTCGTTGAGATGGGCTTCCTGCCCGGAATCGACGGAATAATGAGCCCCGTGCCCCAGGCAGTACTGTCAACAAACGATTCATCGAGATTCGAGTGCAGGCCAACATTATTGAAGTATGAAAATAATTATAATTGTATATTTACCCAAAAAATTAAATCTGGCCAGGTGCTTCTGATACCCTCTGCCCATGCCGAGGGCAAACTTCTTTTCCCCCATGACAGGGCCGAGCAGATCTACAGACAGCTCGAGGACAACGATCAGATCGTCTTCAGGTATGTCGACCCAAATGGTGAGTACGCCGGCTATCCATGGAATCCGAACGGGTCACCTCACAACATCGCCGGAATATGCAATCCGTCTGGCAACGTGATGGGGATGATGCCCCATCCGGAAAGGGTTTTCCACAGATACACACATCCGGACTGGACCCGCGGCTTCGGCAGCGAGATCGGCGACGGCCGTGCGATATTCGAGAGCGTGTTAGACCACATATCCAAGAAATTCTGAGCGTCAAGGTTTTAACCTATCGTGAAATATCCCGCGCAGGTGAGGCAATGAAACTGTTGGTCAAGGGCAAGGTCAAAGAAGTCTACGAGCTGGATGAAAGCACTCTCAGATTCAGGTTCACGGACCAGATATCGGTATTCGACAAGATAATTCCGTCTCTGATACCGAGGAAGGGTGAGAGCCTTTGCCGAACCTCGGCTCACTGGTTCAAATTGGCAAAGGCCAACGGCATGGACACCCATTTCATCGACATGCCCGCGCCAAACGAGATGGACGTGAAAAGGATACGCCAGGTCAAGGCCCTGGACATGCCCGATTCCGAGCGAAACAACGTCATGCTGCCACTCGAATTCATCTGCAGGCATTTCGTTGCCGGCTCGATGTGGGACAGGCTGAAGAGCGGCAAGGTCGACAAGCGCGACCTCGGCATCAAGGGAGAACCGGTATACGGCATGCGCCTTCCCGAACCGCTTTTCGAGGTCACGACCAAATTCGAGGAGTTCGACCGCTCTGTCACTTTCGAAGAGGCAATATCCTCTCTCGGCCTCAGAAAGGAGGAACTGGATGCCGCCAAAGAGATGACCCTCAGGATGGATTCCATAATCGCAAGGGAAGTGGAAGCCCGCGGGCTTCTCCATGTCGACGGCAAGAAGGAATACGCGCTTGGTGCAGAAGGCCAGCTCATGCTCATAGACACATTCGGAACCGCCGATGAGGACCGGTTCTGGGACGCGAAAGCCTATGCCCAGGGCCGCTTCATCGAGCTCAGCAAGGAATATGTCCGCCAGTACTACCGCGGGACCGGTTACCATGAGGCCCTGATGGAAGCCAGGGAAACCGGGCAGACAGAACCGGACATTGAAGAATTACCTCCGCAGATGGTTGACGATACTGCCGAACTGTATGCCAAACTCTTCGAACGGATGACTGGCCAGGAATTCTGATGCATATCCTTGATGACCACATGCACCTGCAGCCTGAGGGAAAGCACGCCGAATCCCTCAGGGAGTTCGAGAAGGCCGGCGGCACCCATGTAATTTTATGTAATCTCCCATATAAAGGTGTAAAGATAAAAACAGGCCGGGATTTCAGAAAGCAGTATCAAATTTCACTGGACCTTGCCGAGAGATGCCGCCGTGAAACATCCGTGAAAGTTTACGTCATGCTCGGCCCTTACCCGGGTCACGTAGCCTGGCTCTGGGATGAGCTTGGTCCCGAAAAAACCGTTCAGGCCATGAACGAAGGTATGGAAATTGCCGCAGAACTTGTGCGTGAAGGCAAGGCGCTTGGCATCGGGGAGATCGGCCGCCCCCATTTTCCGGTATCCACTGAGATATGGTCGGCGTCAAATGAAACCATGAAACTCGGCATGAAGCTCGCAAAAGAAGCGGGCTGCGCGGTCCAGCTTCACACAGAAAGCGCCGGCCCGGAGGCCTGGGCGGAACTTGCGGGCTTTGCCGACTCGGTCGGTCTGGCCAGGGAAAAAGTCGTGAAGCATTACTCCGGTCCCGCGGTGCTTGAGTCAGAGAATTTCGGACTCTTTCCGTCGGTCCTCTCCTCCAAGGACAGATCGGAAGA
>JAQVMG010000021.1 GCA_028703755.1 Thermoplasmata archaeon | reverse complement strand
CCAATCACCCTCGTTGATGCTGTCAGTCACGAGAAGTATGATTCCGGCCACCGCATTTTTAAACGCCGGCGAAACGCCGAGAATTATTATTGCGGTTATTGTCAATGCCATGATGAATGCGATCACGTACATCGCAATTGTGTGGTCGATTATCTCAAGTATCACGCTGACTGTGATTATGAAAGCCAGCCAATAAATCGAATATTTCACTGCGGCCTTGATGAGGTCCACAATGCCCGGTTGGAACTTCTTCGAGCGACCCTTGAAATCGTCAAGTATGATCTCCAGGAACTTGCTCATTACGAAAAGGCCCAGCAGTACAATGACGAGGAACACCATTTCGGTGCCTACGCTGGCCGACTGGAGGGAGTTCAGGTTGAGCATTGAATATACTTCGTCTCTTATGGCCTCATCGGGAATTGATATAAGACCGACAAGAATCGCGATGATGAGACCCAGGATTAGCATGCCGTATTTCAGGAAAAGCTCGTAAAACTCCATCATGCCCGGCTTCAGGACCGCGTTCTTGTCCTCCGCAGTTGCATGAGCCCTGTGATTGGCGATTGCGCTGGAGCTCAGCAGGGCGAGTATGGCAAACACCGAGAAAGTGAGAAAGCCATTGAACAGGAAGATGTAATTGCTCGCTTCCACGGCGATGTCTTCGAATTCAGTGAGGAACAGCCTGGCGGAAATGATGACGGATACTATGAACAGGCCAATGAGTATCAGCCTGATGTAAGCATGGGCTGAATCAACCGCGCTGGGAGAGAGATAGTTATCCTCTCTCATTTTGAGCCAGGTGAAGAACCTCCTCACCGAGGACTGCGCTATGCCCAGCGTGACCACGGCAAGAAAGGCCGTAACTATGAAGAATTTGATGTAATCCCACAGGTTCATGTTGTCCTACAAGGATGATTTGACCTTATATTTATCTCTTTCTGAACATTTATTTTGATGTCCCCCGCAGTCCCCAGTGGGAGACTGGCAGCATTCGGAAAGCTATATAAGCAGCCCTGACGAAACACTTTTATCGGCAATGGCTATTACAGAGCGATGTCAGATGGAAAGGGATGCACCGCAAACGCCTGCATGGCACCGGATTTCGGCTGAAGAGGTAATGCAGACACTGGATACGGGCGCGAAGGGTTTGGGCACCGCAGAGGTTGAATCCAGGCGCCTGAAATACGGTTTTAACGAATTGACCGGCAAGAAGACCGGCAGCATCTATAAATCCATTTTCAAGCAGATCAACCAGCTTCTGATTTACATCCTTTTGCTGGCATCGGTTGTGACTGCCTTACTTGGGGACCTGATAGATACTGTTGTGATACTGGCAGTCGTTTTCTGCAATGTCGTGATAGGGCTGATTCAGGAACTGAAGGCCGACAAGGCGATTGATGCACTGGACAAGCTGGTCGTTTCGGAGTGCACCGCGGTCAGGGACGGCTCGCGCATCACACTTCCGTCCAAGGAGCTTGTTCCGGGCGACATTGTGCTGTTCGAATCAGGGAACAAGGTTCCGGCGGATATGCGGCTCGTTTATGTGAAGGGCCTCAAGATTGACGAGGCGCTTCTGACAGGGGAATCGGTACCGGTGGAGAAAGTATCTGAACCGCTGGATATCCGGGACCCTTCATTGGCTGAGAAAATAAACATGGCGTTTGCCGGAACCCTTGTAACTTACGGAAGGGGCCAGGGGGTTGTCATTGCAACCGGGAACTGCACAGAAGTCAGCAGGATATCCGCCTGCATGAGGGAGGCGGAGGAGGTATCCACACCCCTGCAGAAGAGGCTGTCCGCCTTCTCGATATACCTTTCCGGCGCCGTCGCCATCCTGGCCATCATTACATTCGTGGGTGGACTTCTTGCAGGGCAAAATGTCGGTTTCATGTTCCTTGCCTCTGTTTCCATCGCTGTTGCGGTGATTCCGGAGGGGCTGCCTGCACTGGTCACAATTGCACTGGCCATTGGGGTCAGAGCCATGGCTGCCAAAAAAGCCATCGTGAGAAACCTTCCCTCGGTCGAGACACTCGGAAGCACCACGGTCATATGTTCAGATAAGACCGGAACGCTGACCATGAATCAGATGACGGTTTCCCACATTTTTTCCGGCGGGGTGGAATTCCATGTCTCCGGGACAGGGTATTCGGCCAAAGGCGAGTTCTTCCAGGGGCCCCAGCAGATAACGCCTCAATACAGCCCCGCACTGTCCAAGACCCTGGTTGCAGGTGCCGTTTGCAACGATGCCTCGCTCAAAAAAGACGGTACGATGGTCGGGGACCCGACCGAGGTCGCGCTGTTGGTTTCTGCTGCCAAAGCCAGCATGGAGACACATCTTGAGAGGCTGGATGAGATTCCGTTCGAATCGGAAATTCAGTATATGGCCACCCTGAATGTCGAATCCGGACGCAGGATTGTGTTCCTGAAGGGGGTTCCGGAGAGGGTCATTGCGATGTGCGGGCGGTCAATCGCTGCCGACGGAAATTTCTGCGATATTGACCGCGAAGGCATATTGGCAAAGGCCGAGGAATTCGCATCAAACACCCTGAGGGTCATTGCGATTGCCGAGAAGGAGATGCCTGCCGGCACTGCGACGCTGAAGGACGTCCCAATGGAAGGATTTGTATTCCTGGGTCTGCAGGGCATGGTCGATCCGCCAAGGCCGGAAGCCATCGACGCTGTGAAAAAATGCCAGGAAGCGAGAATCCGGATTGTCATGATTACGGGAGACCACCGGACAACTGCAGGCGCGATAGCGGCAAAGGTCGGCATTGCCCCGCTCGGGTCGGAGATTATAGAAGGCGCAAAGCTGGAGGCGCTGACTGATGATGAACTGTACGAAGGGGTCGAGCGATGCTCTGTTTATGCAAGAGCCACGCCCATTCATAAATACAGAATTGTCCAGCAACTCCGGAAACACGGAGAGATTGTGGCCGTGACCGGTGACGGCGTGAACGATGCACCCGCCCTCAAGGCCGCTGACATCGGCGTGGCTATGGGCATGTCAGGGACCGATGTCACCAAGGAAGCGGCGGACATGATACTTACGGACGACAATTTCGCAACCATTGTCAACGCAGTCGAGGAAGGGCGCGGCACCTACGCCAATCTGCAGAAAATGCTTGCTTACATAATCCCGACCAACATCGGCGAGGCCCTGGCAGTCACTATTGCGATTCTAGCCGGTTTAACGATTCCGCTTATGCCGGCACACATACTGTATCTTAACCTGATTACCTCCGTAACCTGCACGATACCGCTGGCCATGGAAAAGGCCGAACCGGGGCTGCTCCGCAAACCGCCCAGAAACCCGAAATCCCCTCTGCTCGGCAGAAGAATCCTGGTCAGGCTGATATTGGTGTCGTCGACAATGACAATCGGCTCGTTCATCGCATTCTATTATGCCCTCTCAATCGGTTACACGCTTGAGGCTGCCAGAACGATTGTCATGACGACGATTGTAATGATGGAGCTTGTCTGCATATTTTCGAGCAGGTCGTTCACAGCCCCTGCCTTTTCGCGGAACTTCTTCTCGAACAGATGGATATTCATCGGCATAGGAATCACCGTGTGCCTTCAGATGTGCGTAATATACCTGCCTGCCATGAATGATATGTTCAGCACGGTTCCAATCACTGCGCTTGCCTGGGTACCGGTTATCCTGACCAGTCTGGCCCTATTCGCCATGGTCGAGCTGGAGAAGATTGCGATGAGGCATTTTGCAGCCAGCGGGGGCGAGCCCTGATGCCACGGAGAAAGTATGGACACCTGGTAGCGGCATGCCCGCCGACGCCGAAAGAGAAATGTCGGGTCTGCCGCCTCGGGAAACCTTGCCCGATTCACGGAGAGACCGAACTTGACTACCGGGCCCTGGCCCAAAAGAAGAGGCAGAAACATTCCGGGAGCAAGAAGGGCAAGAAAAGGCAAAAGCGTAAACTACCAGCCCCTAAAGTGGTTGGCGTTCATCGCTAGAGCTGGAAGTTTACCTAGGCAGCCATATGCCGAATTTGCGAATTCGGCAAACCGTTTTTGACTTTGTCAAAATCGATTGCACCTGATTCTCAAAGCCAGTGGGCTTTGATTGCATGTGATGAAATATGCACGGTGCAAGGCGGTCTACTTTTTGCTGGCATTCGTGTAAATGGCCAATTCCGTTCTTGGCCTTTATCACTAAAAAAGAGACAGCATGACCGGCGTTTTTCCGGGGATAAATTATATATATGCAGACATATATTACTTTATCAGCCAGCAATCTCGGATACAGGAAGAATCCGTATGAGAACTGGCACGGAGTTAAGCATGCCCCGCCTCACACCCGCAATGTCGCTCATTCTTACAGTCGCATTCATCTGCGCAGCCATCATAGTGCCAGCGCCTTCACGCGGGGCGGTCACGAATCTTGAGCTCATTCCCGGGCAGTACACCGGAACCAATGTTTATGTTCCGGGCGAGATCATGAACATTGTCCTCCACGGAGATGTTGCGGGAGAGGAGTTTGACCTGTTTGCGGTTTTCGGCGAGGAGACACTCATCCCGGGCGGGCCGGCTGTCATTCCGTCCAGCGGGTCAATCAAGATTTCCTACGAGCTCCCGAATGTCGCAGACGGCAATTATTTCATCAGGGCCAAGTACCTCAACGGAGCTCTGGCCTTTGCAGATGTCGGCTTCACGGTGCAGGGGTATTCGTTCAAAATCGAAACCGACAGGGATTCGTATCTAACCAGTGATGAGATCCGCGTGTTCTGGACGGCAAACAATCTCAAGGACCAGACCCTACCGGCTTCGGGAGTCGGCAGGATACAGGTGTGGACCTACAACCCGCTTTATCCAGCCAACCTGACGTTATTCCTTGGCCCACACCGTTTCAACACTTCGGCCGGAAGTGTCTCGTTCGAGGTTCCGCCCCCACCGACAACCAACCTCGACTGGGAGTTCTTCATCGACGGCTGGTTCAACAACAGTGCCACGTCCCCAATCAGAAGCCAGTACTCAAGGGCGGATTTCAACGTAAAAAGGCTCGGGGTCATCATCAATACAGACAAGGACCAGTACACGGTGAATTCACTGCTGAGGCTGACAATGATGACGATCGCAACTGACAATCAGGCCAATCCCTCTGCCAATGATACCGGTGAACCTGACTGCAATGTCAGCGTCGAGATAAAAAAAGTGGGAGATATCAGCCCAATTTACGGGCCTATAACCCTTATGTCTGACTCCCAGGGCATACTGAAACACATAATCGCCCTCAGCAATGAATCGTATGTGGACGGCGCGTTTTTTGAGCTGAAGATTGAGGCCTTCAAGGGTCCGAATGATGTCAGGGACAGCCGCACATTCCAGATTGTATCCTCTTCATCCATCAGCATTGTCATGGATTTCAACCGGGCCCAGTACGCTTCAGGCGAGCCGCTCTTCGTGAACGCCACAGCATCCGCAATCGGCGATGTCACCAGCACGAATTTCACATACATCATGGAAATCAGGGCGATGTCCGCCGACGGCAGCCTTTTCGCCAGGGAGACACGGCTGAACGGGAATTTCTCCTTTGCAATTCCGAGCAATTTCGAAGGCGTTCTCTGGGTGAGAGTTACCGTGGACGACGGCGCAGGCAACACCGCCTCGGTCATTCAGATTGTTTCTGTCGCATACGCCATTGTCCTTGTGAACACCGACAAGGACTATTACAATCCCAATGACGCGCTAGAGGTGACATATTCCGTCATCGGCAACATGTACTCCGAAGTCACTCTGTTCTACGCTGTTTACGACAGCGAGGGAAACGTCGTCGAGGAAGGTGCGACAGCAGACGGCTCGTTCCATTTCCAGGTCCCGAGCGCGCCTTCGAGCATATACAGGTTCACGGTCTACGCTTCCGCGGGCGGGCGGGTTGTCCAGGGCACGGACCAAGTTAGCCTGTTCTCCGGATTCCTGCTGAACCTCGAGTTCAACAGGGCGTACTACGCACCTGGCGACATCATCGCCGCCGATTACACCATAATCTTCCTGGGCAATGCCAATCCGCCCTCCAGTTTCACGATATCGTACGGACTGGTCAATGGGCCGATTGCGACTCTCCAGACCACCGAGACAAGCGGTACCCTCATTTACACTGTACCGGACGACGTGGACCAGGGGAACCAGATCTTCATGGCCACATGCAATTTCGGAACCACCCAGGCCTCTTCGAGCGAGGTCCTGGTCGTGCAGTCGGGCAGCAACCCTCTGTGGTACCTTACGATAAGCGACATACCCATCTTCAGCATCGGAATCCTTCTGCTGGTCCTTCTGGCGCTCTACGTTTCGCTGAAGAATAGGAAGAAGTTGAAGACACTGGAGGCCGAGGGCCTGATTAAGGGTTCCGGCGAATCGACGCTCACCAAGCGGGTCCAGGATACCCTGAGCCATCAGGTCGACTGCGTTGAATGCGGCAATGCGATCGAAATCACTACAACCAGGAGACCCATCGAGGTCATGTGCCCGCACTGCGGCGAGATACAGCACATTGATAAGTGAGTGAAAAACCTGCTGCGCGCGTGGATGTTTTATATTAGCGGCGCCATCGGCTTCCACATGAAGCTCATTCCGGCCGTTTCAATCATGGACGGGCGTGTGGTCGTTGCCGACGGAGGCACTTATCAGTATGTCAGAAATGCCGAGGGCCAGTACCGCAGCCCCGTCAACCTTATCAGGGAAACGGCTCTGCCCGGCGAGGAGATGTTCATACTCGACATCGACGGATTGGAGAGGAACAGCCCGAACCTGGACATGGTGAAAAAGCTGGCTGCGCAGAGAAGCATATGGCTTGATGCGGGCACGCCGGATTCGGACAGCATGATGGACCTTTTCGTCTCCGATGTCTCCAGGGTAGTCCTTAGCACGCTCACGTTGGATTCGCTTGACGAACTCACTTCCGCGCTAGAAATATCCGACAATGTAATTTTCTCTGTCGCATATGATTCGGGCGTACTCAGCCCCAACCCCAGCATATCCGGGATGGGTCTGCACGAGCTCCTGGCTAAACTGAAAGGGCTCACGAACCTGAAGGCAGCCATGCTTTTCGACCTGGGCAGCCTTCGGGATAAAAAACCGATAGACAGGAATGCGATTGCCGAAGTGGCCGGACACTTCGATGAACTCTATGTTTCGGGCTGGTTCGAGCCCCAGGAACTGGATAACCTGAGCAGTGCCGGCGTCAGCGGATACATTGTGGATTTCCGCAAACTGGAGGGTATGCAGAATGAGTGAGCTTGAGATGACTCTGGCGCAGATTTTCAGGAAGAAGGGCAAGTCATCGCTCTCCGAAAAGGACTTTGTCT
The DNA here is from genome assembly GCA_028703755.1 of Thermoplasmata archaeon. Lineage (GTDB taxonomy): Archaea > Thermoplasmatota > Thermoplasmata > SG8-5 > SG8-5 > UBA147. Next base: position 9,392 of record JAQVMG010000021.1, on the reverse strand, counting down.
TCGCCGCATCGCTGGATTTCAGATGGTTCAGCCCGAAGGAGGCTCAGAAGCTCCTGGAACTCGGGTTGGACGGCGGGCTGCTCAAGTCCGACGGGGGCACCATTAGCCCGACCTTCGATTACAAGGCCGTGGATGTTCCCAAGGGCTTCGCTCCGACAGCGGAAGTGCTTGCTGCCCCGGTTCAGCCCAAGGGCATGTTCCTGAAGATCGTGGATGCGATCTCGGCGAAGACGGAGATGCCTGCAAAGGACCTCATCTCGCAGATAAACCAAACCCAGGACAGGATGGGCGTTGAGGTCGAGGTCGCGGCATTGATTGTGGCAAAAAATCACGGTGTGGACATCTCGGAATTTCTTGATCCTGTGGAAGAAGAGATAGGAAAGAGATTCAGGAAATAATTTCTGATTGAGAGAATCAGCCGATATACCGGAGCTCGTCCGGTTTTCCCGTCGGCGGTTTCAGGTCATTGAGACTTGCAGTGAGCTCGTCAATCTCCTTCGAGTGCTGTTCAAGCTCGGAGAAATCGATTTTGAATCCTATCAGCTTCTCCAGTATCTCAAGCACGCACTGCGCGCTCTTGGGGTCTGAGAAGTAACCGGATGTTTCCCCCATCAGGCAAGCGGCCTCGATTTTTCTTAGCTGTCCAAGACCGAGAAGAAGTCCTGCCGCGCCTACGATGCCGCCGGCCGGCCCGTCCTTGGAGAAACCGACTCCCGCGGCCTTGAGCTTCTCGACCATTTCCAGCGAGGTTGTTGCGCCGAGAACCCTGGGTGCCGTTATCAGCTTGCCGACGCTCCATCCGCCAAGAGTGAATATTTGACTGCCGCCGAAATTTTCGAATATGTCGAGAATCTCGTAAGATATTTCGTACTGGCCTTCCTGGGATATGCCCTGGTAATCGCCCGAGAGGATGATTATATCCGGGCCCGACTCGGACTTGTGATAGTAAAGGTCGTTCGAGACAAGCCTTACCACGCCGTCGTCGCCGATAAGGACCTGCGGGGGAAAATGCTTGGAGTAGATGCTTGCGAATTTCTTCGCCTTCAATTGGGAGATTAGATGCTCGGCTGCGAGCTTTCCTACGTTCCCGACGCCGGGCAGCCCTTCCACCAGAACAGGGGTGTTGAGTGTAGGCTTCTCGTGATAGACGACGATAATGTCCTTCATTGGTTTGCCTCCTCGGATACAAGCTTCTTCAGCCGCCTGCGGTACTTGCCGTACCGGTCTTCAGGCGAGAATCTGGACGGATGCGGTGAAATGGCTTTGCTGCCGCATTTCGGGCAGACCTCGGAAAGCGAGTATGCGCCGCATTCCATGCACTTGGTCATGTTCATGTCCATGTTCAGGACCTCTCGAATTTCCCTGTCCCGCCGGCCTTCTGGATGCTTTCGATGGCTTTGTTGGCTGCCGCGCGGATAAGGTCCTCCGCGGCCTTGAACTCGGCTTCTGTGGCCACAATACGGTACTTGGGAGCTCCGACGTACTGGACCTTGACGCGTTCCGATTCGCCGCCTACTGCCTCGGCAGCCTCGAGAGCCTTCCTGATGCCCTCGATGCCGTTGCCTCCGGGGCATGTGAGCTCGATTATGCCGTCCACTTTGGCAATGGAAACGGTCACATTCTCCTTGGCGACGGCAGTAAGAATGTCAGCCCATTCGCCCTTGAATGATTTGGGCAGCCCGCCTTCCTCGGCCGCAGCCTCGAATGCGGTATAATGGCCTCCGAATTCCTCGAGTATCTGGGCGCTGTATTTCTCCTTGAACGCTTCGACCGTGATTCCGAGCCGCTCTGCCACTATCTCGATGAGCTTCGTGGCCTTCTGCTCGTTCTTCCATTCCTGGATCTTCTCGCGCTTCTGATGTGCGTTCACCTTCTTCAGCGAGAGGTCGATGTGTCCCTTGGCCGAATCGATTGTTATAACCTTGCAGACGACACGCTGGCCGTCGCGCACGTAGTCGCTCATGCGCTTGACCCACCCCGTTGCGATTTCCGCAACGTGGATGAAGCCTTCTTTGCCCGGGTATTCCTCCAGTTCGACAAAAGCGCCGAAGTTGCGCACGGTCTTCACCGTGCACACTACGAGGTCCCCTTCTTCGGGAAAATGTTCTTGAGAATCCATTACTCTACAACCTCGACTATCTGGCCGTTCAGAACGCACTTGCCGCCGGTGGGCGTAGCCAATGTCGAACCGCACGCCTGGCACGGCACCTTGGTGGCGCATTTCATGAACAGAATCTGCTGGTTGTTGCAGTCAGGGCACTGGATCTTGACGAATTTCGCATCTTTCGCGTCTGATGGTGTTTTAGCCATGCTCATTCCTCCGTGAGTTCGAATTTCTTTGCCCTCTGTGCTGCTGGCTGAACGTATTTTTTGCAAGTCGGGCATTTGTACCTGAGCCAAACGCGTCTCGTGGGCTTTTCTCTCCCTTCGGGCTTCGGTCTCGGGAAACCCCCGTATCCGGAAGTGACTTCCCTGAACCGCCTCTGACCCCATTTCAGCTCGCTCGCCATCTTCTTCTTCACCCTCTCTACGTCATGGGCGGTGTGTTTCTTGCACTTGGGGCAGTACATGCTCACTTTTCTCGGAAGTTTCATATCAATCTACCTTCTTTTTCATCTGCTCTGGCAGTGGGGGGCTTAGTAGATACATCATATATATGAAGCTTTTTATAGGGTGAAAAGCACCAATTTCAAGCATGCTGGTGGTGGCATGCCCCGGGTGTCAGGGCGGGGTACTACAATCATTCTCGGATTGAGTGACAGGGCAATCTCGGGCGTTCTGTTGCTCTGATTTGGAAAGCCTCTCCCGTAAGGGCGGGGATGTCAGATACTCGCCCAGCGTCTCGTTTGCTGGGCGAAATACATTACGCAGCTCCTGCATGGGAACGTTTCGTTCAAACTTCGTTCCCCAATTGTACAGCGTCGTAACCGCGTAGGCGCAGCCCTACTCCATCATCGGTATCTTCACGCCCTTCTCCCTGGCGCACTTCTTTGCCAGCGGGTATCCGGCGTCCGCATGGCGCATGACGCCGGTGCCCGGGTCGCTCATGAATACGCGCTCGATGCGTTTGTCCGTATCTTTCGTGCCGTCGCAAACGACTATCATGCCGGAATGTTGGCTGTAGCCGATTCCGACGCCTCCGCCGTTATGCATGGCGACCATGTCCGCACCCGAGGCGCAGTTCAGGAGCGCGTTCAGCATGGGCCAGTCCGCGACTGCATCCGTGCCGTCCATCATGCCCTCTGTTTCCCTGTACGGGCTGGCGACAGAACCGGAATCCAGGTGGTCCCTGGTGATTGAAATCGGGCCGATCTCGCCTTTGCGCACCATGCCGTTCATGTGCTTCGCGAATTTATCTCTCTCGCCGTAGCCGAGCCAGCATACCCTTGCAGGCAGGCCTTCCCAGGGCAGGTATTCCTCGGCGAGTTCGATCCAGTTCATGAGGAGCTTGTTCTTCGGGAACATCTTCAGGATAGCTTTGTCGGTTGCCAGAATATCTTCCGGCTCGCCTGTCTGGGCTATCCACCGGAACGGCCCGCGGCCCTCGCAGAACAGCGGGCGCACGTAAGCCAGCACGAATCCGGGGTACGCAAACGCGTCCTTCAGGCCTGCTTTTTGCGCCTGGCCCCTCAGGTTGTTGCCGTAATCGAATGCTATCGCGCCTTTCCTCTGCATGCCGACCATGGCCTTGCAGTGGGCCTTCATGGACTCCATCGAGGCTTTCTTGTAGCCCTTGGGGTCGGATTTTCTGAAACTGTCGCAATCCTTCAACGACGAGCCCCAGTATCCGGCCGGGATGTAGCCGTTCAGTTCGTCATGGGCGGAAGTTTGATCCGTTACGACATCGGGGATAATACCTTTCTTCAGCATGTCAGGGAGTATGTCCGCGCAGTTGCCAACAAGTCCGATGGAAACAGCTTTCTTCTCTTTTTTGGATTGCATGACCATGTCCATTGCTTCCTTGTAATCGTGGGTCATGTAATCGCAGAATCCCGCATCCAGGCGCCGCTGTATGCGCTTCGGGTCAACCTCGACAATCAGCGCTACGCCGCCGGCCATTTTTATTGACAGGGGCTGAGCGCCGCTCATCCCGCCCATGCCGCCGCTGAGGCAGAAACGGCCTTTCAGATCGCCTTTAAAATGCTTCGTCGCCAGGGCGGCGAATGTCTCGTACGTGCCCTGGATGATGCCCTGCGTGCCGATGTAGCACCATGAGCCGGCAGTCATCTGGCCGTACATCATTAGGCCTTTGGCTTCAAGCGCGTTGAAATGCTCCCAGTTGGACCAGTTGCCGACAAGGTTGGAATTGCAGATGAGCACCCTCGGGGAGTTCTCGAACGTTCTGAAGATACCGACAGGCTTTCCTGACTGGATTAGAAGCGTTTCATCCTCTTCCAGGTTCTTCAGGCTCTTCTTGATGGCCTCGAAGCATTCCCAATTTCTGGCTGCCTTTCCGGTGCCGCCGTAGACTATGAGTTCGTCCGGTTTTTCGGCATTCTCCATGTTGTTGTGCAGCATGCGGTAGATGGCTTCGGTGCGCCAGTTCTTGCAGGTAAGCTTGGTCCCGCGGGGGGCCGTGATTTTCTTCGCCATGGTATCGGCACCGCATAGGCGGCGGCAGTTTAAAATTTGTGGGTCGGGCCTCAGTCCGGCGAAAGGTCCTCGCCGCCGAAGAATATCATCTGGATGGTACGGTATATCTCCTCGAGCCCTGTCATCTCGACGCTGGAAACAGATTTTGGCGCCATGCGGGAGCCGAGCGATTCCATGGCCCTCAGGAACTCTGTGGCCGCGACAGCGCGCATGTCCATCTGCCCCTCGCCGAGCGCGAACATGAGGCTGTCCGGGTTCTGGCAGAACTCCTTGATCCTCTCTATCTCATCTATCTCCAGAAGGTCGCTCTTTCCAAGGACAAGCTCCATGGGGGTGTCGAATCTGAACTGGATGGAAGAGGACAGGATGAGCAGCGAGACCAGCCCTGCAGGCGTCTTGGCGACGGCCGGGTCAAGTACGAACACTATCAGGTTCTGCGTCGTCGGGAAGGCATTGAGGAATATCTCGCTTGCCTGCCGGAAGGCGAAAAGTTCTATCTGACCGGGCGTGTCGATGAGGACGTAATCGGCTCTGAATTCCTCGATGACATTGGATATTTCGGGGAACTGGATTGCCGCTATGTCAGCGCAAGCAATCTGTGCGCCGTTCGGGCCAAGGCCCTGCTCGGCCATGACCTCGGAAACCGAGACCCAGTCGCGGATGTCCACGTCGGGAGTGTACCCAAGTTCCTCGACGCCGGGGTCAAGGTTCACGGTGACTGCGTTGTAACCCTGCTGGTCCATCCAAAGTTTGAAGGCCTGGGTGAGCGTGCTCTTTCCGGAGCCTGCGGTTCCGACGAAGTAGATTCTGATCGGGTCCATGATTATCCCCAATGCCCGATTGGGTAATAATGGTTTGCCGGAGTATTTTTCTTTTAAGATTTTCTGCGCTGGAGTTTTTCTTTTTGAAAGATTTTTCTCCGCTGGTTCACCGTCGCCAAAAAGAAAAATTCATCAATAGAAAAAGCTCTGGTGAACCTGCTCGAAAAATCTATGTGGTTGGATGGGACTCGACAGCGGGTTGGATGTCGATGTCAACACCCCCCCGGGGCAAGCCCCGAGGAACCCTAAGGATGAGCTTAATTGTCACCAGCCTGGGTCTGGACCCAGGCCACAACCCCGCCCTCCAGCATATTAGGTGCAGGATTCAGGCGAGGCATGATGAAGTTGGCGGGGACCAGTGGGCGGTTGGATGGGTGCCCGCTACTGTGCATCTGTCGCGGCTGTAAGTTTCGTCACGTTGTCCTTGGTGAAGAAACCGTCAAAATCGCCGTACCTGTGGATATATTCCTGAACCAGGAATGTGTTCTTCGAGGGGATGGTGAATGTCTGCATGAGCCCTTCGTCCGGCCCGCCGACAAGGTCCAGCAGGAATCCTGTGCCCTCGCGCTTCAGGCCTTCGAAAACATCCGCGATGGGGTCTGCCTGCCATGCAAGATGGTGCACCCTTTTCCCATAGTTCCGGACGAATTTCTCAGTCGGGTCCGGTCTATCTCCCGCGGTTGGTCCTATCCCGGACGTCAGAACCATTGCGAAGTCCCTGCCCCGGAGGCGCGTAACGTTGGTGATGGAATTGAATCTCTCTGCATATACAGACTCGGAGAAATCATACCCTGTGAGGTTCATCCATTCCAGGATGGCCGGGATTCTGTCTGCGTGCGTTATCCTGGTCGCGGCATGGTCCAGGAAGCCGATGTTCCCGATGAAATCATTATCCGGCTTCGGGATAGGCTTGAACGCCGCTTTCTTGGGGCCGAATGATTTCTCTCCGAGGAACTGAACGTATCCTACAGAATTATGGGTGTTGGGCGACGGCCTGGTCCGGATGAAGAGATTTTCTCCGATCTCCCGGATCTCCGATGTGAACGAAACCCCTCTGCCGCGCTGGATGTCCACCAGTTCTTTTATGTCGGGGGTTTCGAAAATGAAGGTCTCAAGCCTCGTATCCGGGGCTGATTCGGTCCTGGGGCGGGCGTTCAGATGTCTAATGGAGCTGGGCTCTTTGCTTTCCCTCACGATGAAGGTTGGGGTTTTCTCGGCCTGCAAAAGGGCCTGCGAGAACCCCCCGCGGCTGAAGCTTTGGACGTGCTCCAGCGCGGTCGTGGAAACCAGCTCTTTCACGGAATCGTTCAGGCGATTTTCCTGGACGCGGATGACTATGCCCGCTAAGCCTGCTAGCAAATTGTCTACCCCTGCTTCCTTCCTGGCTGCCTTCAGAGCGCTTGCCTCTGAGAGCAGAAGTCCGTCCTGGTCCATGAGGGTGCGATGGTGCGGGGGGGATAAATAGAATGCGCCAAAATACGGGGTTGCTGCAACAGAGCCTTAAACGAACCAAACATTTTTAATATGTATCCATTTGTGGGGATACCCAATAAGGGCCTAGCCTGTCTGAATGGGACAGGCGGTGACGTTACACACCTAGCTTTGAGCTACAGGCCCCAGAACAGCATTCGCAAACAATATGGGCCTGTACACAGCCGAATTCTGCGGAACTCGGCTTGCAATCAAAGATGAATCTTTGATTGGCTCAGCTAGGTGAAGCACCTAGCCTGAAGCTCCAGGCCCTAAGAAATCATACGCAAAATGGGCCTGTAGCTCAGCTAGGTGGAGCACCCGACTCTTAATCGGGGAGTCAAGGGTTCGAATCCCTTCAGGCCCGTCCCCTTTTGGGGATAAAAACCGTCGTTTTAGGGATAAAGCCAGCGGTTTTTTGCGATACATTTAAATATGAGAATTATAGGGCAAATCATACCGGTTTTTTCTCATGAAAAAGGACTCCATGATTCTCTACTTATTCCTGAGGAGCATATTTGCATCTAGAAACCAATATGTATATCGAACGCATATTCTACATTGTGATTCTAATGAACAGAAGTGTCCAGGACAAGTTAGAGACAAAATTTACAATCAAACTTGAGGACGAGTTATACGAAGAGGCTCTTCGTCACAATTTCAACAAAATCGACAAATCAGATAAAAGAATCACAAATGCCAGGTTAGCGTATTTGGGTGATTTCATAGTAAATGCAGTTATTGGCGATTACTATTTTCGCAAATATCCCGACTGGACGCCTGGGAATCTTACAAAAGACAGCAATGACATGCAGTCTGATACATTTCTAGCGCAGAAATGGCTCGAACTCGGAATCGAGGACGAGGTTCTCGGGCCGAATTCCCCAAATGATGCACTCGGCAAGATTACGATGCACGCAAAAGCCTTGGAAGCGCTCTTCGGTGCGATATATTATATCCATGGATATGGGCTTGCCAAAGAATTGATAATCACCCATATAGTGGATGAGGAGCTTCTAGAAAGGTTGAGAGAAGATGGCACGATTAAACCGATACAATCTGCGCTGTTAGTTAATTGAAACTCTATGTGATTGTTATGTTCCAGAAATGAAAGAATCTAACAATCAATTAAGTTTATTATCATAGATGTTATCTCCAATACAAAGGGGGCGTACTTATGGCTTCGATTAGTATAATCGGAAGTGGATTTGTTGGACAGACACAGGGCAAATATCTTGAAGGACTTGGCCATGATGTATCCTATTACGACATATCTGAAACTGCCTTGAAGAGGTTCTCCAAATCAAAACGAAAAGAGACCGTGCTCCATGCAGTGACATCGACCGAGGCAAGTTTCATCTGCGTCCCAACTCCGTTTAACAATGGATTTGATGCATCGATAATCAAATCAATTTTTAGCGATATAGCAAAAGCAATCCCCCTGAAGCAATCCCAACACCTTATTGTCGTTAAAAGCACAGTGCTTCCAGGAACGACAGAGAAGCTGTTATTGCCTTTATTGCTAAAGAACGTCCCATCTGATGAGGCTAGGATATGTGTGAACCCCGAATTCGTGACTGAGATATCGAGTACATGGACAGATGATGAGGATTTCCTTATTGACAAAGGCAACGAAGGGCGGATAGTGATTGGGGCACTTAACAAAGAATCCGGAGAATGGTTGAAACAAATATATTCAAAGGACATGGCGGAGGTGTTCCTTACGGACCTTAAAACCGCAGAGATGACGAAATATGCTGCGAATTGCATGCTGGCGGTGAAAATATCGTATTGGAATGAGATCTTCTTGATATGCGAGGAATTGAGTATAGATTCGAATGAAGTTGCACGATTGACCACCTTAGATTCGCGGATTGGCGAATACGGATCAATACACGGAAAGGCATTTGGTGGCAAGTGCCTGCCAAAGGATCTCAAATCCTTAATGTCTCTAACTGGAAACATAGACGGGGTAGGTATATTAAAGGCAGCGAACCGTGTCAATGATTGGATGGCTGAGCATTATGGAGTGAGAGAATGAGGATTAAAAAAGCGGTGATACCCGCTGCCGGACTAGGGACAAGATTATTGCCAGCCACCAAATGCATGCCAAAGGAAATGTTGCCTGTGGTAGACAAACCAGCCATACACTATGTGGTAGAGGAGGCTGTTCAATCTGGGATTACAGACATCATAATTGTGACTGGCCGTGGAAAACGGGCCATAGAGGATTATTTTGATTCATCGCCTGAACTTGAGTCCTTCCTAGCTAGGAACGGACAAGAAGCTCAACTGGAACAACTAGAGCGGCTAACTTCATTAGCGAATATTTGTTATGTGAGACAAAAAGAGCCGCGGGGGTTAGGAAATGCCATTCTAATGGCGGAGAATCACTTTGGCTCAGAACCATTTGCGATTCTCCTTGGCGACGATATAATAAGTAACAAAAAACCCGCAATCAGTCAATTAATAGATACATACCAAAAAACAGGTAAATCAGTAATCGGG
>JAQVMG010000020.1 GCA_028703755.1 Thermoplasmata archaeon | reverse complement strand
CGACGCTCTTCCGATCTCGCACTCAGGCGGATTTCTGCCGAGCTTCAGTCTGTCGCCGCAGATGTCAAGGGCGATGTCGCAGGCGTCGGCAAGAACCTCCTTGTCGTGACCAGCGGCGGCCTTGTTGTGGACCGCAACAAGATCAGAGGCTCATATTAACGTTTAGATAGCCTTAAATTCGCTCCATTCAAAGGCATTTAATTGCAACATGCCCCGTCTGAATTGAATCCTCTACATTCTGAAGGACGGGGTTCTACCATTGTTTTAAATTCAAATGACAGAGCATTCTCGGTCATTCTGTAGCTCTGTTTTGGAAAACCCCGCGTGTGAGCGCGGGGATTTCAGCTTATTCCGAGATCACCGATGTTACCATGAACTTGTCGCCACGGTGCATCAGCACGAAGTACGTCCTTTCATGCTTCACATGCCTCATCTTGACACAGCGGATCCTGAGCTGGATGTCCGTATCGCCAACCTCGTGCAATTTCAGCATGATATTCCCGTCAGCAAGGAAATCCTCTCTATAAGGTCCGAACTCCTCCGAACCGGGGTGCATCTCGGAAATCAGGAGCGAGGTGACGCCCAGCCTCTTGAGGAAGCCGAAGAAATGGAACAGTTGCTGGCGCGGTTTGTCCAAATCAATCAGTGAATATAACGCGGTAAGCGAGTCGATGGCGACAATATCTATCTTGTCCTCCGCGACCCTCCTGGTGAGGTATTCGGTGACGAACCTCATCCAATCCTGCATCTGGTCAACCTCGTCGTACTCCATTCTGAGTCTGGCCAGGTCGACAATGAACAGATCCTTGTCGTCAACGTCCCGCATGTTCAGTTGGGCCATGCCGGTGAGAAGGCTGTCCTTGGTCTCTTCCAAAGATATGTAGAGACTCCGTTTCTTGGCCATCTTCTGATTCTTGTAGAGAAGGTTCAGGCACACCGAAGATTTCATCGTACCAGGTGTGCCCGAGATGAGCACGGTGTGGCCTTCGGGAATCCCTCCGCCCAAGGCCTCGTCGAATCCGTCAATGTACGTCTTTATCATATTTCCACCACCGGATGTGAGATTATTTCAGGCATATAATAATTTTCGGTTAACTATTCATACGCTGCTTCAAAACCTATTTATACTTACATTATCAATTCGCGGGCCGTGACTGAATGCCAGAAGTGCGGCCGAGCACCGATTATCAAAATACCCTACAGCGGCTCCGACCTCTGCAGGGAGCATTTCATCGAGTTCGTTGAGAAGCGCATCCACAAGGAGATCAAGTTGCAGGGCAAACTGCCAAAGGGCTCCAAACTGGCGGTCGCTGTATCCGGCGGCAAGGACAGCATGTCCATTCTTACCGTTCTAACTGACCTCTTCGGTCCCCGCACCGGCATCACTGTGACCGCCCTGGTTGTGGACGAGGGTCTTGAGGGCTACCGTAAGAAGGCAATAAAAATCGCGGAGGATTTCTGTTCATCCCGAGAGATTGATTGTGAGGTCCTGAGTTTCAAGGAATCGTTCGGCATCACGATGGATGAAGTGGCCAACCTCGGAGACGAATGGCGCCCCTGCACATTCTGCGGCGTCTTAAGGCGCAATCTGCTGAACCGGCGGGCCAGGGAAATAGGCGCTGCCAAGATAGCCTTCGGCCACAATCTCGATGACATGAGCCAGAGCGTGCTCATGAACATTGTTAACGGCGACGTGCAGCGGCTTGTGCGACTGGGTCCCCATGTCAAGGTCCAGGAAGGCCTCGTGCCGAGGCTGCTTCCGCTCCGGGTGATTCCCGAGGCAGAGGTGAAATTCTACGCGGAACTGAAGGAAATACCCCATCTGGAAAGCCACTGCCCCTACCGGCCGAGGGCCCACAGGCTCGGGTTCCTGGAGCTGATAAATTCACTGGAGGAAGAAACTCCGGGCACCAAGCATTCGATTCTGAGCAGCTATGACCAGATGATTCCCGCCCTCAGGGAGCATTTTCCCGCGGTACAGCTGAATAAATGCGGGGAATGCGGTGAGCCCACGATGGGAGATATTTGTAAGGCCTGCGAACTGCTGGTCAGAGTGAAAAAGGAACTAGCTCATTCCACATGAATCCCCGGTTTCCCGGGAACCGCGACACCTCTCTTGTTCTTGGGGTCATAGAAGTCCGGCTCGTCCCCCGAGTAAATGGCGACCTCGCAACCGAATTCATTGGCCAGGAATTCCCGCGATGAGTTCAGCGCTGCCAATTCGGCATCGCGGGTGAATGCCGGTGTCCCTCCTTCCCCGAACCTCTTGATATCCTTCATCAGTTTTGAGGCAAAGGCTCCGATTTCCTTGGAAAGAGGTTTCAGTTCGGGAACTGTCTGGGCGTGCTTCATGACCGCGCCCATGTCCATCTTTTCGGTGACCATCAACCTCTGGACCTCGTATCTCCATGCATGGGCAGTGTAAAGACAGATGCGTTTCGGTTCCACTCCGGTCATCTTCAGGATATCGGATATGTCTCCCAGGACCTTCACGGCATATTCCTCGGCAATGTCCGCCGCAGTATCCTGCCTGAAATCCTCCGAATTGGGATATCCGGTTGCCGATACCATTTCGGAATTTCCTGCGGTTTCCCAAAGTTCTTCTGCCATGTGCGGCGTGAACGGCGCCATCATCCTCACCCAGGCGCTGACAGCCTTTTCCAGCAGGCCGGAATTCCTCCCGCCGCGCCTGAGATACCATTTCAAATCGTTGTAAATGTCAAAATAAATTATGTTGGCCGCTTCTCTCAGCTTGAATTCATCCATCATCAGACCGGCTTTCCTGACATGGGTATTCATCCTGGATTCAAGCCATGCATCGATTGGCTTCTCTCCGCCCTGCATCTCCAGCAGTTCATTGGCAAAGTACCATGCACGCTCAACGCTCTTCCTGGAATTGAATACGCTGGCAGTGTCCCACTCCACGTCGACATGGGGGCTGGCTATATGGCAGTAGTAAAGCCGAAGGCCATCAACCGTATATGTGCTGGCAGCGTCAGGGATTGGCTCCGCGCCGCCCTTGGATTTGCTCATCTTTCCGGCCTTTCCCGATATCCACCAGTTCACGAAAATACCTTTGGGCATATGTTCAGGCAGAACCGCTGCGTGGTTCATCAGGAAAACAGGGAAATGCACGCTCATGTGCTCTTTTCCCCCGAGGTTTATGTCCAGCGGGTACCAGTACAGGAAGTCCCGCCTCAGTTCCGAGGCAGTCGCCTCCGGTATGCTGGCGGACAGGGCGGCTGACGCTGCAGTGCCCTTGCCAAGGAACACGAAATCGAAGAACGCGTCATCCAGTTTTTCTGGGTCCAGCCGTCCCCCATTGACCGCCTTAGACACGATGTAATATGCAGAATATAGAGTGGAATCCGATATGGGTTCGATGGTCCAGCGTTCATCGAACGGGAAAGGGGTTCCCAGCCAGTTCCCCAGCCTTGCGCAGGCCCTTTCCTTGAACCAGTCCAGAGTCACCGGCAGGCTGTCCCTGTACTCCTGGGGCTGGATGTTCATGCCCGGAACGTGGGCCTTGGCAATGTCAGTTACTTCGGGATGTCCGTAATTTATGAACCATTGATCCGGAATCTGTTTCACGATGACCTTTCCCCCGCACCGGCAGATGACCGGTTCAGACATGTCGTACATGACATCGGCGACGCCCATCTCCATCATCATGGCCTTCACCTCGTCCTTTGCAGCCATGACCGATTTACCTGCGAACCTGCCGCAAACCTCGAGCATTCGTCCGGTGTGGAAACCGGCTTTGTAAATTTCCTTGGTGGCTTCCTCCAGTTTCGGGTCATTCTGGTCCTTTATGCCCATCTTGGTGCATATCTCCTCCGCGGCTGTATCGGACCAGGCCTTGGTCTTGATGATGGGTATCACTTTTATATTCTCAACAATATTCTTAATGTTATATTTATTTAACGTCTCCGCATCCTTTTTCAGGTCCTCAAGAGCAATCCAGTCGTACGGAGCATCCGACGGAACGCTGGTCACGAGCCCTGTTCCGTAATCCGGGTCTGTGAAACTCGAAGGCAGTATAGGGATCTCCCTGTCGATGACCGGAGCCATCACCGTCTTTCCGATGAGGTCTTTTCCTTCGACGGAACCCACAATCTCGACCGAATCTTTCTGGAAACTGAGCTTCTCCGCACCCTGGGGGCTGATTATCCATGTTTCGCCGTTGACCCTGGCTCTCACATACTGGACGTCCGGGTTGGCCCAGAAATTCGTCTGCCCGAAAACTGTTTCCGGCCTAAGTGTGGCCGCAACAACGAAATCCTCGCCCATCCTGAATTTGAGAAGCGTCCATTCGAGCTTCTCCGCGTTCCCGCCCTGTGATATATCCGTCTCGGAAGCATCGACGGCCACAGGTCCGCACTCCATGCAAGCGGTGCCGTAATACGGCTTCTGGGTCAGCATCCCTCTCTCGTTCAGTTTCCTGAACTGCCACTGGATGAATCTCCTGTAACCGGGGTCAATGGTGGTCATGAACCTGTCCCAGTCAGCAAGGAATCCGAACTTCTTCCAGTACTCGTTGATGTAAACATGGCTGAAAAATTTCACTACGTGCAGTGGGTCCTTGAGCCGCTCAATTTCATCGTCGGTGCAACCGTTGGCTTTCAGGATTTCCAGCGTAGTCGGGTTACCCCTCTCTATCTTCCTCGAGAAAGTTATAGCCACATTTCCCGTCGGATGCGCCCCTACAGGAAAAAGCACGTTGAAGCCGGTCATCCGTTTGTATCTGGTGATGACATCGCTGTAAGTATATCCCGTCATATGTCCGACATGGAGATAGCCGGAAACTCCCGGGTAAGCGAACATCAGGAAGAATTTGGGTTTTCCCGGCTCGCTGTTGGCTTTCCAGATGCCTGAGCTCAGCCATCTCTCCTGCCATTTTCTCTCGAAGCCTGCCGGGTCGTAATCACGGGTCATCCGTTCGCCTCATTTCTTCTTGGACGCTTCAAGCTCCAGGATTATCTTCTGTGTGCTTTCCGCCTGGCTCTTTGCTCCGACAGAGTCGTAGTAACTTCTCGCGATGCCGAAGTTGTCGATTGCGGCCATGGTCTCGCCCATCTCCCTGTATATCAGACCGAGTTCAAAATAGGTAGTCGCCAGGTCGAACGGGATGTCCAGCATTTCCAGAATCACAATGCTCTTGTTGATGTTCTCGATGGCCCTGTTCCATTGTTTCCTGTGTCTGTAGACTATGCCCAGGCAGCGGAAAACACCGTTCATTCCGATCTTGTCGTCCTGGCTCTCGCAGATGTTCAAAGCGGCTATGCATTGGCTTTCCGCCCTGTCAAGCTCGCCGATATTGGCCAGCGCTTCTGCGGAGTTGAAGAGTGCCCAGGCAATCATGTTCCTGTTGCCTATCTTCTCGGATGCCGCGCGGCTTTTTTCCAACATTTCAATGGCTTTGTTCCATTCCTTCATATGCAGGTATGTATCGCCGATGTTGTTGTATGCCCTGGCCTGTTCCGAGTAATCGCTGAGTTTCTCAAGTTCGGTTATGCTCTTGCTGTAATATTCTATGGCTTTCTCATACTGGCCCCAGTTATTGTATACATTTCCGAGTTCGATGAAGGTCTTTGCCATCGATGAGATATTGCCGGCTTTCATGGAAAAATTGATGCTCTGGTTGTAATGCTCGACCGCGTCGTCATTCTCGCCTTTCCTCCAGTGAACATAACCGAGCCCCCTCTGGATCTCCCCGAGGTTGAGCAGGTCGTTGTGCTTCTCGGCAATCTTGGCTGCAGCGATGTAATCCACTTCAGCCTCCCTGTTGTTGCCGCTGGACCTTTTTGCATGGCCAAGCGATATGAGAGCTTTCACCTCGACTGAGTCGTTGTTCATCTTTCTGGCAGTTCTCAGTGCATCTTCATAGAACTTCACAGAGTTGTTCCAAAGCCCAAGGCCAAAGTAAAGGTTGCCAACCAGCATCGAGATTCTTGTCTTCTCGGCATCGCGGTCGAAGCCCTCCGACGGGACCAGGAGGTCGATAGTTCTCAGTGCAGTGATGTAATATTCAACAGCCCTATCGAAGGCCAGTGCCGTAAAGGCTTTGTCCCCGGCCATGATGGAATAATCATATGTCTTCTGGGTATGTTTACCCAGGGTGAAATGCCTTGCCAGATCGAACGCCCAATCCGCGGCCCGGCCCGGGTAGAGTTTCTCTATTGCGTCGCCCATGGACTTGTGCATGAGCCGTACGCGGCTCTGGCTCATTGTGTCGTAGATGACGCTTCTGATCAGTTTGTGGTCGAACCTGAATTCCTCATCCTCGCTGTTCGTCACTTCCTGGATGATGTCTGCGACCATGAGTCTGTCTATTGAATCAAGCAGAGTCTCCTCGGTAAGGCCGGTTACTTCCCGGAGCACCGCAAAAGAGAATGAATCCCCTGCGACAGCTGCGAACCTGAGGATCTTCTTGTCATCCTCGCTGAGCCTGGCGATTCTATGGCTGATGACGTCCTTGATGGTGTTCGGAATTCTGATGCGGGACATATCCACCCCGGCATCCCAGATATGGCCGTGCCTCAGGATGATTCCTTCATCCATAAGCGACCTGAGCACTTCCTCGACGAAGAACGGATTTCCCGAGCTTTCCTCGTAAAGCTTTTCAGAGAACTGGGGCGGTATTGTCTTGACGTTGAGTATGTTCTTCATCATCTCGGTTATCTCGGCCCCTGACATTCTCTCAAGCGTGGTCTGGCTGAGCGGTATGCTTCTCATTGCCTGGCTGAACTGCTCGTAGAACGGCAGTGTCTTTCCCTCCGCATCCACTTCCTCGGTTCTGAATGCGGTGCACAGCAATATCCTTGAATTGCCAATGTTTCTGGCGATGTAGACAAGCATCTGGAGCGTCCCTGTGTCGGCCCACTGAAGGTCATCTATGAAAAGGAAAATCGGCTTCCTGTTGGAACTGCGGTCAATCGCTCCCAACACGCTCTCAAAGAGTTTGTCTCTTTCAGACTGAATATCAATCTTTCCCATCTCCGTGTCCGGGTGCTGGGTTATCGGGATCAGGCCCAAAGGCACACCGTTGGAGGGTTTGACATCCCCCATGCCCATGAGACCCAGCGGAATGTCCTGCGCTTCGGTCTGGATGGCTCCCTCGAGCTTCGACGAAAGTGCCTCCATGAACGGCTGGTAAGGCTCGCTCTGTTCGATAGAGAGGCACCGCCCGGATAGAAATTCAAACCCTTCTTCCAGGGCATTTTTCCCGGCCTCGCTCACAAATCTGGATTTACCGACACCGGCTTCCCCTTTGACAACCATGAACCTGCCGCTGCCGGTGGCTGCCTCGCGTGCGAGTTTCACCATTATGCCGAGTTCCTTCTCCCTGCCAACGAATTTGGATTCAGTTTCGGAAATTCCGTCCAGCGCCATTTGTCTCCCGCCCTGTCACGAATATTTATCTGGTGCATATAATTCATACTATTTATATGCATTTCTGACCGTTCATTGTTACTTATTGTCACAAAAAAGGAACAATTGAGGTTCCAGAGTGCATTATTACTCAATCGATGGGGATTCTCTCAGCCAGTCTATGTCCGAGACATACAGCTTTCTTATGTCGTCGACGCCAAGGACAGTCATGACCAATCTCTCAAGCCCAAGGCCCCAAGCCAACACCGGATGTTTCACCCCCAGCGGGGCTGTGACTTCCGGCCTGAATATGCCTGCGCCTCCGAGTTCCATCCAATGGCCGTTGTGGAAAATCTCCGGTTCCACGCTTGGTTCAGTGTAAGGGAAATACCCCGGCCTGAGGCGGAGATCGGTGATTCCCATCCTTGAATAGAATTCTCTGAGAAGCCCGACGAGCATGGTCATGTTGGCGCCTTCCTCCATGACGATTCCTTCAACCTGGATGAACTCCGGCAGGTGGGTCGAATCGACCGCTTCCTTCCTGAAAACGGGTTGCACCGAGAAAACCTTGACCGGCGGTTCAGGGTGCTCAGACAGGTAGCGGATTGTATTGACCGTCGTATGGGTTCGCAGGAGTACCCTCCGGGCTTCCGCTTCCTTCCACGGATACTGCCATCCGTCCGAACTTTCGTCTCCGGATTCATGCATTTTTTTGACCCGCCCGACAATGCCGGAGTCGGGCAGTTCCATCGAGGCTGGCTGCTTGAGGTAGAGTGTGTCCTGCATCTCCCTGGCCGGGTGGTCCTGAGCCGTGAAGAGCGCATCCATGTTCCAGAATGCCGACTGAACGAAGCCGTAATCGATCTCTCTGAAGCCCATGGTGAGGAATATGTGCCTCACGCGGTCTATGTATTGCTGGAGCGGGTGAATCTTACCTCCGTTCAGGTTCGGCGCGAAGGTGCCGATGTCATAGCGCCTGATGTTCCTTCCGCGCCATTTACCGGTCTGGAGAAGCTCTGGTGTTAAGCTGGAAATCTCCTCGGAAACGTCAAGACCTGCCTTAACGAGGTCGATCCCTTCCTGCGTGACTATCACGGTTCTGACGATTTCCTCCCTGACTTTTATGATATCCTGGCGTTTCACAAGGCTGTCGACGATGTCCCTCTCGACCTCTGATTCGTGAACCTCGCCTTCGGCAAGTCTGTCAATGAGCACCTCGTCCAGGCCCTTCTTGGAAAGCATGTTCTTTCCGTCCTGGGTGAGTTCTATCAGTGTTTCGTTGCCTTTCTTCTCGATGGATGCCCAGCCCTTGCGCTTGAGCCATCCCATGGCAATCGGTACATCCTCCGATTTCAGGTTCTTGTCCTTGCGCAGTTCCTCGACTGTCATTGAGCCGTGGGCCTTCTTCAGAGCTTTGATGGCCCTTCTCTCGGGAAGGTCCAGATTGCCCAGCCGCTTGGATACAAGAGAATAGTGTTTTTCGAGTTTCTCGGACATCTCGACAAGGCCCTTTGACCGGAGCCATGAACAGGCGTTCATGACCTCGACCTGACTGACAAAAGCCCTATCCGATGATGACATGATTTCCCTGAGGGAGCTGGTTACAGAAGGAACGCAATCGCCCAGTATCTTTCCAATGGTGTTCCTCTGGCCGGGAACGTCCTGCGAAAGAATCAGCGAGGAAAGTTGGCTTATCAGCGTGCCCATAATTTTTCCCCTCATGACTTTCTCATCGTCGGAGATGCAATCCTTCAGCAGCGTTTCAATCAGGACCGCTCTCTGATGCTCGCTGACGCTGAGTCCTGCATCTTCGAAAGCGGTTTCCAGGCATTTTTGCAGATTGGCTGAAAGCTTTGCCACATCTCCGGGGAGCATTGCCTCCTGGAGCTGTTCCGGGGTACCGAAACCCTTGAGCTTGACAAGCGCAATTAGGGCTCTCCTTTCGGTCATGCCTAGTTCATGGTCAGCATACGGGCACATGCGGAAGGTTATTCACCAATTGGATAAAAGTGTTTGGAGCATCTACTTTTTCATCTCTGGAACCGATTTTTCAAAGAAAATGATTATATACGTGATTCCACAAAATTTTAATATACAAAACCTTAAATAACTATTTAATATTCCAAGGCAATAATAATTAGAGAGAGCTTCTCATGAACACCCAGGAATACAATCAACTGGCTAAACAGCTTAATTTCCCATCAGACATCGGCAGATTGGCCAGGGACCAGAACATCAACCGCGAACTTCTGCTTATAATCTACACCCAGAGGGTGACGCGAGATTCAACCAGGAGATATTATCAGGTCAAGAACCGTGCTCCGCAGCTTCTGAGCCAGTGGAAGAAGGGAACCAGCCTTGTCCAGCTGGCTAAAAAAGAGATATTCCCTCCGGTCCTTCTCAGCCTCATTCTTATGCAGCAGGACGGAATGCCGAGAAAAGAGTTCTGGAACTATATCCGGGATCCCAAGTCAGCACCTGACAAACGCCTGAAAACCGAGATGTATGAAGTTGTGCGTGAAGACATAATCTACTCCCCTGCAGGAATGGATGTCCAGTACCAGCGCGGCAAGAAGGGCGAGGCAAGGCTCTGCGAATGGCTCGACAGGAACGGTATCGAGTACCGCACGGAAAATGACTTGCGGGGCGAATACCAGAAGACGCCGGACTGTCTGCTTCATGAACCTATTGAAATTGACGGACAGAAGGTTCACTGGTTCGAGTCAAAAGCCAATTACGGAAACGCATTCGAGGTCAAGCGCAACAACAAGAAGCAGCTCGTTCCCTACACAGAGATTTTCGGACCCGGAATTGTCGTTTACTGGTTCGGGTATGTTAGTGATTTCGAACCCGCTGATGACGTGCGGGTCGTGGACGCATCGTTCTTCAATAAAACCCTTGAGCAGATGAAGATGATATAGTTCAATTCAAAAGGCCTTCTCCGATTTTATTCCCGCATCATCGCACAGCACTTCTATGTCGATGAATACCCGCTCCTCCCAGTCCCTTTCTCCGGCCAGCCTGAACATGTCTTTTGTTCTTGAATAACCGAACCGCTTCTTCATCCTCTCGCGAAGTATTGGCTTCAGGCGCAGTTTGTCATAGATCACCTTGCTGCAGCCGGCCTGCTTTGCAGCCTTGATTACTGCCTCCATGCTCTCAGAGGAGTCGTTCATTCCGGGGATTATGGGGCCGAGGAAGACCCAGGTGCTGATTCCGGCGCCGGAGAGCATTGCCAGCGCCGCCATCCGCTTTGCCGGCTCCGGTGCCCCCGGTTCGAGCATTGCCGCAATCTCCGGATTCATTGTGGAAACCGTGATGCCGACCTCGGCGCCCTTCATTGTCCGCAGAATGTCTATGTCCCTGGTGACCAGGTCGGATTTTGTCTGGATGCAGACGCGGCATTCGCCGGCCGCCAGCTGTTCAAGGCAATACCTTGTCAGCATGGTCTTACCTTCTATGGGCTGATAGGGGTCGGTGACAGTGCCCAAACCGACAGTCCCGGAGCATTTCTTCTTCTCCCTGGCAAGAATGACCGGAATGTTCCGCCTGACTTCCACGAAGGTTCCCCATTCATCCTCCGCGCTCATGTGCATGACATCTGCAGAATAACAGTAGACGCATCCGTGCTGGCATCCTCTGTAGGGATTCAGCGCCCAATCAAGGCCGGGCAATTTAGACGGGCTCAATGCTGTGCTGGCCTTCGCTTCCCTGATATTCATGTCTTTCCTCCAGGTCCGGTTCTATGTGCCTGCCCAGGTAATCCTCAATCCTCCTCTGGTGCAGCATGTCCTTCAGTATCCCACTGGTCTTTATCCATCTGGCCATCGGTATGTCCATCTTGGTCTGGATGTAGGCAAGTGCTTCGGAAAGCGTGGCGAACTTCCTTGGCACTTTCTTCACAGCATCCCGGACATTCTCCCTGACGTTCCAGACACCCACAGGCATGATGTAGCCTGCATGCGCCTCCCTGAAAATCACGACGCCTGCCTGGCGGTTGCGGGCTGTGAGATTCTCATTCACTGCCAGCCTTGCGGAGTAATAGCACCCTCCGATCTTCGCATAAGTCTTCCTCGGTTTGAAGAACTCCCAATCAGAGATGATTTCGATGCCCTGGCCGTAGGGGTTCCAGACGCTCCTAGGATACCAGGCTTCGATGAGTTCGTATCTCCATGTGCATGGCATCATGAGGACTGCCCAGCGGTTGTCAAGGCTCTCGGTCTCGTAGACCTCGAAATCCGTGATGACAGGCGCATCCCTGGTCTTCTGTAAAAGGTCCTTTCCGAGCATGTCGTCGATGGCGGTTATACTCCATCTGGTTGGCACGAATTTCCTGTTCCTCCCTATGCCAAACGCTCCCACGCTGAACGCCCTCTGGAGCCTTGAGAGCATTATCCCGTTCCTGTAGAGGTCCTTCACTGCCTCGGCAGCCAGCAGGTCAGTGTCGGAATATGCCCTGTCTATCCGCTGGTCAATCTTGATGCTGTTGATGTCGAACGCCTTGAGAGGGGCGGAAGGCCCGAACGGCTGGGTCGAGTCATCGAAAGTGAGCCTTCCCATCGGCCTCCTGTGAAACACCGCCTCGGTGTCGGCGGTCCCATGGCCCATCGCCAGCTCCCTCGTCTGGTCGACTATCCTTCCGCCGTTCTCGACGTTGTGAATGTCCACGGCCGTCATCCCGCGGACAAGGTTCATCCTGTAACCGAGAATGTCATCTATCGATTTACCTATCCAGGCCTCAGGCATGTCCATTATCTCCGTGTTTCCCATTATCGGGGGGACCATCGGGCCGACGTAGACTTTGGGGTACCCGGCGCGGCCCACGAACACACTTGGAGGGGAAGAGCCGGCCATGTTCTCCGAGAATCTTACCTGTGCCTTGAGATGGGCATGGTAACGGGTGACTACCGGGCATCTGTCCTTCCCGCAGAGCAGCCGCGAACCTTTGCAGACAGAGCAGAGCGCGGCATTCGAGCCGCCGCTGACCTCTCCTGCAATCGAGCTGAATTCAGCCTCGGTATTACGGTGCTCCGAAATCCATCCGCCTGTCATAAGCCAACAGATATCTGTTTTCAAACGTATAAATGGTTCCCCCGGGGTAATCGAAAGTATTAGGAATATCAAACCGATACCCTAGCGGTGGCCTTATGGACAATCTGAAATTATTCTTCGGAGTGGCACTGCTGGGTTTCTCGCTGATCTTGTTCGTCATTTCGGCGATAACCTACAGGAGAATCGGGAGCCGGCGCCTGCTCCTCGTGAGCATGGCTTTCGCGATGTTCTTCGTGAAAGGCCTGCTTCTGACACTGGGACTGTTCGTGGAAAGCATTGGCGATAACTTTGATTCCTCGATGCTGGTCACGATGGTGGATTTTGCGGTGATGATGTTCCTCTATCTTAGCGTGGTCAAGAAATAGCGGAAGTCTGCAGATGGAAGACGAAGCCCTGGAGCTTGAGAACCGCAGAAGGATATACCAACTGCTTACCAAGTACCCCGGAATGTATCTCCGGGAGATGGAGAAGAAGCTGGGCCTTGCCGTGGGTGTTCTCGAGTACAATCTCAACTACATGGAGAAGAAAGAGATACTCATGGTGGAGAAGGACGGGAACCGCGTCCGATACTTCATCCGGGAGGGCTTCAGTTATGGGGATAAAGCTGCCGTCGGGCTTCTCAGGCAGGAGATCCCAAGGCGCATTGTGATTTATCTGATGCTTCATGAAAATGCCAGCTTCCAGGATGTGCTGGCGCAGTTCAAGATTTCCAAATCGACCTTATCATTCCATATCAAGAAACTGACGGAGGCCAATATCGTAGGGAGCGAGAAGGACGGACGCGCAACGAATTACCGCGTCCTGGACCCCGAGAATACGGCGAGGGTCTTTCTCACATATAAGGCCAGCTTCCTCGACAGCGTGGTCGACCGGTTCGCAGAGGTCTGGGGCGATATGGGAAAGTAGCTCAGCACTACTTTCCCAAACAAGCCTCAAGCTTAGCGTAGCGTATGCTCTAAAAACCAATCAACATGCCTCGCCTGTGAGGGCGAGGTACTGGTTTTATTTTAAATTGATTGACATTATTAAAGCATCATCCTTAGGGCACCCAGCCTGTGAGGGCTGGGGGGTGTTGACATCGGCATAATGATCGGCTCAAATACCTATCGGTACAACCTACCCAATCCTCTCAGCCGTGGGAATTCCCAGATAATCATTAATATGGGGTTCCAGCATATTGATATTCATGTTGGAAGGAGAACCCGACCCGGATGACAGGAAATATGTGCCCGCTTACAGGTCCGAAGGGCAGATATATTTCTCTGGGACTGCCAACCGCTCCGATGTACCATACTCAAAGGGTGCAAAGGCATTCGGCGCAATCTTGGTGGTATGCCTGATAATGTTCATCGCCTGGGTCATGCTGAGTATGATCGGGGTAATCTGAATCAGCTGATGATTTCCTCAAGCTTTCCCAGCCTTGCCCCTTCCTTTATGTCCCTGGCAATGCGCTGGCCTGTGGAGATTCCTGGCTCGATAAGATCGGAGTAGGGTGAACCGGAGATGTTCAGATTCGTGCCTGCCACAATCCTTCCCGAGATCTCGAAAACATAGAATTCCAGTTTGTCGTTGACGATGGTTTCCAGGCAGAACGGTCCTATCATGCCGCCAAATAACTCGATGGAGCGCTCGACGACTTTCTCGCCCATCTCGAAGACCTTGGGGAGCAGCGATTCCCTTATGACCAACGGGATATTTCCGGTGACCACGAAACTGGGATATATCTCCATGCGCTTCAGTTCCTCCTGGGCGCCGAGCTTGTAAATCTCATCTATATTGGTCTCGTCGCGCCGGTCCATGCCCATGAGCTCCAGCGTGCCCTTGGACAGTTTGTAGCCGTCTGTTTTTATCGGGGAATAGAAGTAATGCAAATAATATCTTGTTCCTAATATATATTCCTGAATATTAAACTTCTGGGTGAGGTCGATGCCCATCTTGAAGTCCTTGTAGTCTTTGGCGATGAAGAAACCCCTTCCGCCCTTCGCGCCGTGGTACTTCACGAGCACGGGGCGGTCTATGTCCCTCGGGTCTTTTATGAGGGCCGGCATCTTGCAGCCGGCCGAAGTGAGCCATTCCCTCTCAATGTCCCTGTCGGACTCCCACTCAAGGACCGCCCGGTTTCCGTAGGTAGGCAGCGGTATGTCGGCGAAGCGCTTGGCTCCGAGGTACTCCACGAAGGAGCCGTGCGGAATGAGGATCACGTTCTTCTTCGCCAGTTCCCCCGCCCTGGAGATTATGTCCTCGTACTTCTCGACAACGAAGAACTCGTCCGGCTTGGCCAGCGGGAATGCGTCGTAAAACTTGGGGGCCTTGCCTATCGCGATGCCCAGCGTCCTGAATCCTTCCCTGCGGGCACCGGCGAATATCTGAAGGGAACTGTGAGAACAGACGGTCGCAATTGTGATCATCTTCGGGTCGTAGCCTGCTAGGACCTTCATTATCTCGGCTTTGGAAACCATACCCGAGGAAATCCGGCATTTGATTTAAGCGTTTCTATGCCGATAACCTCTTTCGATTATGACCATATTCATCAGATTCTACCAATCCACCGTCCAAACCGTATCGGCCGGCACATGCACCCAGTATCCGCATCCTGGCGTCATCATTTCCAACGGGCCCATCGCCCTGATGTAGGGCGATGCAGGGTCATAGCACTCCAGCATGTCGAAGCCCGTCCCTGCCAGCGCGTCCCCCGCCGCCCTTGGGGTCAGTGTCGGATAGCCGACCAGATTCCAGCCGGCATACAGTGGGATGGCGGTCGTTGTCGGAACGTACCCAGAGACCGCAAGCGTGCAGGCCTCTGTCGCATGCACCCAGACCCCCAGGGTATTGCCGATGGAAACTAAGTCGTTCGCTGTGCCGTTCTGCCTGTAGGATTTCCATGGGTCCATGAAGTCGAGCGAGTCGTAGGCCTTTACCGAATCGTATTTCCCGGAGATGCTGGCGAGAACATCGGCAATCGATGTGTCGTCCATCTCCAAGGGGATAGAGATGAGGTTCCAGCCGGCATTCAGGCTGATGTTGAAGAAGGACACTGGCGGCGGTGTCCAGGGCTCCATCAGGGGGTATGCATCTGCGGTTCCGGTCCAGCCTTTAATCTCCTCGTATGGAACATCGCCAATGCCATCCAGCCCGGGCAGGTTCTGCAGGGGGCCGCTCATTAGGTCCGGGCCTGCGTAGTCAGACCAATAATTGCCGCCCGAGGGGTAGCTGTCGTTCCAGGAGTTCAGGCCCGTATCATCATAAGCCTGGATGCCGTTGCCTATTATGTTATTGTGATACACTTTCATCTCGGAGCATCCTGAGAGCCTGATGCCGGTCTTGCCGCTGTTCTTGACCTTGTTCCCGGTGACATTGACCTTGCTGGAATCGGTGAGGTTGAGGCCGTTGCCCTTGAACCCTGTCACGTTCGACAGAGTGATGCCGCCCAGCTCCCATCCGTATGCCTCAATGCCCTCGCACGGCCTTTCCGGGTCGGTTGAATTCGTTCCGTCCAGGTCTATCTTTTCCAGGCTCGTGTTCGTGCAATTGATGATCCGGAACCCAATTGCATCGTTGGCCTTCACCATTATACGCTTCATGTAGAGCCAATTCGAGCCCCACATCTCGAAGCCGGTGCCGTTCTTGGCCACAGTTGCGGTCGTTTCGGCACATCCACCCCTGGCTATGGCCTTGAACCTTACCGCACGGTCGTTGTATCTGGCATGCGGTATGTTAATTCCGCTCCTATTGACCCAGACGCCCGTCCCGTTCGAGGCGCTGACGCCCGAGCCGTTCACTGCCAGGATGTTGCAGGAATCGATCTGGAAATTGTCGGTCCAGTCAACGAATATCGCATCGGCGTTGTTTGCGGAGATGTTGCAATTCTCGAGGGACTTCTTCT
Source organism: Thermoplasmata archaeon (assembly GCA_028703755.1). Taxonomy (GTDB): domain Archaea; phylum Thermoplasmatota; class Thermoplasmata; order SG8-5; family SG8-5; genus UBA147. Next base: position 698 of record JAQVMG010000020.1, on the reverse strand, counting down.
CTGGTGAGGGGGTGTTGGTCTGCTTGAACGCGAAGTTACCCGAGAGGCTGGGTCCAAGGCCGGTGACATTGATGCTGGTCAGGTTGAGCCTGAGGAATGGGCCGTTGTCGACAACCAGGCCGTTGCCGTTAGTAACTTCGATGCCGCAGCCCTCGAATGTTGTTGCTGAGCTGTTAAATATGTCCACTCCGGTATTGTTAGTGTCCGTAGTGTTGAATAACACGTCGAAGAATGATTCTACCACCTGGAAGTCCTGACAGTTGACCACCCGGAGGCCTGTGCCGTTCTTCGTCCTGATAGAGCAGTTGAATATCTTCCCGTTTTTCAACGAGGTTGCCGTAGCCATTTTACGCTTAATTATTAGTGTGTCCCTGTTCTCGCTCTCGAATGTGGAGTTCTCGAATTTCATCCCGCCTCTGGTAGGGTCAAAAATAACCGCGGGAGACTTGATGGGAGATACTGGGGGAGCTTCATCTCCGAACCCAACGAGCACCCTGTTCATGCTCGTGTTACCGGTTTCCCAGCCGTTCACGAGCGGTCTCTCCGGCATGGACGAGACCCTGGAGCCGTTGAGTATCGAGTCGGTCAATGTTACGTTATCGGTTGTGTTAAGGTCAAGAGCGACCCCGTCGGTCACGTTCACGTATACTCTGTCGAGTGATATATTCCACGAATTCTGGATGAGCGCGGCTGTGGAG
>JAQVMG010000126.1 GCA_028703755.1 Thermoplasmata archaeon | reverse complement strand
CCGCAGCAAGCATTCACGCCTCCATTTCTTCGACAATGTTTCCATGATCCCCGACGAACGGACATACAAAGTCGTTGACCTGACAACCCGGAGGATAATCGGAACCCTGGACGAAGGCTTCGTCGTTGCCTATGCCAGACCGAACGAACCGTTCATAGTCAGGGGACTTCCCTGGAAGTTCGTCGAGATAGAAGAAGACACAGTCCTGGTCGAGCCGGCGAAGGAGCTGGGCGTTGTCGCATCATGGTCCGGCGAAGACATCCCAGTTCCGTTCGGAGTATCCCAGGAAGTGGGCCGCCTTCGCAATGCCATGAAATTTGATGGTTACTGCATGGATGCGGAAGCAACTGCCGTTGCGACAGAATACATCGACAGCCAGACCCGGGACGGCGCGCTCATGCCGACCGACAGCCTCATAACAATCGAGATGGAGGGCCGGCTTGCCGTCATCAACGCCTGTTTCGGTTCGAAGGTCAACGAGACGCTGGGCAAGGTCATCGCCGCGCTGCTCATGTCAAAGCAGGGCGAGAGCCTCGCGGTCAATTCCGACGCCTACCGGATAGTTCTTCAGCTGTCGAGGCCTGTCGATCGGTCAGCCATTCCGGACATCCTGATGAAAACGCCCCCAGGCAATGTCAAATCCCTGCTCAGGCTGTACCTCAAGCATTCCACTTACCTTAGATGGAAGTTCATCCATGTGGCCAAGAAATTCGGGGCGATTCGCAAGGACGCGGACTACCGGATGATGAACATGGACAAGATCATGCAGGCATTTGAAGGCACACCTCTCATGGAGGAGGCGATCGAGAAATGCCTCTGGGAACTTCTTGACCCTGAGAAAACCTCGGAGGTCCTTGGAAACATCCAAGCCGGAAAAATTACCATAGAATATTCCAAGATGTCGCCGATCGGAAAAGCCGGGATAGAGGCCAGAGGCGACCTGATGCTGCCCAGCCGGCCGACCCATGCGATACTCATGGCCATGAAATCTCGGCTGGAGAAGGAGACTGTCGCACTGGTCTGCACCCACTGCCGGAGGAAGAGCATCCGGCAGGTCGGGCTTCTTGAGGAAAGGTTGGATTGCAGGGCCTGCGGCTCCGTGATGGTCGCGGTCATTCGGAGACTGGACATCGCTGATATCCAGCTTCTCGACAGGAAAAATCCAACATCCGAGGAGATGAAAACCGTCAAGAAGATTATGAAAACGGCAAATCTCGTCATGGTACACGGGAAAAAGGCGGTGCTGGCTCTTGCAGCCAGAGGTGTCGGCCCGGACAATGCTGCCAGGATACTTGCAATGCCCCATGAGCAGGAGGACGATTTCCTCGCTGCGATACTGGCAGCCGAGGTTAAATTCGCGAGAACGAAGCGTTTCTGGGACTGAAAACAAACGATAAATTGATAAAGTCCATGTATATCGGGGCATATCATTCAGGGTCGAACCGATGAATTCTGAGACGCACGGCAAAGGTTACAAAATCGTACTCACGACCTCCAGGGCGGAGGGCAGCATTTACGGCTACGACCCGTTCGTGGCCTTCACCAACACTTTTCCGCACAAGCTCTTCCCGAAGAAACTTCTGGATGAATGGTTCAAGCCCCTCCGCAACCCGGACGGCAGCGCCCAGTTCGTTCCTTACGGGATGAGGAAGGTCGAGTCGCTTCTGATGAAAGAGTTCGGAGAAGAAAATGTAATCACCGCCAATGCCGTCGACCTGGATAAGTTCGTCGGGGATGACACGAAGCTCATCTGCATGACCACCATGGACCCGGTCGGCCTTGCTTACGTCAGCACAACATACAATTCGCTCATTGCCTTCGGCGGAGATGCCCTGAACGCCTCCGAGTTCAGATGGATGATGGAACTGCCCGCCATGAAGCGGAAAGGCCCCAAGAAGATGCTGGGCGGCGCAGGCGTATGGCAAATCAACGATGCCAAGCTCCATGAGAAATTCGGAATCGACTACCTCTTCCACGGCGAGGCCGAAGCCACGATTGTGGACACTGTTAAAAAGATCCTTTCAGGCGAGAAGCTTGAGCGGGACATACACGGTACCAAGCCCACTCCCGAGCAAATTCCCCTGATATGCCGCGCTGCATCCTACGGCATGGTGGAAGTGACCCGCGGCTGCGGCAGGATGTGCAAATTCTGCACGCCCACGATGAGGAAGCGCTACTCGGTCCCACTGGACGTGATCATGAAAGAGGTCGAGACCAACGTGAAATACGGCTCCGAGATGATATTCATCGCCACCGAGGACATTTTCCTCTACAAGTGCAAGGAGCGGTTCAAGCCCAACAAGGAAGCGCTGGTCGAGCTCTATTCGAAGATCGCCTCCGTTCCCGGCGTGAAGTACATCCAGGTATCCCACGGTGCTCTGGCTCCGATAGTTTACGACCCCACGGTTCTTGAGGAACTCACACCCATCCTAATCGAGAAAACCCGCTGGTCCCCGGAATACAAGGCCGGATATCCGCAGAAATTCATCACTGTCGAAGTGGGGGTCGAGACCGGCAGCACAAAGCTCATGAACAAGCACATGAAAGGCAAGGCCCTGCCTTTCAGCGTCGACCATTGGCCCGAGCTTGTGCAGCAGGGTGTTGGCAATATGAACGACAATGACTGGTGGCCGCTGTGCACACTTATGACCGGGCTTCCCGACGAGACAGAGGACGATCTCATGAAGACCATCGAGCTTGTCGATGACCTGAAGGGCAGCCACTCATTCCTGACTCCGCTGCTTTTCATCCCGATCGAGGAGGCGCTCCTGAGCGAGGCGAAGAGGGTCAACCTCGACCATCTCACCGAACTGCAGTGGGAGTTCATCACCCGGTGCTGGCGCCACAACATCGACACCTGGGCATCCAACGATAAGATGAAGATACATGCGCTAATATTCTCCGCATACTGGGGCGTTGTCAGGTGGAAGCACGGCAAGAAATCCGTCCGCCCGGTGATGAAGCTCGCTGGCCTTCCGGAAGACCTTGTGGGCGGCGTTTTCTACTCCAGGTCAAGCGGCAATTTCGCTCCGCACTTCACAATCCCCGTAATCGGAGAAAAGGACGCAGCTACCATTCTCGAGGGAAGCCCGGACGAGGACAGAACCGCATAGGAATGATTCTCCGAGGGTTAATCATTTAAAATAGTAATCGTATTCAGGCGCGCCATGGCATCCGAGAAACTGAAGAAAGATCAACAACCCATTTTCAGGGAGCGCTGCCCCACCGGCATCGACGGCCTGGACAACATCCTCAACGGCGGCATCCCCAGAGGAAATACAATTCTTTTCACAGGAAGCTGCGGCACAGGTAAAACCACCCTAAGCCTTGAGTTCCTTGTGCACGGCGCCATCCTCGGGGAGAACAGCCTTTTTGTCTCGGTAACCGAAGCATCGGACAAGCTGATGAAGAATGTCATACCTTACGATTTCTTCGACGAGACGCTCATAAAAAAAGGAACCCTGGTCTTCGTCGACATGCCTGTAATCTACGAGCGGCTGGGCCTTACCGAGATGGAGCTGAGCCTGGAGGACGTTGGCACTATAGTCAAAGCTATCGGCGACCTAGTCGACGAGTTATCGATAAAGCGCCTGGTCCTAGATTCAGTCACGTCCGTTTGTTACAGACTGAAGACCGAGGAAAAGATTCGCGAATTTATTCTCAAGATAGGCAAGTGTCTCTCCGACAGGGGCTGCACCAGCATGCTTATTTCTGAAATCTCCCCCTCAGCGGAAAGGTACTCTCTTTACGGCGTGGAAGAGGCCATCGCAGACGGCATAGTCCTGATGGGCAACCTCGAGAGGAGAGGCGATCTCCTGAGGACACTCCAGGTGGTCAAGATGAGGGGCACCAACCATTCCCGCGCAAAATACGTGCTTGACCTGACGCCGGCCGGCATTCTCCTAGTTCCGTTGCTGAAAGGCGGAAGCGGCGGGGGGACGACCTGATGCCCAAATCACCCGCGGAGCTTGCAGAGGAGCTTCTTCAGCTGCCGCCTTCCGCGATATCACTCACCATCCGGGACGAGACTTACTTCGACGCCATCAGGGGGGTCGTCGACAACTTCGCCCAGAAGAAGCAGCTCAATACGATCTACATCTCCGCAGCCATACCCTCCCAGTCCATAATCGACGTTCTTAACATCCTGGAAGTGGACATGACCAACATCTTCTTCGTGGACTGCATAAGCCCGATAATGGTTGGGAACGCGAAGCGCCACCCAAACGTCCATATGGTCGAGAGCCCGACCATGCTCGAGAACATCATGCTGAAGGTCGAGTACCTGATGAAGAAGAGCGGCG
>JAQVMG010000125.1 GCA_028703755.1 Thermoplasmata archaeon | reverse complement strand
TGCATCTTGCCAACGCCGGCAGTTCCTGTATGGATGCCCGAGGCACCTGCCAGGCGTGCGAATTTGGACAGCACCAGAACAGAGAAGCCGAAAGGATTCTCTGGCCTTGTATACGCGCCGTGCGATGCCCTGTGGAAATGGATGAAAACGTCGGGATACATGCGTCTGAGCGTCTGAACCGAGGTCCAGCCGGCTGTGATGCCGTCAATAAGGAAAGCGTAGCTCCCCGGCTCGAAACCTGCGTTTCTGATGAGTTCGCAGCGCTGGATCATTGTCTGGAAATCCGCGGCCGAAACATTGAACGAATGGACCTTGCTTTTTCCGGTTTCCTTCACAGCTTTTTCCATCGCGGCCTTGACGTGGCGCACCATCTTGTCGTACGGGCAGAAGTCCTGGTTTGCCTGCGGTTCATCGTTCTTAACGAAGTCGCCGCCTCCGACCCAGAAATCGTAACATACCTCGGCGTATTCCGCGGAAGTGAGGCCCATCTTCGGCTTTACGATTGTTCCGAGAATCGGCCTGCCGTGGACCTCCAGGTAATCCCGCATGTCGTCAATTGTGTAACTTGGCCCGTCGTACTGCTCCAGCATCGCCGGCGGGAACCAGACGTCCTGCAGCTTCATCGCCCGGACCTCCTTCATGCCGAGCACGTTGCCCACCAGATAAGTGAGAATGTTCTGAACATTGCCGACCCTGTCGAAGAGCCTCGTCGGGTAAGCGATCCAGACCATCTCTTTTTCAGAATCGAAGTCATAGACCAGGGCGTTCATCTCTTTTGAAAAAGGGGTCTCGGTGTTGACCAGGAAATTCGTGCCTGTCGAGGACTCGGCAGCCACCTCACAGGCGGCCTGGAGGTGGTTCAGCTTGCCGCCCGGGAGCATGTGGAATGCGGCCAGGAGATACTCGCCGTTCATGGGGTTGGGCAGGTCCAGGTTCACGTACGCCTGCTGATGGGCGTTGAGGGATTTCAGCAACTCTTCCGGGGTCATGGATGCTGTGTATGATAACAAATGATAATATAGTTTCGGATGATGAGAATCTATTTTAAATTTTCACCGGGCTTCAACCGGCCAGGCGAGTGCCTGAATTCCATGCCCTCTTTAGAATTTTTTATTGTATCAAGCAGGGATTGGAAAGTAATATTAGGCGCGCGGACATTCGGATGAACAGTGAAGTTTATGGTTCCGGATGAAGATGGCTCAACAGGAGATTTTTTCGATAGATACACAGAAGAACAACGAATTTTCAAGATGAAATTATCCAGAACCGCTATTGCTGCAATTTTCATAGTGTTTTTTTATGGTGTTGTCACAATCTCTATCTCAAATCAGATGGCGAGTGATTATGCGGACGTAAACGGTGATTTGCCTGGCGCTGTTTTAATGGGTTCCACACTATGCTTTGAGGGCATACTCATAGCCAGCATCGTTTGGATAGGTATCATCGTACTATCCATTGCCAAGGAGTCGAAAGAGATTGCGGAATTCAGCCATATTGGCACATTTTTTGTATATTCATTGTTCCTCATAAGCATGATTCAGGATTATAGGGCCCAATCACCGGTTGCATATTCATCTGGGCTTCCGTGGTATATATATTCATATTTTCTCATGACCATTGTTTTTTTGGTATCTCTGGGTTTCATTTCCTCTTATGTCAGAAAATTACAGGTGCCAAGTATGGAGCAGGATACATCTAGCGTGCCTGACCGATAATCTGACGGCCAAGTTGCCCGGTGCCCTTGACCCCCTCGCCCTGACAGGCGAGGTCCCCGAAAACAGGGGCTATAGAATGCCCTAGAATGCTTTGTCACCAGCCAAGAAATTGATACAAGTACCCCGCCCTCAAACTAACATTAGATAATATCCAGGCGAGGCATGTTGAGTGCATCCAATGATTTTTGAATACATTATAATTTTTTGATAGACTCAGGAGCCAACAGTTTGATGATAATTGCCATCTGTGCCCACATCCTGTTTTCCGCTTCGTCGAATATCTGGGAGTTCTTCGAGTCGATGACCTCATCGGTGACTTCCTCGCCCCTGTGGGCGGGAAGGCAGTGCAGGAAAATGTAGTCCGGTTTGGCATTGGCAACGAGCTTCGCGTTGACCTGGAACGGCGGGAATATCTTCAGGCGCGCCTCTCTCTCGGCTTCCTGGCCCATCGAGGTCCAGGTGTCGGTGTAGATGACATCGGCATTCTTGACTGCAATCTCGGGCTCGCGGACTATCTCGATCTTGCTGCCGTTCTTCTCCCCGAGCTTCTGGGCTCTCTTGAAGATCTCACCGTTCGGCTCGTAGTTGAGGGGCGAACAGACTGTCATGTTCATGCCCACGGCGGCGGCACCCAGCAGGAGCGAGTGGCAGACATTGTTGCTGTCCCCGATGTAAACAAGTTTGAGTCCTTTCAGTTTGCCCTTGTGCTCCCTAATCGTCTGGAAGTCGGCCATTATCTGGCAGGGGTGCTCCATGTCATCGAGTGCGTTGATAACTGGAACATCTGCATTCAGTGCCAGTTCCCTCATTATCTTGTTGCTGAATGCGCGGTACATGATGATGTCGGAGTATCTGGATATGACCTTCGCGACATCGTGAACGCTCTCGCGCTTGCCGATCTGTATCTCGCTTGGGGACAGGTAGAGAGCCATGCCGCCTAGGTGGGAAAATCCGATTTCAAAACTAACTCTTGTGCGAAGGCTGGGCTTCTCGAAAATCATTGCCATGTGCTTCCCCTCCAGCGGGCGGAAGGTCTTGCCTGATTTCAGCTTCTTCTTCAGCTTTATGGCCAGGTCGATTGTTTCATCTATCTCGTTCTCGAAGTCCAGTATCGAAATCATGTCGCGCTTCATAATCTCACCTTGCAGCGCCATAATGGAATTAGTAGAAATAAATTTTGGACGTCCGCGAGGATTATTTTTCTTGGGGAACTGGCAGAGGATATTTTCCCGTGAGGCATCCAAGGCAAAGTTCGTCCGGCCTGCGTCCGATCGAGGCGACCAGGTTCTCCAGCGAGGCATAAGCCAGGGTGTCTGCACCCAGGTATTCGCGTATCTGCTCGATGTCCCGGTCCAGTGTGACGAACTCTTCCCGGTTTTTTATATCGATGCCCAGGTAGCAGGGTGAAACGATCGGCGGGCACCCTATCCTCAGATGGACTTCCTTCGCACCGGCCTTCCTGACAATTTTCACAATCTGGCGCATCGTTGTTCCGCGGACGATGCTGTCGTCCATCAGGATGATGCGCTTTCCCTCTATGACGGGTTTAAGCGGATTGAGCTTCAGTTTCATGCTGCTCTCCCGGTCTGCCTGCTGTGGCATTATGAAAGTGCGCTGGATGTAACGGTTCTTGATGAGGCCTTCTGCGTAGGGAATGCCGGAAGTTTCGCTGTAGCCGATGGCATGGGCGCGTCCTGAGTCGGGTATCGAAACGACGAAGTCAGCATCGACAGGCGACTCCTTCGCCAGCCGCATCCCGACCTTTCTCCGCACGTCATAGACCAACCGGCCTTCGATGAATGAGTCAGGCCTCGCAAAATAAATCCATTCGAACATGCAGTGAGCCGTCCTTCCGGCGTCCGGCAGGTGATGGGACACAAAGCCCTTCTCAGTGAGCTCGATTATCTCACCCGGTTTGACGTCGCGCTCGAATTCGCCGCCCAGGGAATCAAAAACCACACTTTCCGAAGCCCCGCAGAACGTGTTTCCGACCCTTCCGATGCAGAGCGGCCTTATTGCCAGCGGGTCCCTGATTACGAATGTCCTGGGTCCGACCATCAGGGCAAGCGAGTAAGAGCCGACAAGTTCCTTCATGGTCTGGCGGATGCCTCCGACAACATCCTTGGCAGAGGCCATCTTGACGGCAAGCATCCTGAGTATAACTTCGGAATCGGAATCGGTGACAAAGCCCCAGCCCCCGGAAAGGAGGGACTCGCGCAGCTCGGAAGAATTCACAATTTCACCGTTGTGGGCCAGCGCCATCTCCCCGAATTTCGCGCGGACAGTCATGGGCTGCTGGCATTCCTTTGCCTGGCCACCCAATGTCGAGTACCGCACATGGCCTATGCCCATTGGCCCTGCAAGCTCTTCAAGGTCCTTCGCGGTTATGGCCTCATGGACCAGCCCGGCGCCTCTTTTGACGGTGAGCCTGTCCGAGAAAGTTGCCATGCCTGCGGATTCCTGACCGCGGTGCTGGATGGTCCTGAGGCCGTTGAATATCAGCATGCTGACCTCGCCGCCTGCCGCTGCAATGACGCCGCAGTATTCCCTTCGCATGACGATGAAATGGTTATGTGCCTTATTAAAGATTATGTCTGCATCATCATGCCCAGGAATCCTTCCAGGTGCTGAG
>JAQVMG010000124.1 GCA_028703755.1 Thermoplasmata archaeon | reverse complement strand
GAAAGTGGAACTCCACCCCGACGCGATAAAGCGCATGGAGAAGTGCCGCGCCATGCTTGAGAAGAAGGTAGACAAGGGCGAGATAATGTACGGTGTCAACACCGGTATCGGCGAGTTTTCCGAAGTTGTTTTAACGGCTGAACAGATCAGGGAATTCCAGAAATACCTGGTGTACAACCATGCCGCCGGGATAGGAGATCCCGCGCCAATCGAGTACGTGAGAGGCGCGATGCTCCTCAGGGCCAACGTGCATGCGCACGGGCAGTCCGGCCAGCGGCCTATCATGACCCAAACGCTTGTGGAAATGCTGAACAAAGGTGTCACGCCGTTCGTTTGCCAGAAGGGAAGCGTCGGCGCCTGCGGAGACCTGGCACCGATGTCCCAGATCGCGCTTCTGATGATGGGCGAGGGAAAGGCCTACTACAAGGGCGAACTGCTCGACGGAAAGGATGCCATGAAGAAGGCCGGCATCACCCCGCCCGGGCTCAAGGCCAGGGACGGCCTGGCGATGATAAACGGCTGCAACCTGATGACCGCGATGAGCGCGCTTTTCCTTTTCGATGCGAACAACTGGCTCAAGCAGGCGGAGATTGCCGCGGCCATGTCCCTGGAAGCGCTGAAGGCCAACATGGGCCCATACAACATCAAACTGCATGAGGCCAGGGGATTCCCGGGAGCCCAGAGGACCTCCAGGTCACTGCTCAAGCTGATAGCGGGCGGCGACCTTGCGGAAAAGCGGATTAAGATCAAGGTCCAGGACGCATATTCGATGCGCTGCACACCCCAGGTAATCGGAAGCGCACATGACGCGCTTTCTTATGCGCGCCAGCAGATCGAGACCGAGATGAACGGCGTCGCTGACAACCCCGTTTTCTTCCCTGACGATAACCTTCAGCTTTCCGGTGCGAACTTCCAGGGAACGCCTGTTTCGGTACCGATGGACCTCGCCGGCATGGTCATAACGATGGTCTGTGTGCTTTCGGAGCGCAGGATGAACCGCCTGAACAACCCCGCGTTATCCGAGGGATTGCCGCCGTTCCTGACGAAAGGTGCGGGCATGTTTTCGGGGATGATGCTCAGCCAGTACACCGCCGATATGCAGATCACCGAGGCAAGGATACTCTCCGCGCCGGCGAGCATTCTTTCGATTCCTGCAGCAGCCGACCAGGAGGATTTCGTATCCATGGGGATGAACACCGCGATAAAGAACTTCCAGATACTGGACAATGCCTACGGCATCCTGGGAATCGAATTCATGGCCGCCGCCCAGGCATTGGATTTCAGGGACTTCAAGTTCGGAAAAGGCACTGTGAAAGCCAGGGAAGTCATCAGGAAGCATGTCAAATTCCTGGACGTGGACAGGCCGCTTTACCCAGACCATACCGAGATGAAGGCACTGGTCAAGAGCTGCGAGATACTTACCGCGGTCGAAAAGGAAGTCGGCGCGCTTGGTTGACCGCGCTGTATTCCATTATATAGGCGCGGCCATTCCATAGCCTATGGGGAATTGATGAGAGCATTATTGGCATGCCTGGTGGCTTTGTGCATATTAAGCTGCATGCTGGCAAATATTTCCTGCCAATCACATGTAACCCGCGATTATTTTCTCACGGTTCGTCTCCCGCTGCGCATTGACTCAGATTCGGATTTCACTGCAGAGAACGGCGTTACCGGCGGTTCGGGAACGGAATCTGACCCTTGGCTCATTGAGGGGTGGGACATCGGCGGCTCCGGCCATGGGTACTGCTTCTATATCGGAAACACCACGGATTATTTCACAGTGACAAAATGCAGAGCCCACAATGCATCCGGAGTTTTCGTATCATATTATTATACAGAATCAGGCATAATATTGTACAACGTATCGGGCGGAAATGTCAGCGGGAACATTGCCAAGGATAACGAATTCGATGGCATCTGTCTGTACGGAACGGAGGGTTGCCAGATATCCGACAACAACGTCAGCTTCAATGAGTACGGCATCACCGTGATGGAGCATTCCGATGGCAATGTAATCTCGGACAACGGCGTATTCTCCAACAACTATTACGGCATCAATTTTCTGGAATCCGACATGAACTTTGCCATATCAAACAATGTGACCGCGAACGGAGGGAACGGAATCAGCGTTTCCGAAAGCTCTGCTAATTGCCTCCGGAACAACACTGTTTCAGGGAACTGGAACGGTATCGATATCTGGGATTCCGATAACATATCCGCCGAAGGAAACCATGTATGCGGAAACTGCATCGGGCTGTATCTGGAGTATTGCGTCAACAGCACAGTGAGCAACAACAATGCATCGGAAAACACCGATTACGGGATACAGTTGGTGTCATCGGACATCAACAGAATTTTCCATAACACATTGACAGCAAACGGTCTGGCACAGGCAAAGGACGGCCTGGGGGGAAATTCCTGGGATGACGGCTATCCTTCGGGGGGAAATCTTTGGGGCGATTATTCTGGCAGTGATTCTGACGGAGACGGATTCGGGGACGCGCCTTACCTGGGCATTCTTGGGGACATGGGCGCGAGAGACAGGTATCCGCTGATGCAGAGCTGGTTCGATGATGCGGTGCTGCCGACAGCCAGCGCCGGCCCGGACGTTGCCTGCGATGAGGATTCGACAATCACACTCAACGGTTCGGGAAGCAATGATAATGTGGGCATTGTCAACTGCACCTGGACATTCAACAACAGCTTCAATGAGGTATTTCTGTTTCAGAGATTATCAAACTACACTTTCACCCAGCCTGGCAATTATTCAATCGTGTTGGAAGTGACGGATTCAGCAGGCAACCGCGCCTCGGACGGCATGGTTGCCTCTGTCAGGGACATCACACCGCCGACAGCGGATGCCGGTGCGGACTTGGGGATCGGTGAAATGGGCACAGCCTTTCTCAACGGTTCTGCCAGCGCGGACAATGTGGGTATAGTCAATTACACATGGAATTTCAATGATGGCGTTGAGAACATTGCACTTTTCGGGCCGGAAGTGTCCCATATATTCACGGTTTCAGGGCTTTACAGTGCCACATTAACAGCCGCAGATTCAGAGGGCTGGCAGGGAACAGACACGGTTCTGGTTACGGTGAGCGCCGATTCCACGCCCCCCGAGGCAAATGCCGGTCCGGACATTTGTGCTGCAATCGGAGAAGCGATCAGATTTAATGGCTCAGGAAGCTCCGACAATGTGGCCATCGGAAATTATACATGGAGTTTCACCTGCAACGGTTCTGTGTGCAACCTGTACGGCGCTGAGCCATCGGTCACATTCTGGGCCGCGGGGAATTATACTGTTACTCTCAGTGTGAGAGACATGGCCGGCAACATCGGTACCGATGAGACGGTTGTGTCCGTCGCAGCCGGGAGTATCCAGAATGGAACAGTTTCATCCGAAGAAAATGAATCGGGAATCTTCAGTTCATCTGTCGCTGTGGCCGGAGTCCTGGCCATGGTTTCCGTCTTAATTATTCTGGCATTTTTCATTCACATCAGAAAAAGAGTTCGGCCACCATTATGACCGCCACAAGAACCGTCAGTACCAGGAAAGCGGTCTTTATCTGCTTCCCGGTGAGCCTGGCAATGCCCGCTTTTGTTCCTAAGAAGGCGCCGATGAACGATATCGGAGCAAGAACCAGGATGAACTGCCATGTGTCTCCGGATAGCTGCCCGAAGCCGCCTATGAAATACATTGTGGCCCCGACCAGCGTTGTCGGAACAATGGTCGCAGCGGATGTTCCGACAGCGAGCTTCACGTGACGGCAGAGGACGTATATGAGCGCCGGTACCAGCAGGGCTCCGCCGCCGATTCCGAAAGCACCGGAAAGGAAACCGGCGAACACGGCAATGCCAACAGCGGCCCCAAGGTAAGGCGTGCACATCTTCGAATCGTCGTCGCAGTCCGGCCTGAGGCTTCTGAACAGATCGATGACCATCCATGCGGAGAGGCCCAGGATGACGGCCAGGAAAAGCCATCTGAAGGTTTCCTCGCCGATGTTCAAATTGAAGAAGGAGCCGAATACCGCGCCGATGCCAGAGCCGACGGACAGGTATCCCACAAGCTTCATGTCAACATTCCCCGCTTTGTTGTGCTGGTAAAGGGCCGCCAGAGAACCGGCCAGGACTAGGCAAAGCGAGACCGCAACAGCCGAGTCTTTGCCCAATTGACCGATAAGAATCAGCGCCGGAACGTACATTATGCCGCCTCCGAGGCCCAGGTTGGAATAGAGGGCTGCGATGATGAACGAGATGATCGCCAGCGGCAGGATAATCGATAGGAGCATCGCGGTTGGGAAAAGGATTCCGGGTAATAACCTTATTCAAAAATCCGGTCAATCATCCATTTGGCGTCAAATACCGCAAACTCGGAATATTCCTGACCTGTGCTCACGAATATAATGGGCTTGCCGACCGCATGGG
>JAQVMG010000123.1 GCA_028703755.1 Thermoplasmata archaeon | reverse complement strand
TGCGGCGGTGCCGTCTCTGCTGAAACAGCAGGAGCGGCGGGCGCGACCGGAGGTACTGTCGTCACGGGCGCAGTTGTCTCGACCGTCTGCTCAACGGGTGCTGCTTGAACGACTGGTGTTCCTTGTTCGTCTGTCATGTCACACCTTCCCGGTATTGTGAGGTCCGCACCTTCGGCTATTAGGCACCGCTGCCACTACTCGGTTGTAAGCCACCGCTGGCACCGGCTGACGCGCCGGCAGGCGTAGCTCCAGGCAGGACGAGAGGGTTCCCAAGTTCCACTTGCCCGTTCTGCACTTTGAGTACCGCGAATGAAACCTGATCTCCTACGGCGCACTGGCCGATGTCCATCATGTTTGCCAAGATGACAGGGCCAGAAGGAGTTTGGACTGGCCCTGTCGATGAGGAGGACCCTTCGACCGGGGCTGTGCCCGGCGTGGAAGGCGGAAGTGGTGCCTGCGTAGTGGGCGCGGTCATCCGGTTGCGGGTGGCAGCTCCCTGGTTGGTGCCGGTCGACTGCAAGCCCCCGATCTTCTGGGCATACAAGTCCATCTCGCTTCGGGACGCATCGACAGGGGCAAGCGGCGGCTTCTTCGTGACGGCCATTACTTCTTCCCCTTCTTCTTTCCGTGCGGGTGTGCGGTATGCAGGGCTGCGGCGACGGCTGACTTCTGGCTATGGCCGGCTTTGACCATCTCCCGGATGTTCGCGCTTATCGTTTTCTTGCTCGTGCCGTGCTTCAATGGCATTGCACACCCCCTGTTGTTACCATTATACCACAATCGTTCACATTTGTGTCAAGCGCTCAATCTCGGCTGGTTCCCATTCTCGACGGTGACGGTCGGCGTCGCCGGAGCCTCGGAAGGAGCAGGCTGTCCGCCAGCGCCTTCCACGGTGGGTTCTGCATTGACCGCAGCCCCTTCCTTGAGCGACTTGGCAAACTCCATGGCCGTCTCGATCAGCAGCGGGTCTCCCGTCCACCGGGCAATCAGCGAGCGCTGGTCGGGCTTCATGGCCGCCATCTGCGCCATCATCTGCAGACGTGCGTTGATCTCCTCGGGGAACGATTCTTGGTACGAGCACATGATGTCGTAGTCGGCACGGATGTGCTCGGGATCCAGTTCGATCGGTGTGTCCTGCCCGAGCACGCGCAGAAAGTGCTTGTGCGTGTACATCTCGCCCTTGCCCGCCATTTCGAGCAGGAGTTCCGCGATGTCGCCCATGCAGTCCGCCATGTGCAGCTTGCGCGTGTCCATGCGCTTCGACCCCAACTGTGCAAGTGTTTGCAGGGCCGTGGCAGCCGTGACTGCTCCAGGATTGCCTTCCTGGACTCCGTGGACGCCCGAGACCTGCTGGATGTCGGCAAACAATAGGCCAAGCATGGAGATGTTCGACTGGTCGATCGTCGGGCGCTCGATGGGCTTGAAGAACGACTTGTCGCCACCTTCCAGCACGATCGGCTCACTTGAGTTCATGTTGATGTGCGTGTCCTTGAGTCCCGCGTCGTTTGTGACGTACTTGTTGACCGAGACGTACTTCAAGGCTTGCGTGATGTAGTACAGGATGTTGTTGTAGCTTGTCTGGACGGGCACCATGTTGTGCACTTCGCTGATGCCCCAGAAGCTCGTCGGGTTCGGCACGTTGTAGAAGACGGCAAACGGCAGCCGGTGATCCGGCGTCTTGATCTCCGTTTCTTCTTCGAGCAGGCCAAAGGAAGTCCAGCGGATGACCCGGCCTTCTGGATTCTTGGGAGTCGGCGTGTAGATCGTCTCGTGGACAACGACCGAGCGGGCAGGGATGGCGCGCATACTGTAGGAATCGAGCGTCGCTACGTCTGCCGCCAGTTTGATGCGCCCGGGCCACTGGACTTCGGCGGCTTCGACCGACCAGACAGAATCGAACGTGCAGTGCCTGAGGTCTTCCAGACACGTTGCGTGCGGGTCCGGGTGGAAGTTCATGGGGTTCGCAGACGACACGCGGAAGTCGCCGCGCTCGTAGAGGTTGACGTTCTTGATCCAGTCGATGCGGGCGATCGCCGTGCCGCAGATGAAGCCCATACGGTTGAGCCGTTCCTGCAGGTCGCGCAGGCGGAAGTGGTGCTGCCAGTACCGGAACAAGGCGTTGACCTCGTGGGACTGCTGCACGTCGCCCGTCTCTACCGGAAGCGCCGTGATCCTCGGGTTCGACCAGCTGTTCATGGCCACCATCTGCTCAATCGTACTCGCTATCAGGTTGACCCGTGGGCGGTTCTCGGCCTGTCCCGATGCCATGGCCTTGATGGTGTCGCCCTCGTACTTGTGGTAATACATCGCCATGGCTTTATGCACGTCACTCGACGCCTCGACCGCGTAGTCGTAGTCGCGGCGCAGGGCTTCGGGCACCGGGGCTTTCTTCCCGGGCAGCAGTTCCTCGAAATAACTGGGTGCGTTCGGATCAATCCCGTCCATTGTATGCCTCCACGTCTACGACGTTTGCCTGCTGCTTTGCAAGCCATTCGTCTTCCTGGTCGGCGAATGTCTGCCGAGCCAGCAACTGCCCTTCGGTCAACAGGGTGATCTTCGGCTGTTCGATCACGTCCTCGGCCGGAATCTCACCACGCCGTGCCAGCACCATCCAGTACCAGATGAAGTAGCGGAGCGGGTCGATCGTGTGGTTGGGGCCACGCACCTTGCACTTGCCCGTGTTCTTGTCCCTCTCCCACGTCTCGAACTCGTTGATCATGTCCTTGCAGAGAAAGCGGTCCATGAACAACTTGAACTGGTGGATCAGACCCTTGATCGTCCACACGCCGTCCTCAATGAGCAGGTCGCCCTTTGCGGGGATCCAGACGATGCCAAGGTGGTACTTGTCCTCGATGGCGGCCGCCAGTTCCTTCTGCATCCCCTTGGAACGGCAGTCGAACACGACGTAGTGGATGCCGTACCTGATGAACATCGGGCCGATGCTGTCCGCGTGCTCTTTCGCCAGTGCGTTCGAGCGGTAGTACGCCTCGTAGAAGTCGAGGGTCTTGCCCCAGTGCCCGATGATGCAGGTCGTGGGGTCCGGGTCGTTGCCGAAGTCCATGGCGGCAAGGCACGGCATCTGGATATGCTCGAAGTTGCGGGTGCAGCGTGCGCGCTCGAACTCCTGGAAGACCAGCGTGGAAGGCTTGGCGAACAGTCCCATGCAGAACAGGTTGAACTCCTCGGGCGACATCGTGGCGCGGTTGCGCTCGAAGATTTCCCGCGAGTACGACGGGTTGATGAGCGAGCTGCCGATCCAGAACTGGTAGTTGGCATCGTGGCGCAGCCAGGACTGGAAGCACTCGTGGTACAGCCAGTTCGTGAAGTAGGGCGTCGTTGCGCCGAGGAAGCGTCCGCCCTTGCGGTCGATTCTACTCTTGGTGTGGAACCACGCCTCGTAGGACCACTGCCCGCACTCGTCGCCCGCCACCGCGCAGACGTGGCGCCCCTGGATATGCTCGGGATCCTGCGCGGAGAGCAGGAAGATCGTGCCGTAGGGGGTGATGTACTGGTGGTCGTTGCGCTTGTACACGCCCTCGAAGTAGGTGCCATCGACCGTATCCTCTAAAAGTGGCACCATGACATCGCGCAACTGGTCGAAGGTGGGGCTGATCAGGATCGAGTTCTCGTAGGGGTGCTGCTCCATCATCCACGTGAGCCAGAAGGGGAGCCAGCTGGACTTTCCCATCTGCCAGCCGCCCATGAGAAAGGTGAACGGCACGTCGAACAGGAGAGTGCCCACCTGCAACTCGTGCGGGGTGACGAACTTGTCGACCTCCCGGTCGTGCTCGACGGAAAAATACAGGCCGTTGCTGGTCAGTTCCATGTCAGGCCCCTACCTTGGTTCGTTCCATCCACCAGTCGAACATTTCCTGTCCAGTTCCCCACCAAGGGTCAACCCGCATGCCTTTCGCAATCCTTCGGTTGACCGCCTTCTGGCAAGCGGCGATATAGGCTCGCTCAATGCCGGGCCATCGCTTGAACTCTCGTTCACGTTCCTTCGCACCGGTCATCGGACACCCAATGCACCCTAGCCGCTCAAACCCCTCGTCGTACAGGGAACAGTACGGCAGCCGCCGTTCGTTGATGTACTGCCAGATGTCATTCTTGCTCCACATGAAGATCGGATGCACAAAACTCGACTTCTGACAACTGTAGTTCCCCTCGACCTCTGAACGCTCCGCCCTATGCTGGCTTTCCTCGGCTCGTATACCTGTTACTCGAACTCGCCCCTTGCCGCCATGCTCTTTCAATATTTCACAGCAATACCGCATGAGCCTTGTCGGAGGCCCCATCTTGCGCTCGATGAGGGCATACATCGTTTCTTTGGGACGTTCCCACTTGACTTCGGGGTACTGATTGCGAATGAACAGGACAAGTTCGGGCGGGTCTACCGTGGTGACGTTGTAATGGGCGTCGTACTTGA
>JAQVMG010000122.1 GCA_028703755.1 Thermoplasmata archaeon | reverse complement strand
TGCCCGTGCCCCTCCATGCCCACAATGGGGCGGCTCTTCTGCGAGTACCAGTCGATTGTTTTCAGACGGTTCTTGGATTCGCATGAATGGATATTGATTCCCTGCTTGGCAAGTCGCTCCTTCATCTCTTTCACTGTCATCGCCGAGATGACAGCAAGGCCGGCTCCGCCGTTCTTGAGACCTTCGGCGAGGAACTGGTAGGCAAAAAGATATTTTGCGGCGCCCGGCGGTCCGAAAAGAAGCACCATGTCCGAACGGGGAAAGCCCCCGCCAAGCGCCCCGTCGAGTCCTTCAACCCCGGATGAAATCTTCTCTGCCATTGCGCCCCTGAGGATGGTGTCTTTGATACCCAGCCTGAGAAATGAATCCTGGTACTGCTTCATGACGGTCTGGACCGCCTCCTCCGCCTTCCTGAACGCAGTCTCCTGGCCCTGGGAAAAGGCAATGATGTCCGTCATGGAATCGAAAACCTCCGAGAGCATGGCCACAATGCGATACTCGCCCCCCTCCCTGATGTTGACAGAAACTTTCCAATCCTCGCTGACCTGGATGCCTTTGAGGATGGGCTGATGGTTCTTCATCATCTCGATCTTGATGGCCAGAAGTTTTCTGACAGAATCGCTGTCCTGGCTTCTCAGATAATCCGTGAACAGCTTCTCGAAGACCATCGAAGCTTCCAGAGTGCCAACGCCATCAGTCAAACGGTTCCTCCCTGTCGGAGACGTAATCGTATCATGGGCTAAAAATCTTCCTCCCTGCCGTTCAGGCCTGCCCTGAAAGGAAGACGTGCAATGAGTTCGGTCATGCCATTGGTTCCGAACTCATTGAAAATTAAAGTGGGCTTATCCAGATTCGAACTGGAGATCTCCGCTGTGTGAAAGCGACGTCATTTCTGGCAACGGCAGAAACAGGGCGAACCCGTTCGGCTATTGTAACCAGCTAGACCATAAGCCCGCAGTTGCTCATGAAGCGCAAGTGATGTAAAACCTTTTCTCTTTTTACTGCCGCGTAGCATTTACGATATTTTTATATTGGATATCTGCGATTACAGAATAGGTTAAAACCCGTTGGAGGAAGAAAATGTCAAGCCAAAATTACGAACCGCAGGGGAATCACCAGCAACCACCGCCGCCACAGAATTATGGGCCGCAGCAGCACCAGGTGCCCCCGCCACCGCAGGATTACGGACAGCCGCAACCTTTGCACCAGCCGCCAAAGAAGTCAATGAAAGTTCCGATAATAATTGCTGTCATTGTGATTGTTGTTATAGCCGCAGTTGCAGGCGCATTCTTACTGATGGGCGGCCGCAAGCAGAGCAGCCCGGAGAATGTCCTCGAGGCGTATGTCGATGCTTACAACAATGGGGATTACACTGAGGCATTTCACTTGACTGATGCCCACTTCCTGCCTGAATCAGAATTCGAGGACCAGGTAGATAATGCGGAAGAATACAACTATGAGGATTCCAACCCTAAAATTCTGTCCATGGAAACTGAATACCTGGATGAGATGTCATCGGACGATGTCGAAGACATTGAAGATTCCATCGATGAAATCGAGGATGAATTAGATATAACGATTGATGATTTCGCAAAAGTAGAATTTCGTGTTGAATATGAGTACGACACTGAAACCGATACTGACTCGGGCGAGGTGTACTGCATAAAGGTCGATGGAAAATGGTATCTCTGCATATACTTGATCGGTATAGAGAGTGAAATTGAGACCACACCGGTAGGCGTATGGCAGTCTGTTGAGCCAATCGATTCCGATACAGTAAAGCTCTCATACGGCACATTCAGCTCAGATATCGAACCCAACGATATCGAGATAATAATCTCGGATTACAGCACTACAATTACGCTGTCAATCACGGGAGATCTTAACGAGCCAACAACAACTATGGCTGTGAGCGGAGGTTCAGGAATTTCTGCCGTGTACTCTGACCTGAATTATGAAGGCAACACAGTCAATGCCGGCGACTTCATAACTATTGATGGACTTGATTCTGGCACAGCATATTCGGTGTTAATGTTCCACGTACCCACCAGCGCGACAATCATGGGCGGAGACGAGTATTTCACAACACCGTAACCAATAATATCGGGGCCACATCGGCCCCTTTCCCTTTACTTTTTTATTTTATAGCCATTCGGCATTTTTATATATGAATTTTATGATATCCACTCGGAGATTGAAATGGGAAACCAGACTTATAATGGAAATTATGGACAGAATCACCAGCCGCCACCACCGCCGCAGGATTATGGGCAGCCGCATCAGGCGCCTCCGCCGCCCCCGCCCCACCATCAGCCGCCGCCTCCGCAATTCTATGGGCCCCAGCCAAAACCCAAGAAGATGCCTGCCGCGGTCATTGTGACCATAGTTATTGTGGTTGTTATTGTAGTGATTATCGCCGCAGCGTTCCTCTTTCTCGGAAACAAACAGGGAAGCCCGGAAAAAGCGCTCAAAGCCTTCTACGGCGAGATGAGCGATGGTGACATCAATGGCGCTCTGGACCTGACCGATGCTCATTTCATGTCCCCATCGGATTACAACGACATGATAGACTACATGGAGGATGAGGATGACTGGGATGAGATTGATGCCGGCCTCCATGATTTCGAGGTCCTGTCCATCGACGACATTGAGTACCAGGCCGACATGTCTTCGGACGAGAGAGATGACGCGGAATGGTACATCGACGCATTCGAGGACGAATTCAACATCAGGATAACCAATTACGCGGTAATCGAATACACGATGACAGAAACTTACCTTGGTGACATCGACACTGACGATGAGAATTTCATGGAAGTAATCGAAGTCGACGGAAAATGGTATCTGGCCATGTTTGCCTATTACTGGGATTCCTATTATTGGGGCGATTGGAACAGCTGAGCATCTGCATATCCTATTGCCCTCCGATACCGAAATCATGTAAGCCATCACCTCAGAGACGCCGGGACGCGGTCTGTGATTAGGGTCATCCTATTCTTCTCAATCACATTCCCATTACGCCCCTAACCATTTTATCCCGGTTCATTTATCGCATGGCAATGAACCCTTTCGAACTCCTCGACCCGCGCCTAAGAAGCGCGCTGGCTGAGCTTGGGATAAAAGAGCCGTCCGAGGCGCAGAAGCAGGTCATTCCCCGCATCCTGAAGAAGGAGCAGGTTCTGCTGGTCGCGCCTACAGGAATAGGCAAGACAGAGGCGGCCATGCTGCCAATTTTCGATGACCTTCTCAAGACAGAATCTCCCGGCTTCTGCGTCCTGTATGTCACGCCCCTCAGGGCGCTAAACAGGGACATGCTCAGGCGCCTGGAATGGTTCGGGGAGAAGCTCGGCATCACGGTCGGCGTAAGGCACGGCGACACGACCCAGAATGAGAGGAACAAGCAGTCCAAGAACCCGCCCCACATACTCATCACGACGCCTGAAACTTTTCAAATAATGTTCACCGGAAAGAACCTCCTCAGGCACCTGAAGAACGTGAGATGGGTAGTGGTCGATGAGATTCATGAGATGGCCCAGGATGAGAGAGGCGCCCAGCTCAGCGTCGGGCTGGAGCGACTTGCCGAGATGGCGGAAAAGCCCTTTGTCAGAGTGGGGCTTTCCGCAACGGTCGGCTCGCCGGAGGTTGTCGCGCAGTTCCTTCAGGGCGGCAGTCCGCCAGTAAAAATAGTTAATGTGGCCAGGGAGAAGAAGATGGTCCTCACCGTCTCCTGCCCGAAGCCCAATGCGGGCGACAGTGACCTGTCCGATAAGATCCGAACCGACCTGGATTCCACCGCCAGGCTCCGTCGGTGCCGGGACCTTATCGACGGGAACACGTCCACGCTGCTCTTCGTGAACACGCGCAACACCGCGGAAGTTCTTGCCGCGAGGTTCCACCTGATGGACGAGACATACCCTATCGGCGTTCACCACGGCTCCCTCTCGAAGCAGATTCGGGTCCAGATGGAAGAGGAGTTCAAAGCCGGCGTCCTGAAAGGGCTGATATGCACTTCCTCGCTTGAGCTGGGCATAGACATCGGCTCGGCCGATTTCACAGTCCAGTACAATTCACCGAGGCAGGTCACCCGCCTCATTCAGAGGGTCGGCCGGGCCGGCCACACAATCGGAGCCACATCCCGGGGTGAGATAATCTGCGACAACCCGGACGACGTGATGGAGGCCGCTGTCATAGCGAAGCGGTCGCTGGCGGGCGAGATGGAGGGCACCGGCATCAGGAAGGCGCCGCTCACCGTCCTGGCAAATCAGATTGTCGCGGCTGCGATGGAGGGGAATGACTGGAACCCGGAGGATTTCTTCAGTATCATGAAACGCGCATATCCCTTCAGAGACCTGGACCGGGCCATGTTCGACCGGGTGCTGAACCAGCTCTTCGACCTGCGCCTGATATGGCTGGGTGAAGACCGCATCGGC
>JAQVMG010000121.1 GCA_028703755.1 Thermoplasmata archaeon | reverse complement strand
AACGGAATGATAGATTCCGGCGATGTGTTCAGCGGTTATGACAGTGACGAAGACGGCATTCCTGACCAAGGCCAATCTCCGCTTCAGCGTTTGCTGAATTTCCTGTTCCTCGGTTTGGGCATTATGATCGGCCCATGGGCATTCTATGCTTCCGCCAAACAGAAGAACATCAAGGAAATAGAGAAGAGGCTTCCCGATTTCCTGAGGGATGTGGCGGAAGCCGGGCGTTTCGGTATGACGCTGGCAGATGCGATAGTTGTCGCATCGGGCGGCAGATACGGTAAGCTGACGCCGGAAATCAAGAAGATGGCCGCCCAGATCGAATGGGGCGTTCCGGCCGGAGAAACGCTCCGCCTGTTTGCCGAGAGGGTCAACACCCCGCTGGTCCGAAGGGTGGTCACAATCGTAGTCAAGGCAAGCGATGCAGGCGGAAGCGTCGCCGATGTTCTGTCGATGGTCGCCCACGACACAAAGGAAGAACAGTATTCACAGGCAGAGCGCAACCTGCAGATGAGCACCTATCTGGCTGTTATTTACATCTCGTTCTTCGTGTTCCTGGTGACAATCATCATCCTGAATCTAACTTTCATTCCGAAAATCCAATTGGCAGGTGCGAACGTGGCTGCAGCCGCAGAGGCTGCAGGAATAGAAGGCGGCATCGGCGGAGCCTCCTTGGATGTCACGGCAATTCCGAGCATCCAGATTGCCTTCTTCCTTGCAGTCATGGCACATGCGATTGGCGACGGAGTAATGGCTGGTGTGTTACAGACCGGGAGCATAGCCGATGGCATGCGTCACAGCGTCATAATGCTTGTAATGGGCTTCCTGATTCTGACAGTGGTGTAGAGGTGAGTTGAGAATGTCCGATGCAGCCGAACAGCAGGTTCTTGACGAAGAGGCGACGAGTGAAAAGAAGAAAGGACCCAACGCTCTCGACAATCTGAAAAAGGCCTACATGCTGAAGCTGGCAGGCAAGAAAACCGTTAAAATCGCTGCCCCTCTTGGTGCGCAGGACGCAGCCAAGAAGCTCGTCGAAGGCGTAACCAACATCCCGAAGATTGTCGAGAAGCACATCAGGGAAATTGAGATAGAACCGATAATAGACGGTTACTCCTATGTCCGAATAAAGTATGACAATATTGCGAACGATTACATGTATGAGGTTATCGAGCCAAATCTCACCGAGGAAGAGGAGGACATCCTGGAAGTCCTCAAAGAGACTCTCATCGACTCGCTTGAACTGCTTTTCGAAGCCACAAAAGACGAGAAGGAAGCTTATCTCAGAAAAGCCATCGAAACCCTCCTGGCCGATATCGGAGTGAGCCTCAACCCCATATCAAGGGAACGCGTGACATATTATATTCTGCGCGATTTCCTCAGATACGGTGCCATCGATGTCACCATGACAGACATCCAGGTAGAAGACCTGTCCTGCGACGGAATGAACGTCCCCCTTTACGTGTTCCACAGGAAATACGGCTCTATCCAGTCCAATCTCAGATTCAAATCATCCGAGGAACTTGACGGTTTCGTCGTGTGGCTGGCCCAGCGCTGCGGCAAGCACATCTCTGTCGCCGAACCGATGCTGGACGCGACAATCCCGGACGGCTCCAGGTTGCAGGCCACTCTGGGTACCCATGTGACGAAGCGCGGTTCATCTTTCACAATCAGGCGTTTCAGGGAGAATCCTTTCACCCCGCTCGACATGATCCGGTTCAGGACCATGTCCCTCGACATGATGGCATACCTGTGGCTCTGCATCGAGAACGGCAAATCCATCCTTGTGTGCGGAGGCACTGCGAGCGGCAAGACAACAACGCTGAACGCGGTCCTGCTTTTCATCCCCCCTCAGATGAAGATTGTCAGCATCGAAGACACCAGGGAGCTCAATCTGCCCCATGAGAACTGGGTTCCGCTGCTCACCAGGCACGGCTTTGGAGGCAAGGACGCTTCCGGCAAAGCAGCAGGTGAGATTGACATGTTCGAACTTCTCACTGCCGCACTCAGGCAGCGCCCCCAGTACATGATGGTCGGTGAAGTCAGAGGCGCGGAAGCATATGTCGTTTTCCAGGCCATGGCAACAGGCAAGAGCGCTTACACGACTTTCCACGCTGAGAGCGTTCAGGCGATGGTCCACAGGATGGAGCAGCCCCCTATCGAGGTGCCCAGGGCCCTGCTGAGCGCCCTGAACATGGTCCTAATCCAGGCCCAGGTCAAGGTGGGCACCAAGATGACAAGGCGAGTGAAGTCCCTAACCGAAGTGGTAGGGATAGACCCTGACAACAATGAGCTCATCACCAACTCGGTCTATGTCTGGAACCCGGCCGATGACACTTTCAATTATAGCGGCCACAGCTATATCTACGAGCAGATTGCAGTCACAAAGGGCTGGAGCCCCCGTGAGATGATGCGCGAAGTGAAGCGCCGCACCAGGCTGCTTCAATACCTCCGCAGCAAGAACGTGAGCTACAAGAATGTCGCAAAATACGTTTCAGCTTATTACAAGGACCCGGACAAGGTCATGAAGGAAGTGGACGATTCCGGATTCACAGCCGAAGAATGATTGTTTTCATTCGGTGTAAGAATCGAATACACTGTTTCATGAATTATTAAAAACAAAATTGAAAGAGAGGGAGCCGGTGTCCGGCTCCCATTCATTTTCTTACTGCTGCTGTTGCTGGTCGCCGCCGGGTTCGCCGGGCCTTCTGACGATCTTCTTGATCGGCTTCCTGACAATCCTTGTTGCCTGTGCGCCTGACTGGTCGCCGAAATCATAGTTGCAGATGGGGCATATCTTCTCGCCGGCATTCACTTCCATTCCGCAGGACGGGCATCCCTTCTTGCCGGGGGTTCCTGCCGGTTGCTGTGTCTGCGGTGCTGCTGCCTGGGCCGGTGCCGGTTGGGGGGCTGCTGCATGCTGCTGGGGCGCAGCCTGGGGTTGTTGGGCCGGGGGCTGCTGCTTCTGCGGTGCCGGAGCGGGTGCTGCGGCCGGCTTCTTCTCTGCCGGCGGCATCTTTCCCTCAGGTTTCTTCGGAGCAGGTGCCTTTGCATCGCCCATCACGCTGCCGCACTTGTGGCATATTTTTGCAGTGACGCTGTTCTCCATCTGGCAGACAGGGCAGGGTCTTGAGCCCATGCGCTTCATCTCTTCCTCTTCCTTCAGCCACTGGTCGAAGGTGATGAAAGTCGGCTTCGAAGCCCACCAGGCCTGGAATTCTGTTTCTGTGAATTCCTTGCCTATCTCTGTCTTTGCCTGTTCGCGGAACTTCCTGACAACATCGTCATACTGGCGCTTCATCTTCGCCTCGTAGTCATCCAGGTCTTCTGTACCTACTGTGAATTCTGTTCCGCATTCTGGGCAGTTCTTCACATCAATCGGGACCCATGCGCCGCAAACGCTGCACTTTGCGACCTCCGTCTCGAATTCAACGCCGCACTTCGGGCACTTGGCCGCGCCTTCAGGTATGAAAGCACCGCATTCGCCGCACTGAACGGTCTTACCGAGTCCCACAAAGTACAGGTACAGCGTGATGCCGACGATGATGACAACAACGATTACCACGATGAGGATGAGTATCCAGAACGGGAAGACGCTGGCTGTGTCAACCCTGAACCAGGTCGTATCCGATGCTATTCCGTCGCCTGACACTGTGACCGTGTAATTGCCTGTTGCGGTAATCGGAATGGCAACGGTGAATGCGCCTGCCTGTCCGGTCGTCACTGTGTATGATTCGCCTCCATCGACGGAAACCGTGACTTCCACGCCCGGAACTCCGACGGTCGGTTTGTCAACACGGACGATGTTACCCCTTATCTCAACGCTGGATGTCTCGCCGTCTATGTAGACGTTGGTCCATTTGCCGTCGATTATGCCGGGTTCTGGGAGCTGAATCCTTGCCATGAGGGCAGGCATGACCGCAGTTCCGGATACCGTGCGGTTGTTGTTCGTCTCATCGTATTCCTCGACGGAACCGTAAATAGGTGTGAACCCGTCATAGGCGATCGCATCGGTGTTGTTAAGGTCAGAATCGATGACCACGAAAATCTCATAGTCGCCTGTGGGCACACCTGTGCACTCAACCTCGCGTGTGATTTCCGAACCGCCGGCCAGGAGAGCAACCGTAATATTGCCGATGCGTTCGGTGTAATTCTCGTTTCCGGAGAACCAGTTATCCTGGGTTGCGGTCCATGAATCCACGCTTGCATACACTTCTATCACGAAGTCCTCTGCGTCCAGGTAGCCGTTGTTCGCAACGGTCACATTCAGGCTGAAATCCGTGTTTCCCGTGAAATCGGTGATGTTGTTCGCAAGCTCTATGTCCACAATGCCGATGTCAGCCCGGTTGTCGTTGACCGTGAGAACCTGCGACATATCATTGCTGGTCAGTGTTCCGCCGTTGGCCGTGGCAACCGCCGTTATCGTGTAGTTCTGCTGAAGTGTCCCGTCGGTCATTGCCTCCCATGAGCAGGCGGCAATCCTTGTGCTGCCCGAGCTCAGGGTGGA
>JAQVMG010000019.1 GCA_028703755.1 Thermoplasmata archaeon | reverse complement strand
ATCGGGCCAGCCGATGTCCTCGTGCCTCAGCCCGAATATGCCCTCCCTGAGCACGTTGATGTTCCAGTCATGGGTGATGTGAATGTCCAGGTTCCCCGGGACGCTGCACTCGCCGAGCTTTGCCCGAAGGTAGGCGATATGTTCGTCCCTGGTCTCGGCCAGCGGTTTGAATATCTCCTGGGGCACTCGGCCGTCGAACCAGTCGCGGATGAAATCCGGGTAGCTGTCAGCTTCCGTGAAGCCTCTGGGAATGTCAACGCGGATGTAGGATACGCCCAGCAGCCTGTCCGGCGCCACGGAAAGAACCTTTCCGTCCAGCTGGGAAGCTATTGCCTCTGCTGTTTGCTGGCACCGTTTCACCGGGCTGTAGAATATCCGGTATGAGTCAAATGAACCCGCAAGATGCCGGCCGAACTCGGCCGCTGCTTCGATGCCTGCTTCGGTAAGCCCGCAGGTCCAGTATCCTTCCGCGCCGCATATCTCGTGGCGCTGGGCATGGCGGATGACGATAGCTGACGGGATGGTGTGGCTTTTCATGAGTTCAAGTATATTTGGCATTCAGTTAGTGAATATGACATGCAGTAAATAGGTTTGTCTCTGGCAACCTGATGCATCGCCCCTGAATATCCCAAGGTCGAACATATTTTATAAGCATTCTCCATTACAGACGCATAGTGTTTGCTGGTCGGTAACATGGAAGTGAAATTGGCAGGATATAACATTGATTCATCCGTCATCGAGAAGATACGGTCCGCCGGAAGTCTTGGCGATCAGCCACTGTCGCCCGAAACGATCGCTGTGGCCTATGCGAGAATAAGCAGAGACTCATCCCCTGTCACGGAACTCAGGAAAAAGGCTTTGGCGGATGTCGAGGCCGCCAGGAAATCCGCCAAGAGCATCGTGTTCGAGATGAATCATCAATCGGTGGCCGAGCACGCCGTTTTCAACTTCGACATTCTGGACATTTCAAGGCTTTGCGTGGAATCACTTGAATGGCACCGACTCTGCTCCTACACGGAGAAATCCCAGAGATACCAGGAGTTGGTGGGCGACTTTGTCCTTCCGAAGGAATTCGAGGGGGAAGCCAGACCCCTGTTCGAAAGGACGATGAAGGACCAGAACGCGCTCTACTCGAAGGCTTTCAAGGTGCTTCTGGAATACTTCAAGGGCAAATACCCGCAGATGCTGGATAAGAAATGGGACAGAAGAACCGTGGAGGGGTATGCCAAAGAGGATGCCAGATACGCTGTCGGCCTTGCGACCAAAGCCCAGCTGGGGTTCACTGCCAACGCCCGCAACCTGGAATACCTGATAAGGCGCCTGAGGGCAAATCCGCTCAGTGAGGTCAGGAACCTTGGGGAGGAATTCTTCAGGCTTGCGGGAAATGTCGCGCCTTCGCTGATCCTTCTCACCGACCCTGCGGAGTATCAGAAGGAATACGGGAGACCGCTGAACGACGACCATTTCACCAAAACACACCCAAATGCGTCAAGGCTGGCTTCGGAAACCATGAAGAATTTTGGTGAGATATCCCCGGGCAGGGAATACCCGACCAGCGGGGACGTTAAAATAATAGACTGGAGCGAGGGAGCTGACAGAGCAACCCTGCAGGCCATCCTTCATTCGCATACACTGGCTTCTGTTGAAGCGTGTGACGAGGTCGCCGGCAAATTGATCCGGGACGGAGGGGCCAAGGATTTCATTCAGGATTATCTCAGCTATGCGAACCCGTGGGAATCTGCCACAAGGGAGTTCGAGTTCGCAGACTTCACCTTCGAGGTCATTCTCAGTTCCGCCTGTTACGGGCAGATGAAGAGGCACAGGATGTCCTCGCAGCTTGTCCAGCCCTACGATCCCGAGCTTGGGTTCACATATCCCCCGTCGGTGATTGAGACCGGCCTGAAACAGGAGTTCGAGGACAATTATAAACAAAGCTCCGAAGCGTATTACGAGCTGGCGAAATACAGCCGGCCGGCGGCCCAGTATGTCCTCACGAACGGGCACAGGCGGAGGATGCTCATAAGGGCGAATGCGCGCGAGCTGCACCATATCTCCCGACTGAGGGAGGATGCCCATGCCCAGTGGGATGTGAGAAAGGTCTCGGGGGACATGCTCTCCCTGGCCAGGGAAAAGAGCCCGCTGAGCCTGATGCTGGCATGGGGAAAGGACAGGTTCCCCGGGAAGAAAAATGGGATGCTGGGCAGCTAGCCCTTTTTGAAAGGCGGGTGAGTCCCGGTTATCTCCGGAACATCGGGCATTTGGCATGTGCGCATCGCCAGGCCATCTCGGGGGTGAAATCTTCGCCTATATTCTGCGGAATCTACCTGCATCTACCCAAATTATTTATATTGAAAATTGGCTACAGATTTCGGGCATTATCCTTGAATAGGGATAATTGAGAAGAGAGTCAAGGAGGAAGCTGGATGAAAATACAGTTTGATAAATCAGGGATAGTGAACACGCTGGCCGCAATCGCGATTGTCTCGGTGCTCATGGTGTCGGGCCTTGTAACGGCTTACCGGCCGCCGATGGTCGCCACAGCGGACGGGGACGGGGATGCCACAATAACCCCTGGGACTGTGACTGCAGGCGCGGTGACGACACTGAATTACACATATCACAATGCCTCAATAGTGACAGGGGGCCATTTCCAACTGGCCATACCTCCGAACTGGACACCTAATCCGCAGACCGCCAATGCCGCGAATCCAAGCTACGTGCAAATAGCCTCGAACTCAACGGCCACGCTGACCGTGCAGACCAGCGATATCTACATATGGGTCAATGTGACGGCTGGAACATTGGCGACGACAGAAGCAGTATGGATAACCATAAAAAACATAACAGCGCAGACGAACGCTGCCACAGTCGTGACATTCTCCGGATTCTCTGACACGAATGGGGACTTCACAACACTGCCGATATCTCCCCAAGCGACATTGTCTGTCGTCCCGGGCCCTTACAAACAGCTCGCATGGTCGTGGTCAGTCACCACCATCACGGCGGGAGAGGCCGGGGGCTCTCTCAGAATACATTTAGCGGACCAGTACGGAAATACCCCTACGAACCATCCGGATATCCTGGTCAATCTTACGTCCTCATCGATGTGGGGTGTATTCAACAACGGCACTGCGAACATCACAACAGTGACAATCCTTAACGGAACCACAGCATCAATTGTATTCAATTACAACGATACGCATGCAGGCGATTTCACATTGACTGCAAGGAACCACACACTGTCCACACCCAACGCAGTGCTGAGTTTCACGGTGAATGCCGACACTCCGACCCAAATTTATCTGGCAGGCCCTGCTTCTGCAACCGCAGGCACCGAGAGCGCAATGTTTGCCGTTAGCCTGGTTGATCAGTACAACAACCCCTGCAAACCGGCTGTAAATACAATCATATGGCTGAACAGCTCGAATGGCGGAACGGCAAAGCAGTTCCGACTGACACCGGGAGGTTCGGCGATATCGAACGTCACAATTGGGGCAGGGTCAAATGGCGCGAACTTCTACTACTATGATGAAACGGCCGGCACTTTCACAATCACTGCGACATCGGGCACTTTGGCAGATAGTTGGCAACCATACACAATCCTCCCGGCAGCCCCACATCACGTATTCCTCGACGGCGCAGCCAATTTCCCGGTAGGTACCAACGCGTCCTATTTCGTGAAGATCATGGACCAGTACAACAATGCGATCACCGTAGCAAGCAATACAGTGGTGAATCTCGCGACCAATTCCACGACAGGCGTGTTCATGCATTACATCACAGGGGCGCCGATAACCAGCGTCACGATTCCGGCAGCCAGCGACACAGGAAATTTCAATTTTACTGACTCGGTGGCCGGTGCAAAGAACCTTATCGGGAACAGCAGCGGCGTCCTCAATGCATCGGTCACAGTTTGGGTTCTCGATCTGACCGGCCCGACCATAATCAACTCGACACCTGCGGACGGAGCAGTCAATGTCACCACCGCGGCAGGAAACCTCACATTCACATTCAGTGAACCGCTGGTCCCGTCGCCGCCGACAACATACCCCGCGGAAAACATACCCGGCATCGATTACGACAATGCATCCTGGTCGGTTGGAAACACGGTCCTGACAATACCCTACGGCGCGCTGGCGGATGAAACAGATTATTACATCGACTTCACAGGCGTCGATATGTTCGACACGTCGGGCAACCAGCTGGTGGGAATGAACATCACCTTCACGACCGGCGACTGCACCCTGCCAATCATAACGCTGGATTCACCGCTGGACGGTGCCTTTATTCAGGCCGGCACCGACATTGCACTTACTGTAACGGATATCAACCTGGATGCAGTGAACTACTCAGTCAACGGCGCAACCGCAGTAGCCCTGGCAAGCCCATATGACATAGAAACGGCCAGCTGGGAAGACGATATTTTCATAATCGTGGTGACAGCTGCGGACCTTGCTGGCAACGAGGCAATGGAGACATACATCTTCACAGTAGATTCCACAGAGCCGACCATCACACTCAACTCCCCGGCTGACGGCAGCCGCATAATGACCGGAACCGTCCTTGATTTCACTGCTGCGGACGCGCACCTTGGCATCGTCAGGTACGCCCTCGACACCAACGCGCTGCAGACCTTCGCCGCGCCATATAACTTGAACACTGCAGGTTGGGCCGACGGCACGCACATGGTAAGGATACAGGCTGACGACACGGTCGGAAATACAGCTGTGGCTTACTTCAACTTCACGGCTGACGGAACTGCGCCGACTGTGATTTCTATTGTTCCGGCCGACGGTACGGACAACGTCGCACTTGATACACACATTGTAATCACATTCAGCGAGCCGATGGACAATGTTTCGGTGTACAGCGCCATTCAATTCTCCCCACCCATAACATGCTTATTCGAATGGAATGCCAATAACACAGTCCTGACACTGACACCCACCGAAGATCTGGCTGAAAGCACGGTGCACGGGATTTCACTGGGCGTCGGAGCCACGGATATCGTGGGTAACAACCTGGATTCTGCTTTTTCGTCTTCCTTTGCCACGCCGACAGCAGAACCGATTGTCGAGGACATCGAAATCGTCATAGGCCCAGTCCTTGACGCTGAAGGCAACCCAATCGTGGGAGCGGCCGTTGTCGTGACTTTGGACGGAGAGGCATACACCGGGACGACGGATGCCGACGGAAACGCCAACATCACCCTGCCCGGAACCGCCGTGGGCGAGCAGATATCGGTCGAGATAACAAAGGACGGATACAGGACTGTTGCCTACACAACAACCATTGCAGCGGATGGAACCGTTCCTGCTTCGGACAACCCGCCGACTATGGAGGATGAAGTGGATGGCGACATAGACTACACCATGATAATCATCATCGTGGTGGCCATAATAATAGTCGCCATTGCAGTTGTCTTCATGTTGATGGGCAAGAAACCAGCAGCACCGAAATCTGCCGAAGAGCCGGAAGAGGAAGCCAAGGAGCCTGAGCAGGCGCCGGACGAATGAAAGCTTGGAACCAGCCAACCCTTTCATGCCCCGCCTGTGAGGGCTGGGTATGAGGCCTCACCAACGTTCCCCCGGCCTCTAATCTAGATGCTCTTGCACTGGGACGATTCGTTCAAACTTCGTTCGCCAATCACACAGCACCGTAGACGGGTTGTCTGAATTCTACATCCTCAGCAAAAAGTTCCGCCTCTCTATCTTGTTCTTCGAGATCTGCCCAGGGGACAACACCTCTCTCTCAACGTCGGCCAGCCTGTCGATGAGTTTCGCGATGGACCCCTTCGTGGGATTCCGGATATCAAGACCTACTTCGATGCACTGCTTTCTTATCACGGCCATGGCGAAATCCGTCTCCTGGCCGTAATGCTCCACGAAATGCGAGAATATGTTGTCCAGCGCCTCCGCGGGGCTGAGTTTGGAGTCCTCGACCTTGAGAGATACCTCGGCACCCTCCCTGCCGCCGACAAGGCCCTTTCCCAGTGTGAGAAAAGCATTCTCCACGTTCAGGCCGGTCTTGGCGCTCGTCATCAGGTAGGGGCACCCGTGCTCGGCAGCCAGTTTCCCCAACTCGGACAGGTCGAAAGCGGGCTTCAGGTCGCTCTTGTTGGCCATGAATACCAGGGGTATTTTGCCGGCGATTTTGATGAGCTCGGGGACCCAGTAGTCGCGGAGGCTGTCGAGCGTTTCCTTCCTTGTTATGTCGCAGACCACAAGGCCGCCTGCCGTTCCCTGGAAGCTCATGCTCTGGACGCGGCGGTACTCCTTCTGGCCCAGGATGTCCCATATCATCAGGACAAGGTCCACTTCCTTGCCGAAATATTCCAGAGTGAGTTCCTTCTTCACGGTCTTGGTGCCGATGGTGGCGATGTATGCATCGTCAAAAGTGTTGTAAACGTATTTTCTGATGAGGGAGGTCTTGCCCACCGAGGAATCGCCAAGGAGGCATACCTTCTTGATCAGTTTTCCGCGCATGCCATCACCGTCAGGCCTTCATTTCGGGGAAGTACTTGTCGATAATGGACTCGCCGAGCGAGTTGAACGCTTTCGAAACGTTCTCACCGGTCTTGGCGCTCACGAAAAGGTACTCGGCACCGTACTTTCCAAGCTGTGCTTCCAGGAATTCCGGCGTCATCCCATGTTCCAGGTCGCACTTGTTTGATACGAAGATTATCGGCACATCGCCCACTACCTGCTTCATGGAATTCACCCAATCATGGATGCTGTCCAGAGTTTCCGGCCGGGTGGAATCGATTACGGCGAGAACACCATGGGTTCCGTAGAAATACGCGTCCTGGAGAAGGGAGCGGAAGCTTGTCTGGCCCATGATGTCCCATATCATCATGTCCATGGTGGTCTCATCGTCGAGTATCTTCACGGTGCGCTTGGTTATTTTGGTGCCGATCGTCGTGATGTAGGAATCGTCGAAAAGGTCAAGGACGAATTTCTTGATGAGGCTGGTCTTGCCGACAGCCGAGTCGCCGACCATGCATATCTTTACCTTGAGCTTCCTGTCCATCATATAACATTCACCTCGACTGCGCTATTGACCTCGTTGCCTTGAACCTGCCGCCGTCGAAGAGCAGTGAATGATAGTCGCCGTTGTGGTTCGCCGAGCGCATCTTTACGCAGCGGATCTGCCGCTGGACGCTGATATCGCCTATCTCGGCCATCCGCAGGTAGATGATTCCGTCGGCCAGGAAATCCTCGCCGTGGAGGGCGAATTTCGGTGTGTCCGGGGTCATCTCGGTTATCAGGAAAGTCGTGACGTTCAGGTCGCGCAGCCACTCGAAGAGGTGGAAAAGCTCCTCCCTGGGATTGTCGAATTTTGCCAGAACGTTGAGGACCGGCAGGGAGTCAATGACCAGCAGCTGGTAATCGTTTGTCTCCTTGAGGTTCTTGGTGTACATCTTGAAAACCTGGACCCAGCTCTGGTCCGCAAGCGCGGTGAGCTTCTTCCTGATGAGGCCGATGTCGACGATCTCCAGCCTGTCAACAACATCCTTCGGGCTCATGCCCATTTTGGTCATGTGATTGGAGAGGCTCTTGGCGCCCTGCTCGAGTGTCACGTAGAGGCCTTTCGTCCCGTTCTCGCGGGCGTTGTTGAAAAGGATGTTGTAAGCCACGGATGATTTCATCGTGCCTGGCTGACCGACGAGGAGAACGACGCTGCCCGCGGGAATGCCGCCCTGCATCTTGTCATCGAAACCGTCTATGTACGTCTTAACGAGTTCATCTCCCATGTATTAACCCTCCAATAAGGGCGAAACCGCCCCGTCCTACCAATAGATAAAGGCAGACATGGTTTAAATAATTACCTGAAATTGTTGAAATAATTTCGGAAAATCACACAATGTACAGGGCGTCGTCATACCGGATGACCGGCACGGTCTCGCCGATGTTTTTCATGTAAGGCGGTTTTGAGAGAGTAACCGCAACCATGGAGTCCGGATCAAGCACCTGGATTCCGGAACTGTCATGGGAAACGACCACTGCCTGCCTGATGTCACGGTACTTCGCGACCATCTTCACCTTGGCATCGTCCGGAGAAGTGCGCACTATCTGCCCGTTGGCTGCGTTCTTCAGAATCAGCATCTTGCTGTCCGATGTTTCCACAACATGGATCTTCTTTTTGAAGGTGACTATGTCGCCCTCCCTAAGTGCAGGCAGCTTGACGCGTATGCTGTTCCTGAACATGTCGTTGCCGTCCTTCTGACCGACGACAGACGGCGATTCGGTCACGCTCGCGCCGTACCTGGCCCTCATCTTCGCGGCTATCGCTCGGCCCAGCGTCACCGAGCCGATGTAATAGTCAATGCCGCCCTGAACCGGCGTCTTCTTTGTGAGGAAGGCCTTCTCATCTGTTTCGGCTGCCTCGTCCACCATGTCCAGTATCGTGTTGTGTTCCTCTGCAAGCTCTACCGAGGCGTCGCGGGCCAGAAGGCCGTCTATCCTGAGTTGGATTATCGCCTCATAGTAATCGCCGCTCTGCCTGGAGCATGAAGGGCAGTTGTTGAACCGTATGCGGATGATGAGGTCGAACTGCTGCTCAAGTTCTTCTCCTCCTATGATTGCGATTGCGGTGCATTTCAGCCTGTGCTCGCCTTTCTCGGGAGGGAAATCGGGAATCACCCAGCGGAAGCTCTGAACCTGGCTGTGGGCATGCGTCTCCTTTGTCAGTATGCCTGCGGCAACATCCTCGTGAGAGGTGAACTTCCAGGCCGCACCGTCCAGTACCCGACCGCAGCTCCCGCAGACCTGCACAACGGTGTACTCGGGTGCGACGATGAGGTCCTTGGACATCAGGCATTTCCTGCATATGTGGCCGTATAGCCTTTCCTCGGAGCCGCACTCGACGCAGAACATGGTCACCCCATGCAGAAGAACATTGCGAACGGCACGCCGGCAATCTCCGCGACGGCATCCCGGTGGACACAGCCGCTTTCAACCGCAATTGCTACAGCCCTGGGCCCGACGATGTTGGCCGATGTGGCCTGTGCCAGCATCCCGCGGAACTCGTCCTCTGAGACTTCCGCGCCGTCAAAGAAGGCACTGCCCAGGTCGACGGTGATTTCACCGTCCTCAAAGATTCTGCCGTGAAGTTCTGAATCGCAGGCTGCGAGAATCCGCTCGTTTCCTGTGCTGTGAAATACCGCGTTTATCATAGTTCATGCACCATCTTGTAAGTGTTCTGGCCTTCCTTCTTTCCTGTCTCGAATATATCGCCGTTCTTGCGCATGCTCTCCCAGATCGCCCGGACCTTGTCCTCCGGGATGTTGGCGGCCTGCGCTTCGATGAGGACCTGCTCCATCGTGAAGCCCTGGCTGTCCTCGGCCAGGAGCTCTTTCATGATCTTGTTGACTGCCAACCTGCGCTGCTGCTGGCTTGCCGGTACACCCGTGTACAGCGAGCCTGAGTCCCATTCCAGCTCGTCGCGGCCTCCGCCGATGACACGGCGCAGGTACTCCCTGACGATGCGGATGGCGCGTTCGGCGTCCTCGATGGTCACGACATTGCTCATCCTGAGGCGGGCGCTGGCCTCGGCGACGCGCACGAAACCCTCCAGCTGCCTCGCGGTTATCGGGATGGCTTTGGCCTCGTTGCTCTCGCCGAGCTTCCTGACTTCCAGGTAATAGGATTTCATTCGGTCCATCGCCTCCTGGGTGAGGACCGGGAATATGCGTTTCTTGGCCACATAGACATACTTTCTGAGGAGTTCGGGGCTCACCGGTGGCTTGCGGGAGCTGTCCATGAATTCGAAATCGTCCCGGTCGAAGTCCTGGCCTGTCTCGCTCTGGTAATCGTACTGCTCGCGCATCTCGCCGACCAGGTGGGAATTGAGAATGTGGTCGGCTATCTTTCCGTCCTGGACCGTGTCGAGCTGGTCGAACAGCGGGAATATGAGGTCGAACCTTGAGAGAAGCGTCGGCGGTAAGTCTATCTGAACGCCGATGAACGACTGGTCGTTGAAACGGCCGAACTTCGGGTTCGCGGCACCGAGGACCGAACATCTGGACTGAAGGGTCGCATGTATGCCTGCCTTGGCGACGGATATGGTCTGCTGTTCCATGGCTTCGTGCATGCTGCTGCGGTCGTTCTTGGACATCTTGTCAAGCTCGTCGACGCATGCAAGCCCTCTGTCCGCCAGAACCAACGCGCCGGCCTCCAGGGTCCAACGGCCTTCACCGAACTCTTCCTTGACAGCGGCGGCAGTGAGGCCTGCGCCGGTGGCGGATTTTCCCGAGGCGTATATGCCGCGGGGCGTGAGCTCGGACATGTACTTCAACAACTGTGATTTCGCTGTTCCGGGGTCGCCCACCAACAGGATGTGAATGTCGCCTCTGATGTGGGTGCCGTCCGGCATCTTCTTCGCGACGCCGCCGAACAGCTGGAGGGAGAGCGCTTCCTTCTCCGTCTCGAGGCCGAATATCGTCGGGGAAATCGAGTCCCTGATTATCTCGTGGACATGGGGATTGGCGGCAAGTTCCTCTATCTGCTTCATCTCCTCCTCTTTGACCTCAATCTTGAAATCGTCGGCGTCGATGAACTCGAGGCTGTTGGCGTTGAGGAATATATCGAACGTAGTCTGACTCTGTATGCCTTTCTGCTTCATCCGGCTGTCCAGGATGCCGTTGATAGTCACTCTGAGTCCGGGATAGATCAGGCCGGCGATATCGTCCTCCAGATAGATGACGAGGCTTTGCGGCTGCGCGCCTGCGTTCAGGCCTTCCGGTTCTTCCTGTATCTCTATCTTCTCCGTATCGACGAAAGTTGATAATTCCTTCACAAGCTTGAACTTGGTTGAGCCGGCTGCCCTGCCGCAGCCGCCGCCGCCGTCGTCCGATTTCTCGCATTCCATCGGCTCCATGAGCGCGGCCCCGTCCTGGTGTATGTGCATGATGTGGCCGCACCGGACGCACTTGAAAGCGGCCAACATGACCCTGGGCCGCACCTCGGCGGATTTCCTAACCAGGCCGTCAACCGATATGAACTGAGAAATGTGTTTTGAGCGTATCTCCCTGACGCCGATATGGATTCCGCTGCGCGTGTCCTTGGGCATTTCCAGGATGCGCAGGTGGATGGTAGCGCCTTCATCCATGGTCTGGGCCATTCTGGCGATCGAGACGATTGCAGCCTCCCCGGCCTTGAGGACCCTGATGGGGGATTTTATCAGCTCGTCAGCGAACACCTCGTCGAAATGCTCGATGTCCTGGTAACGGACAAATAGGCTGCGCTCATCCGGGTATATGCTTGCGATACTGGCTATCTTTTTGTCGTAGCCGTACCGCCCGAGGAATTCCTCCCATTTGTCCTGCAATGGCGCGGTCGCTGGTTCTGGCACTGTTAGCTCCCCCTTAAATGAGCCGATAAATGCAAGGTTGTATCGATGTCATGTATAAATACGATTTCCATACGGGGGTTAAATACACTTGGCAGGGGTCTCCGAAAGTATAAAAAAGCCCGGTGAAATGGCCCATGCATGGACCCGATCGAATCGGAAATCCTGAAGCATGCCAAGGACGGCAACATTGACTGTCACACTGCCATCGGCATCGCGAAGAAATGCGGTGTCCATCCGAAAGCGGTGGGCGCCAAGCTGGATGAGATGGGAATAAAGATTCACAACTGCCAGCTTGGATGCTTTCAATAGTCCGGTATCTTTTGTATACAAGGATTTATCAACCCCGCGGGCATCGCGCACCCATGGACGAGAATTGCACGGTTTTCAGGACTGTGGACCTCATAGCCAAGCGTTGGTCTATCCTGATATTGCTGGAGATGCACAGAGCCGGGGGCGGGCCCAAGCGTTTTACCGACCTAAAGAGAGGGCTTAGGGGCATAACCCCGAAGGTTCTTTCCGGCCGCCTGAAAGAGCTGGAGGACGCAGGATTGATAACAAAGAAGATTGTCCCGGGGGTGCCTCCCCGAACTGAGTACGGACTCACCAAGCCAGGGAGAGAGTTGATGGCTGTGATAGGCCAATTCAAACAATGGGCGCTGAAATGGAAAGTTGATAACCCGGTCTGCGAAGGACTGGCGTGTCCCGAATGCGGACTCCGGAGCACTTGATATACTTTCGGAAACTGCCCCGGTTATATACCCGCTTAGCGATATCTCGGTATACAAAAGATACCGAGGTGAATGGCATGGCGATGAGAAACATAATCAAGATTGACGAGGACAAATGCACTGGCTGCGGAGAATGCGTTCCCGATTGCCCTGAAGGAGCACTTCAGATAATCGACGGAAAAGCAAGACTGATAAGCGACATATTCTGCGACGGCTTGGGCGCCTGCATCGGGACATGTCCAGAGGGGGCAATCTCGACAGAGGAGCGGGAAGCAGGGGAGTACAGCGAGGCCCTGACGATGGAGAACATAATCCGCGGCGGTTCCAACGTGATAAAGGCACACCTGAAGCATCTAAGGGACCATGGGCAGGAGAAATACCTGGCCGAGGCAGTCAGTATTCTTGAGGCCAGGGGAATCGATGCCTCGCTGCCTGAACCTGAGAGGCTCGCGTGCGGCTGCCCCGGGACGATGGAGCAGACGCTTGAGCCGGCCTGCGATTCCTGCACGCCGGCCGGAGAGGTGCCCTCCGCTTTGAGGCAGTGGCCTATCCAGATACATCTCCTGAATCCGGACGCTGCGTTCTTCGACAACTCGCATCTACTCCTGTTGGCTGACTGCGTTGCTGCCGCCAACCCGAACCTTCACTCCCAGCTGATACACGGCAAAACCGTCGCGATGGGATGCCCGAAGCTGGACGATGCCGATGCGTATGTGGAGAAACTCACTGCGATACTGAAGCGCAACAGGATTAAGTCCGTCACAGTGGCGACGATGGAAGTTCCCTGCTGCGGAGGGATGGTGAGGATAGCCGAGGAAGCCATAAAGCGCTCGGGCAAGTCTGTGCCTCTCGTTAAGGAAACGGTCTCTCTGCAGGGCAGGATACAGTAATTCCGAAGTTTTCATTAGGGCGCAGGCGTTTCCGTGTGCGATGATAATAGTATCGCTCATAGGCCTGAAGAAATCGGGAAAAACAACCTGCGTCGAGGCCCTGGTCAGGGAGTTCAAGTCACGCAGAATGAAAGTGGGCACGGTCAAATCCATGGTCCACTCCAACTTCACCATAGACAAGGAAGGAAAGGACACATGCCGGCACCAGCAGGCCGGCGCGGATTTCGTGGTTTCACTGTCAAAAGATGAACTGGCTTACATCGAGAAACGCCCGAACAGGAGCCGGCTGGACGAGTTCATCAGATTCATTCCCGAGGACACAGGCATACTCATCTGCGAGGGGCTGGAGGATGCGGACCCACGCATCATCAGGATCCTGGTGGCCAAGTCCTCGGATTTCCTTGCCGAGACATTCGCGGTGAGGGGTGCCCAAGAAAATGTTATTGCCCTCACCGGCATAATCGCCAGCGAGACGAAGGAGAATGACAAATATCCGATCTTTGACTGCACCGTCAATGAGGACGTTGTCGCGCTGGCGAACCGGATACTGGAGAACAGTATTTAATAGAGAATATAATTATAAAATAATATTATTCATTAAATAATTTTTAGTATCCGCTCATCCAGGCGCCTGACCATGGATCGGCACACCGGCTGAAAATGCTTGAGCCAGAGATGGCATGCCTCGGGATTGGTCGCCTCGAAATCGACCGAGCAGCGCACGTATCCCTCGGATGCGCCCCATTCCATGATGCACGCAAGAATCGCAGTGGCCAGGCCCTTGCCGCGGTGCTGAGGCAAGACGTAAGCGCCGTTGACTGCGAATTTCCTTTCGCCGTTTACCGACCATGCGGCACCGTTCGCTGCCGGAGCGACCTTCATGTAACCGACCGGTTCATCATCCAGCCAGGCCATCCAGGCGCCAGCTCCGGGTTGTTTCAGCATATCACACAGGTCATCGATACTATCCGTTTCGAGGCACGGCATGAATGACGGAGAACCGGCCAGGTGCAGGTTCTGGGCTTCCAACATGGGCAGCCAATCCGGGATATCGTCCTCCTGCATCGGCAGTACCTGGAGGCCCTCGACCGGACTGAGGGGAATAGGCCCGACCGGCCTCATGGCATCGACGCAAATTCCTCCGAAACCGTTCCAGGAAAAGGCATTCTGCGCCTCACTGGCACGGTCCATGAAGTTTATAGCGTGAGTGAGGCATCCGTCCGCAACCCAGCGCCGGGCGATTTCACTGTAGAGTAAACGATAAATTTCAAAGGCGTTCTCGTCGGTCGAGCCATGGGCCCATTCGGGACTGTAGGCGCCTCTGTGCTGGCTCAGGAATCTGTCGAGGTACATGCCGGCCATATAACCGACCATCCTGTCTTTGTCAAAGACAGCCACGCCGGGATTTTTTTCCAAAAGTTTCTCAAGTTTTAACTGTGCGTTCTTGGCAGTGCCGTGTTCAGGGTCCAGGATTGGCACAAGCTCCCTCTGGCCCCGGTAAGAGGCGGCAAAAAGCTCGCCGGCCTCTACGAGATGGGATTGTGTGAGGGGCTCTGCTCTCATCCATTCCCTCAGAGGTTCTTCCCGACGGTTGCCAGCACTTTTTCAAGAAGTTTGTCTGCGTCCTTTGTGAGCCTGGCGCATTGCTTCGCCATCTCACCGTTGAACTTCTTATCGGTTATGTTGGGCAGGTTTATCTTCACGTTCATGACCGCGCCATGAAGACCCGCATGGGCCATCAGCGCAGCGACTCCGGCATCGGATGCGGAGCTCTTCATGCCCTTGAGCGATATCTCATCGGCCAGCTTCAGAACCTCAAGGCATCTGTTGGCTGTGTCAAGGGGCGTGTTGATCGCGTCCTTGTATGCTGCCTGGATGGCTGCGTCCCTGGCTTTCTGCTCTTCCTTGGTCTCTTTGGGCAGGCGGTTGGCCGCAATCACGCAGTTGAACGCCTGGGTGTCTGCATCGACGTTGTACATCAGGGTGGCCTTAAGGGCTTCCGCGTCAAGGCCGATCCTGCAGATGTCCTTGTAGACCTTCAGGTATTCCTTGCCCGTGCTCAGGTTGGAGACCATGGCCACCAGGCCGCCGCCCAAGGCGCCGCCAAGGGCTGCGACACTGCCCCCGCCCGGAGCGACAGAGTCTGTCTGGACCTCGTCGGTGAAATCGGAAACGCTCATGTCCACGAGCCGGCATCTGTCGCGGAGCCTGTACTCGACTATCTTGTCGTCCAGGTCGAACTTGCTCAGGTCTCTCAGGCCCATGCTGCGGACAGCCATCTCAATGACCTCTCTCTCAGGGAAGCCGGTCGGTTTGCGCTGCCTCTTCAGGTAATGGATGCCTGCATCGACCATGGCCTTCTTCGGAACCAGCCCCACTATTTCCGAGCCTGTGACCCGGAGGCCGCGGCCTTCGGCCAGCCTGCAGACCTCGTCGAAAACTACATGAATAGGAGTAACGCGGTAATTCGTGAGATTGATGGATATCTGGGCCTGGCCGTATTCCTTGATGTACCAACCGATTGCCCTGCAGTTCGTGAATTTGCCCGGTATCTCGATTTTGTTGCCTTTCTTGTCCCGGAGTATCTCGCCGTCCTTGTAAAAACCGGTCGGGCTGGGGCCCCTCTTGACTCGGCCGCTCTCGCGGATCTCAAGGGCGATGTCTGAAGCGTACTTCTTGTCCTTGGTGTTCAGATTGATGTTGTAGGCAATGAGAAATTCCCTGGCTCCCATGACCGTGGCCCCGTAACCGGGGATGAATTTGGACGGGCCGAAGTCCGGTTTGAGCTTGCCTTCCCTGAACCGCGCCTTCAGGCCTTCGTATTCGCCCGCCCTTAGGAAAGCCAGGCTCTGTCTTTCTTTGTTCGCGGCGGATTCCTCGTAAAGGTAGACAGGTAAACCAAGTTCCTTGCCCACCCTGGCCCCGACCTTCTTCGATATCTCAACACAGTCTTTCATAGTTACGCCGGAGACTGGGATGAATGGGCACACGTCCGTCGCACCCATCCTCGGGTGCGCGCCTTTGTGGACTGACATGTCGATGAGCTCAGAAGACTTTTTCACTGCCAGGAAAGCGGATTCTGCAACGCTCTCGGGGGTTCCGAAGAATGTGACGACGGTCCGGTTGGTGTCCGCGCCCATGTCGACATCGGCGACCCTGCTGCCTTCGACGCTCTCGATGGCGGCGACAATCTGGTCAATGATATTTTTGTCCTTTCCCTCGCTGAAGTTCGGTACGCACTCGACGATCTTTTCCATGGCTTCACGCCCCACCCCGGGGATGGGCGCAGGCGATTTAAGTGTTGCGCCACACCGCAACCCTAATAAGGGAAACCATCGTTTAAGGCATGTCGAGGGAACATATGGGACACTCAGTCATGAAAGTGCCGACCGGGGTGCCGGATTTTGACGCTATTGTCAACGGCGGCCTGCCGGAAGGCTCGGTCGTAATCCTTTACGGGGACATTGGAGCTGGCCAGCACGAGTTTGTATACACTTCGGCGTTCAAGCTTGCGACCGTCAAGGAGCACCCCTACATGTTCGAGTCCTACCTGGGCTCATTCTGCAAGATGGAGGGCATCCCGGACCACATAAGCTACATCACGTTTTCAAGGACGAAGGACGATGTCCTCAGGGAAATTCACGAGGGCTTCGACCCGTCATTCTACAACATGCTATCCCGAAAGATACAATTCAAGGACCTTAGCGCCCACTATTACAAGAAGAGCCTGGTGCCCGCGTCCTGGACAGACGGCGACAACGGCG
Organism: Thermoplasmata archaeon; assembly: GCA_028703755.1. GTDB lineage: Archaea > Thermoplasmatota > Thermoplasmata > SG8-5 > SG8-5 > UBA147. The sequence goes on along the minus strand of JAQVMG010000019.1, from coordinate 1,598 downwards.
GCACGCTCTTCGGCGGGACCCCGAAGGAAAACGTCCTGGAGGCCCTAATCCAGTATCTTGAACAGACGCCGCCCAAGTCAATGATAATAATCGATTCGCTCACAGACCTGGTCGTTTCGGAGAATATAAAAATCGCGGACCTGGTCAATGTCCTGAAGGGCATGCAGAGAGCGTCAAAGCGCTGGGGCGGTGTCGTCTACATCATGCTGACCCGCGGAATTCTCGAGCCGAGGGATGAGCAGATGTTCCTGGACAGCGTTGACGGGGTGCTGACTTTCGAGTGGACGAAATACCATCTCAGCAGCAAGCGCCAGCGGTACATGTATGTCGAGAAGTTCATGAGCGTGATGCCGCACCTGGATAAGGAGAGGATTGCCAGGTTCCCGACGATGGTGACTGCCCACAGCGGCATGACTGTGATTAACATGGAGTCGATTAGGTGATCTTATGGCTGACGACAAGGTTGCGACGGGGATAGCGGGTCTGGACGAGATGCTGGGCGGAGGCATTCCGGCCGGTCAGATAATAGCTCTGCTTGGTTCATGCGGCACGGGAAAGACCACGATGTCCCTGCAGTTCATCTGGACAGGGCTTCAGAAGGGCGAGAAGGGCATTTTCATCTCTCTCGAGGAAGATGAGTCGGCAATCACAGGCAACGCCAGGACATACGGCTGGGACCTGAAGCCGTTCATCGACAGCAAGGCGCTCACACTCGTGAAACTGGAGCCGTCCGACGCAAAAAGCACGATATCCAAAATCCACAGCGAACTGCCGGCGTATATCAAACAGACTGGCGCCAAGCGCGTGGTGTTCGATTCGGTGTCATTGCTCAGCATGCTTTTCGACAACGATTCCGAGAGACGACAGGGCCTTTTCGACCTCTGCAGGCAGATAAAGGGCTCGGGAGCGACCGCCCTGTTCACGGCCGAAGTGAAATCCGAGAACCCCAATGTGTCGAGGGACGGCCTGGTGGAGTACGTCGCGGACGGCGTGATACTTCTGCGCTACAACGAGACAAGCGACGGTTCGGACATCCAGCTCTCCGTGCGCGTTGTCAAGATGAGGCGCGCCGGCCATTCGAGGCGCATCAAGCCCTACAATATTACCAGCAAAGGGATAGAAGTTCACTCAAAGGCTGAAATATTTTAATCGAAGCATGATATCGCAGCATGCCCTGCCTGATTAGCATAATCTATTGTCCGAGGGCGGGGTTCATTCTATCGCTGTATGGGTGACACGTTATAGCAGCATTTTCCTGGAAAACCTCGCCTCCGCAGGGGCGGGGATGTCGGGTACTCGCCAGACATGGAAAAGTCTGGTGAAATCATATAGGGCATTCTCAATTTTTTAGCATGGATACGTTTCGTTCATACTTCGCATTGCAGTATATAGCAAAGTCTGAAGAATCGTTCCCATTAGATCCTATTGATTCGAACTCCCCGGCCTTCAGCCGGGGTGTCTTGAAGGGATAATCTTTTTGCTCCCAAAATGATCATTCGCACTTGAAAATATAATGTTGGCAAACCCCGGGCTCACACCCGGGGCATACTGCAATCATATGCCTTTGATCCTATTCGTCCCCATTTGATCCTGTCATG
>JAQVMG010000018.1 GCA_028703755.1 Thermoplasmata archaeon | reverse complement strand
ATTCCCCGAAACCAGTTCAACATCAATATTATCCAGCATCTTGATGCTGTTAAACTGTTCGAGCCGCCATGTGTTTGAGGAAGCGGGCCTGGCAGTGGGGGCACCGGAGCGCGCAGTGTCCGCCGGTGAGGGATGTTTGGATGAAGTTTTGCGAGGGGTAGTAGATTGTTACCATTGTGCAGGGCATTATTTCATTCTATATTTACCAATCTCCCGCCCATACGCAATATTCTGTCACGCACACCGAGATAGCCATTCCATGCAGACAGCTTTATAGAAATCCTTATCTATGCTGTGAATATATTCTCATTCAATGACGGGTAAGAGAAATCTGAAGCTGTTTGCATGGAGTATTGTAATCGGGCTAATGGTTGTAATGCTAAATCCAAGTGTTAATTCTTCAATAATTTCTAATGAAGTAAGTGGAACACCAGCGGGATGGACCAATGATACTAGACTCACGAACAGTATTAGCCCAGATGCAAATCCTTCTATTTCTGCTTATCAAAATAATGTACACATTGTATGGCGTGATATTTGGTTAGGGAATGGAAGGGTATTTTATAAAAATTCAACTGATGGAGGTCAAATATGGGGAAATCAAAAACAATTGAATATTGGAGGAAATGGAGATTATCCAGATATAGCGACCAACACCACAAATTTACATGTGGTTTACAATGATAATATTGGAGTTAGCAATAAAGAAATTGCATATTGCAACTCAACTGATGGAGGAACATCATGGTGTTCTCCAAAATATATATCCGCGGATGATGGATTAAAATCTGAAGGCCCAAAAATTGCTGTTAACAATTCAAATATCCATGTTGTCTGGACAGATTCCAGACTTGCCCAAACAGAAGTTTACTACAAAAGAAGTATTGATGATGGAATAACCTGGGATGATGCTTTGGGAGCTAACCTAGACAGAAGAATTACACATGATTTAAGTGGGGCAGGGCCAGTTGGCATTGAAGTAAATAACTCAAATATCCATGTATTATTTATGGATGACAGAGATGGAAGTGCAGATGTTTATTATATCAGATCGATTGACAATGGAGTTACATGGGACAATGGGTCGGGGACTATTGATGAGGAGCGAAAATTAACAAGTAATGCAACAGTTCGAATTGGGGCAGCCATTTCTGTGAATGGGTCAACGATTCATGTGATATGGGTTGATGAAGTGTTACCAGGACCCAATTATTATCTTTATTATCGCAATTCAACGGACAATGGCTATAGCTGGAATCCGATTCAGTTACTGGCTGGCGGTGTCAATGACCCAAATAAACCAGACATGACAGTTGATGGCAATAACATTCATATTGTCTGGGATGCTGCATATGATGACAAAGATATTTATTATATCAATTCTACAAACGGGGGAGGAAGTTGGTCTGCTCCATTACGAATATCAATAAATGATACTTTTAACTCTTACTGGCCTCAAATAGAGGTAAGTGGGGATATTAGGCATATTATTTGGTATGACTCTCGCGATGGTAACCAAGAAATCTATTACAAACGCTACCCAGAAATCCTCCCCGACATCAAGTCTCCCGACATAAACCACGTGCCAGTGGCCTCAGCGAATATTAGCGAAACAATAAACATCACGGCCAACGTCACGGACGATGTAGGTGTTGATGCAGTTTACCTGAACTACACAGGCGTAAATAGCACGAATTATAATGTTTCAATGAGCCAGTGGGACGGCAACTGGAGTTACAACATCCTGGGGCAAGACAATATAGGAACTGTTGATTATTTCATCTGGTGCAACGACACCAGCGGCAACGCGAACATGACCTGTGTTTTCCAGGTCCAGATTGTGGCAGCGGGGATGCCGACAGGGTGGACCGATGACATTCGGTTAACGAATAATGTAATAACTGATTCGAGTGCAAACATTGTTGCAGAGGGTTTGGATGTCCAATTAAGTTGGACACGAAACATTGGAAATTATGAAATTTATCACATGAAGTCTAGAAATGGTGGCAATACATGGAACACGCCCTCTCAAATATCAAATAGCGGTGTAAGTGCTAGAAACTCTGATATTGCCATGGCAGGGAACAATGTATCTGTAGTCTGGGAGGACTGGAAAACCCCTGCTTGGGAAATATTCTACCGAAACTCGACTGATGGGGGCGATACTTGGGATTCCGAGAAGAGGATTTCCGCAAACGATGGCTTTAACTCACAAGGCCCAAAAATTGCAATTTCCCCAGATAGCCAGAATATCCATATAATCTGGGTAGATTCAAGGCATGGTGCTGAGTCTGTTCCAGCAAATACAGAGATATATTATAATTGGAGCCTTGACGGAGGTATAACCTGGGGAACAGAAAAAAGGTTGACAAATGCTCTCTATTCATCTGCACCAAGGGGGATAGAAGTGAATGGCTCAAATATTCATGTTGTATTTAGTGATGATAGAACAGGTACGCCTGGCCTCTACTATATCCGTTCTAGAGATAATGGGGTAACCTGGGACGATGGACAAAATAATTTTGGAGATGCACGATTAATTTCTACGAATGCAGTATTGCAGGGGGCAATGGCAATTAATGGGTCCAATATTCACACGGTATGGGTGAATGAACAGGCAGGCCCTACATGCCGAATATATTATCGAAATTCAACAGATAATGGAGGGAATTGGAGCACACCGACATTATTAACAGGGCCTAATCTGGGTTCATATGCGCCAGATGTAGGGGTTTGGGCTGACAATGTTTGGGTTACTTGGAACGATAAAAGAGATGATGGTTCCACCCCTGAATTGTATTATAAAAATTCGACTAGCGGCGGTATAAATTGGGGGACGGATACTCTATTAACTGAAGCAGATGGCAATAGTTCCGGGGCACCGAAAATCGCAATCATAGATGCATCTATTCATATAACATGGGAGGATCAGCGAGATGGAAATAAAGAGATTTATTACAAACGTTTTCCAGAAGTCCTTCCAGACACAGAACCTCCTTCAATAGATCATATCCCTGTTGCATCTGCGAATATCGGCCAAGCGATAAATATCACAGCCAACATCACTGACGACGTAAGCGTTGACGCTGTTTATTTGAATTACACTGGCACATATGCAACAATTTATAACGTTTCAATGACCCAATGGAACGGAAACTGGAGTTACGACATTCCTGGCCAAGACACGACCGGATGTGTTGATTATTTCATTTGGTGCAACGACACCTCTGGCAATTCAAACAAGACAGGTGTATATCAGATACAGATTTGCGAACCGATTCAAACCAACCTCGCTATCCATCCCGGCTGGAACCTCGTCTCCTTCCCTGTCCTCCTGCCAAAAATAAATGGCTCCGCCATTGCCTGCGCCGACGACCTGGCGACAGCCACGGGCTGCACCATGGCCTCGAAATGGGATGCCTCAGGCCAGGCATACATCAATTACATCGCCGGGTTCAATTTGCCCACCGACCCGGAGAATTTCGCCATCGGCGAAGATGATGGCATTTTCGTTTGGTGGGATGAATCCTACACCAACGTGTTCAATGTCACGGGTTATGAGCCCGGGCCCCGGAGCGTCCGTCTGCTGCCAGGCTGGAACGTTGTCGGGTACATGGGCAATGCCTCCGCCGATGTCACATTATGGGCCGGCCAGGTGTCCTGCAGCATCTATGACGATATTTGCTATTGGGACGGGGTCACATTCCGGCATTACATCTTCCCGGGGACAGAGATGTACCTTGTGCCGACCCGGGGATACTTTATCTGGAGCGACAGCGAGACATGGCTGAACTATTGAACCGTCGAATGTTGAATTGATTCTAAGCATGTATTCACATAAATTCGACGATGGCATGGTAAACATTTGTAAACTAAATCCATGCCATTTTGATCGCAACAATCTGCTAGCAATCGGTGAATTCGGTAACTAAATCTCAGCAGGATTAGAATTCGCCCTGAATCAGCATTCTGAGAACGATGAGATTCAGAGCGTCCTTGGAATTTCCGTAATCGACATTAGGAAAACGATTTGATTACGGCGTCACAGGACCCTCTTGAACATCCTCTCCAGCTCCGCATTGGTTATGCGGATTATTGTCGGCCGGCCGTGGGCACAGGTGTATGGGTTATCCAATTGATGCATTTCCTGGATGAGAAGGGCCATCCTCTGCATTGTTAGCCTTTCGCCTGCCCTTATCGCGGAATGGCAGGCCACAAGGTGCATTATCTCGTCCTTCTTTTCAGTTATGGACCTGGATTTTCCCAGCTCGGCCAGTTCCCCTATTAAGTCAAGCAGACCTTTCTCGCTCTCGATGTGGCCGCCGATTGCCGGAACCGCCCTGACGAGGTACGCTTCCTTCCCGAACGGCTCTATCCTGAATCCAAGTTCTTCTATGACCGGGCGGAAGTGTTCGACAAGCTGGCTCTCCTTCTTTCCGAGGTTCAGCGGGATTGGCGCGATTAGGTTCTGCGCAGATTTCTTTTCGGGGCGGTTGCGCAGCTTATCCAGCATTATTCTCTCATGGGCTGCGTGCTGGTCTATTATCATGAGATCGGAGTCGCTCTGGGCAAGGATGTATGTGTCCATTATCTGCCCTATCACCCTGAGAGACGGAAGGGTGGCGCTTTCCGCGACCTCAGGAGATTCTTCCGTTTGTCTGAAAAGTTCCTTCTGTTCCTGGGCTTTGGACCTTGTGGCAGGCGATATTGAGGGCATGGCCGGAACCGGTTCAACCGGGAACAGTTCCCTCTGTTTCGGCACCGGTTCCGGGATATGCCTCACATCTCCCAGAGCCTCCGACACCGCTTTTGAAATGAAACGGGAAATCGCCTTCTCATCTGCGAACCTGACTTTCTTCTTGGTCGGGTGAACGTTAACGTCCAGTTTGGCCGGGTCGATGTCCAGGAAAAGGACCCCGACGGGGTGGCGGTTCCTCATGAGCATGCCTGCGAATCCCGTTTCCACGGCCTCCGATATTGCGGAGCAGGACACTGGCCGTGAGTTGACGAACAGATAGAATCCGTCCCTTGTGGATTTGGTGATTTCCGGCTTGGCCAGATGCCCATTGACGGTAATACCGAAAGCCGATGCTTCGAAGGATATGAGGGCCTTCGAAATGTGCCTGCCCATCACATCGGCGATGCGGTCAGCGACGTTATTGGCTCTGGGGAGGTTCAGTACCTCAGCGTCGTCATTGTGAAGTTTGAAAGCGACATCCGGCCGGGCCAGCGCCCTTTCGGTAACGGTGTCAATCACATGGCCAATCTCGACCCTGTCGGCTTTCAGGTATTTCAGTCTGGCCGGGTGGCCGCTGAACAGATTTTTCACGGAGACGGTTGTGCCTGTGGGGCGGCCGACCTGCTTCGGTTCGCCTGGCTTGCCTTTTCGGAAGGCCATGGAATAGCCGACTGCCGAATTTTTCTCCCTGGTGGAGATGTCGACGTCCGCAACCGAGGCGATGCTGGACAGCGCCTCGCCGCGGAATCCCATGGTGCTCAATGCCTCCAGGTCGCGAATTGAGCCGATCTTGCTTGTGGCATGCTGGACAAAGGCAAGTTCGAGATCCTCTCTGGCAATCCCGCAGCCGTCGTCGGTCACCTCGATCAGCGTCTTTCCCGCGCCGGATATTCTGACACGTACCTCGGACGAGCCTGCGTCCAGGGAATTCTCAACGAGTTCCTTAACCACACTTGAGGGTCGCTCGATGACCTCGCCCGCCGCGATTTTATTCACAGTGGACTCATCAAGTATCCTGATGCGGCTCATTTTTCCTCCTTCAGCTTGGATTTCAGCTCATGGAGCTTCTGGAGCGCCTGCATCGGGGTCATATGGTCAATCTCCAGGCTATTGAGTTCCGCTTCCAGCGGATGGGTTGGGATTTCCTCCTGGAACATCACAAGCTGGGTGTAGGTCTTGCCTTTCTTCCTGGGTCTGGCATCATCGGAAAGGTCCATTACATTCCTGTTTTCGATGTCCTTGAGAAGCGCTTTTGCCCGCTCCACCACATCAAGGGGCATGCCAGCAAGTTTTGCGACCTGGACTCCATAGCTCCGGTTGGTGCTGCCGGGGATGACCTTCCTCAGGAATATGATGTCGTCCTTTTCCTCCTTGACTGCGATATTGCAGTTCACGACGCCGTCAAGGAGCTCCTCAAGCTCGTTCAGCTGGTGATAATGGGTTGCGAAGATGGTTTTGGCACCCACCTTGCGCGAGTGCACGTATTCCGCAACCGCCCAGGCGATGCTTAGTCCGTCGAAGGTGCTGGTCCCCCTGCCCAGCTCATCAAGGAGGATGAGGCTACGCTTCGTTGCATTGTTCAGGATTTCGGCAACCTGGCTCATCTCGACCATGAAGGTGCTCTGGCCCCTGGAAAGGTCATCGAAGGCGCCGACCCGGGTGAAAATCCTGTCCACGATGCCCATTTTTACAGATTTTGCGGGCACAAAACTTCCCATCTGGGCCATGAGCATATGAGTGCAATCTGGCGCATGTAAGTGGATTTACCGGCCATGTTGGGGCCTGTGAGAATGATGACACGGTTGCGCTTCATGTCCAGCATTGTGTCGTTCGGAATGAAGTTCTCTGTCAGAAGGTCCTCGACGACCGGATGGCGTCCGTCAACGATTGTGATGGCGTCGGTGGCCTCCAGCTTGGGCCTGGAGTAATTCTTCAGGGCTGCTATCTCCGCGAGCGATGCCAGCACGTCCAATTCTCCGAGCGCCTTGGCAGTGCCCTGAAGTCTCTCGGACTGTGCTGCGACAGATTCTCTTATCCTGCAGAAGAGTTCATACTCCAGCGCTGTCGATCGCTCATTGGCAGTGAGAATCTGGGTCTCTTTCTCTTTGAGCTCCGGCGTGATGTACCTGTCGCAGCTCGCCAGTGTCTGTTTCTTTGTGTAATCCGCCGGAACCTTTTCCGCCTGGCTCTGCTGGACCTCGATGAAGTAGCCGAACACCCTGTTGTACCTGATCTTGAGATTCCTGATGCCGGTGCGGCCTCTTTCTGCTTCCTCGAGGCCGGCCATCCACTTTCCGCCGGTTGCAGCCATGTCCCGAAGCTCGTCAAGCTGTGCATCGTAACCGGCCCGGATGATTCCGCCGTCCCTGAGCCCGATGGGCGGTTCATCGGCAATTGCTCGGGATATCTCGTCGATAAGTTCCTGGCAGGGGTCCAGGTTATTGTGAATGCCACGCAGAAGCTCCGGGGTTGCACCGGCAATTGCCTGCATGACAGGGGTCACCGCATTCAGCGTCTTCCCGATTGCCGCGAGGTCCCTGGCATTCGCGCTTCCGTAGATGCTCCTGGAGAGAAGCCGCTCAAGGTCCCTCACCTCGGCCAGGTACTCTCTGATTTCCGCCTTGAGAGGGCGGTTGTCCATGAGGAATCCGATTGAATCCAGCCTCGCGTTTATCGGCCCTGCATCCATTAAAGGTTTTGACATCCAGCTGCGCAGGGTCCTGCTTCCCATGGGAGTGAGAGTACGGTCCAACAGCCCGAAGAGAGTGCCCGTCCTGCCGCCGTCCCGTATGTTCCCGAAAAGCTCCAGGTTCCGCAGTGTGACTGAATCCAGCATCATGAAATCATTCAACTCATAGAACTTAACCGATTTTATCTGACTGACGCTTCCTTTCTGCATCTCGGTGAGATAGGCCAGGGTGGCGCCCGCAGCCTCAATTGCCGGGACAGAATCCGCGATCTGAGATGTGTCCTGGAGACGGTCGCACAGCGTTTGCCATGCGTTCTCTTTCTGAAAGTATTCGGGACTTCCGACGGTCACTGTGAATTCCGGCTGCCCTTCCATTATCTCTGCGAGGCCTTTCACGCCGATGTCCGGGCAGACCAGGCATTCCGACGGGGAATACCTTGTTATCTCGTTCCTGAGCATCCTGGAGGCCCCTTCGGCAGGTATCCGGGTGGCCGAGAATTCGCCAGTTGTGATGTCAACCGCAGCCAGACCGTACCCTGCTTTGTTCCGGCCTATGGCCACAAGGAAGTTGTTGGCCATGCCCTGGAGCATGGATTCCTCCATGACTGTACCGGGAGAGACGATTCTTACGACCTCGCGCTTTACTATACCTTTGGCCTTCTTGGGGTCTTCTGTCTGTTCGCATATGGCGACCTTGTACCCGGCCTTCACCATCCTGTGGAGGTAAGCGTCAAGTGCATGGTAGGGTATGCCGGCCAGCGGCATCTTTTCCCCCCGGGACTGCCCTCTGGTAGTCAGCGTGATACCCAGCACCTTTGATGTGATTTTGGCATCGTCCTCGAAAGTTTCATAAAAGTCACCCATCCTGAAGAATAATATGGTGCCGGGATGCTCGGCTTTCATGCGGTAGTACTGCTTCATCATGGGTGTGTCTTCTGGCGTTCCTCGGCCCCCTGTGCGCTTGAAAAGGCGCGCGGTCTATTAAATTTGTTGGCGATAGACTGCCATCCAAATCTATTTAACATATTTCGGCATGGCACAGCCATCATGAAAATGATTCAGGCAGTCACCCTGGCCGTTGCGCTGCTGCTGTCATCCCAGCTAGTCATGGCCCAGTCTATCGACGAGCCAAGGTTCGTCAACCGCATGCTGGGCGACATATCCACACCCGCCATCACGCCAGGTGAGGAGGGTATCTTCTCCCTCACTGTGAACAATCCGGACCCGGTCAACATCACCGGGGCCATGGAAAATGTGTCACTCCTGGTTTCGATATATCAGTATTCTACCCTTGAAGAATCAGTGCCTATTTCGGAGATATCCTCGCCACCGGTGTTTGGGGAGTCCGGTACCGAGGTAGCTGTGGATTGCGGAGACATACCGGCCGGCGGGAATTATCCTGTCTCGCTGACCGTCCAGACCGAAAAATCAACACCTCACGGAGCATATTTCTCACAGAGCAGCTATTTTGTGATGTTCAGGCTCACATTTGCCTACCAAAGCGTAAATTACACAATGGCCTCGAGGGGGCATTTCACGGATGAGCAATGGGAACTGCTGCAATCCGGCGATACCGGAGCCGGAGAGATCAATCAGACATACCTCGAGGAACTCGGGTTTGACGGTATAATACCGGATTCCGCATTCTCAGTAAGAAAAAATATACCCCTGTGGCCGGCCTATTTTCTTATCGCGTTCACTGTTCTGAGCGGTATAATGGCCTTCGCTTCGCATGTGCTTGACCACCCGGGAACCTACCCAAGGCTGGAGAAAAGGTTTCTCAGACTGCACGGCAGGGTCCATTTCTGGAGAAAAGGCTTATCCCGAAAGGGAAAACAGGAAAAATAGAAATAGGGACACATTCTACTGCCGTTCGGTGAAAAATGCTCGACCTGGACGTTATGCTGTTCGATTTCCTTCCCAAGGTTCTCTTGGCCATATTCTGCGGAAGCCTTATCGGGCTGGAGAGGGAGCTGAGGGACAAACCCGCCGGGATGAGAACTTACATGCTCATTTGCACCGGAGCGGCTCTGTTCACCATGGTCACAGTATATTTCACCGAGCAGTGGGCAGGGAACGCGGACCCGCTCAGGGTCGCTGCCCAGATTGTCACAGGCATAGGATTCCTGGGCGCAGGCACCATCATGTTCTCGAAGGGACGGATTAGCGGACTCACGAGCGCGGCAGCCATATGGGTCTCGGCAGCTATCGGAATCACTATCGGCCTTGACATGCACATCTTCGCGCTCATTGTGACCCTGATCATCGTGATAGCTCTCGTTCTGCTCGGCAGGACGGAGAGGGCGCTCGGGCTCAAAGGCAGGAGGCATTACAGGTTCAGGGTGACTCTGAACATGACTTCTGTTGCTGAATTCCAGGAGGCAATCAGAGCGGCTCCCAACCGCTTCACAACTGTCGAGATGGAAACGCTGGGAGACAAAGCAGCCATGGTCATTGACTGCGAACTCACCCGAGCCGAGAGGCATAATTTCAAGAGACTTCTGATGAAGCACAGTGCCAACTTCAAAATGCTTGATGAATAAATTGTTCCGGATGGCCTGAAGTCTCAGGCTGTCGACTCAGTATGAAATTCTGTATTCACAGCAGTCCGCGCCCTCGATGGAGCATTTTATTTCTTCGACTTTCCCTTTGGTCTTTGTGCTTTCCAGAACGCCTTCGCAGACACCTAGCCAAACTTCGCAGCATTCCCTGATTCGGCAGACATCGTAAAGCCTGAGCACAATTAGTTTGTCTTTGCTTGTGTCTGCTTCCATTCTTCCGTAGGAATAAATCTCGCTGAAGTTCTTCGGGAATTTGCTGGCGATGGCTTTGGGGTCGCTGAATCTAACAAGCCAGGACAGGATGCCGAGGTTGGATGCGATGTATTTACCGCATTCCCTTAGGTTCTCTTCTCCCTTCTCTCGGGCAATCCAACGGAGAATGTTCTCACGGATGGCATCCTGATAATAATTTCCGTCTCTGAACTCGCCCCATAGCCCTATCTCGCTCATGCACAGGCGGTAACCGTCACGGCCCCATTTCTTGGTCACGAACGCAAGGTATGTGTTCAGTATACTGCCACGGACTTTTCGCTCCACCTTCTTACCCAAAGTGATGTAGGTACCCGCATGGTTAAAATGCTAACTATTGCGAATACGATTGTGTTAAATATAGATAGGTATATTTAACAAATCTAGATGATGGGAATTAGCTGGATGTTTGGCGTTCCCCTCTCAAGGTCGTTGACAATTCCATAAATCATGGTTTTTGGCTTGACGCCGTAGATGCATGGGCACTTGTCTATGGTGATTATCTTGAGGTACGTATCTGCCATGTTCATGATTTCCTGGGTGAGCCTGAGCCCTGGCTTCAGAATGCCGATGCCGAGGTCGTTTGATATTTTTATCTTGGCGACTGCATCGAGCAGATGCTGGATTGCCACTTCTCCGCCTCTCAGATACTCCAGTGTGTCGAAGCCGGTGAAGTCCATTATCGGTTTGTTATCGGGGCCTCTGAGGAATGCAACATTGCTGTTCCATGTCTGGACCGCCTTCTCCTTTTCTTCCTTGGTGACCCTGCCGCCCAGCGCCATGATGTATGGTGAATCGCTTTTGTTGGTGAAATAATCTGCTATGCGGACATAGTTCTCGAACTGGCCCTTGGGTAGGAATTTATCAAGGTCCTTCTTCAAGGTTTCCGCGTGGTCCCCTCCGGACAGCACCGCGAACACGCCCTTCTCCAGCGCTATGAAATTGAGCAGTATCGGCACAACGATGGAATGGTAATCCTCATTGGAAACGTTCTCATCCACCTCAATAACGTTGTAGCTGCCGGCCTTGAATCCCCCGTCTAGAAGGACGTCAAGGTCCCTGGTGCCAGTGCTGTAAAGCCGGTTGTGGTCGGGAATGGGCTCCCACTGTGCGATATCGCCCAGGTACATTTTGAAAGGGTCGAATGTGTTGAACCTGCCATCGTTCAGCGTCACAAGATAGGAGGGCTGGAGGATCTTTGTGCCCCTCAGCTTTTCAATGTGGATGTTCCTGACGCGTCTGCCTTCTCTTGATTCGTATGTGTGTTTCACCACACCGTCCACGAGATATTCCAGATTCGTAGCTTCCTTGTTCTCAAGTATGAACACAACGTCCACATTGGAGCCTTCCACAAGGTCCTTCTGGATGCATGTCACCAGTTCCTCGTTTTCCAGGCTGTATTTGTTTGTGATTCCTTCGACGCTGTCTATGATGATCATGGACTTCTCGGGAAGATTGGCTTCCACACGGTCGTAAATCCGCTCTATTTCCGGCATCCTGTTCCTCTCGAGAAGCACAGTTAACCTTGTCCTGTCAACTTTTGACGGGGGTGCCAGAGGTTCGTCGCTCACGCTTCTAAGGAAATCCCTTGCACTGCTGAGCCGCTCATGGTGTTCAGCGTCAGGTACATCATCAACATCGTCCTCATCCGGGACGAGGTGCTTAAGGAGAACTCTGCTGGCATCGATGATGCGGTTCTTCATCTCTTCCTTTTCCAGCCACGGAAACTGCCTGAAAAGGGCTTCATCGGAGACCCTGCTTGAGAGATAGATGCTCTTCAGGGGGTCTGCGAGGTCCTCGAGAAGCTGGAGAGCCATCGTTGTCTTTCCGGATCCGGCTCCGCCCTTCACCAACAGGGAACGGCCGCCCGGTTTTCCGAAGAAGGTACGTATCTCGCCGGGAATGGATATGTGATTCGAGTGAGGCTTATTCATTCTGCATCACCTCGCGAATCCTGATTTCAGCTTCGTTAGCTCTCTTATCCAGTTCGGACAGGTCAAGCTTTCTGCTCATGACGACCAGGATTGCCTTGCGGCCTAAGCTGCGGGTGATGAGTGAGCCGTTGGGGCCTGTTTCAATGCTGACCTTTTGGGGCTTGTCCCATCCGCAACCCGTGAAGACGACTTCCGAAGCTCCGAATATGGTGGCGGAGAGAGTTGCAATTGTCTCTGCGGAGGTTCCGGCAGGCAGATGCCATGCAATGGGTGCCCCGCTGCGTGTGATGACGGCGGAAATCTCGACACCGTGCTCCTTGTCAAGTTTTTCAAGCTCCTTATTCAGTTCAGCTACGACGGATATGTTACAACCCCCTTAGGCTAGAGTAACGAGATGTACTTCTCGTTATATAAGGGTTATGGATAGTTACAATAGGCCTGGCCTTAAATTGCAGGCCTGTTTTGAATAAGTGAGGGGCAGAAGCATTTAATGTTTTGGGGATATTCGGGAACATCGCGTAATATCGTTAAAAGTGGGATTACGGACACAAAATAATCCATACCATAACTTTTTATATATTTGTATTAGTTTAGGGTGACATATTGCAGGCATGAAAATGTCTGCGATTTTGTTCAAGGCAGGTGAATGGATGAGTTCCATTGTGAAAGAGGTATTGGCCCGTTCAGTCCCGGAAGTCTCCCATCAGGAGGCCCCAACTGAATACCGCGTCGGAGGACAGAACGCGGAAGACGAAGAATTAGAGCGCATACTGGCAGGTCTGAAGACCAACATCAAGATTGTTGGCTGCGGAGGCGGAGGCAGCAACACAGTCAACAGGCTTGTTGAATCCGGCATACTCGGTGCAGACCTCTACGCACTAAATACCGATGCCCAGCATCTTCTGACAATCCACTCCCCGCACAAAATCCTCATCGGCAGAAGGTCAACCAAGGGCCTCGGCGCCGGTGCTCTGCCCCAGATAGGCGAGGAAGCCGCAAGAGAGGCTGAGGAAGAGATAAGAGCGGCACTCACAGGAGCGGACATCGTATTCGTCACATGCGGATTGGGAGGCGGAACCGGAACCGGCTCCGCACCTTTCGTCGCAGCAATGGCCAAGGAGCTTGGCGCTCTCGCAATCGCAATATGCACATCGCCTTTCAGGGCGGAGGGAAGCATCAGAATGGAGAATGCCGAATACGGCCTTGAGAAACTCAGGGCTGTCGCGGACACAGTCATAGTCATACCCAACGACAAGCTGATTGAGCTTGTCCCGAAGCTATCCATCAACGCCGCATTCAAGGTTGCCGATGAAGTACTGATGAGGTCAATAAAGGGCATAACCGAAGTTGTGACCAAGCCCGGCCTCGTGAACCTGGACTTCAACGACATCAAAACAATCATGAGGGGCGGAGGCGTCGCCATGATTGGTCTCGGCGAGAGCGACGGCGAGGACAGGGCAATCGAGGCAGTCAACGAGGCAATAGACTCCCCGCTCATAGACGTAGACATCACAGATGCCAGCGGCGCCCTGATTAACGTCACAGGCGGACCGGATATGTCCATCTCAGAGGCGGAGCAGGTCGCAGAGGTTGTCCAGTCAAGGATAAGCTCAAACGCGAGGATAATCTGGGGCGCAGCTGTCGACCCGGAACTCGAAGGAACAATCAGAGTCATGATAGTCATCACTGGCGTCAAGTCAAACCAGATGTTTGCCAAACAGGACACCAGGAGGGGCAAGGACATAGGTGTGGACCTCATCAAATAGGCCGGCACTTTTCACAGCGGTGAGCACATGGTGGACATAGTCGAAGAATCATGGAAGATACAGGGCCGTATCGAGGGCCGCGCCAAGAATTTCGGAAAGGGCAAGTACGGCAGAGTCCTGAAGATGGCCAGAAAACCCGAGACTGACGAGTACATCAAAGTTCTTCAGATAACCAGCATCGGACTCATCCTCATGGGCGGCCTGGGATTTTTGATATACTGGTTATGGGTTGTGTTCCCGACGCATTTTTAATGTTTGAGGTGTAAATCTATGTCGCTGCTTGAAGGTCTGAAAAATGAAGAAACCGAACAAACCGCCAAACCCCCGGAATCCGCGCTTCCGCCACAGGAACTGCGGAAAATAAAGATCACATGCGAGGGCGAGGAAAAGCGGTCGATAACCACCGGTATCACATCGGATTACAATCTTAAAATAGTGTATGAGGGATCGAAGGCAGACAAACTGAGACTCTCTGTCACGGCCATCCATGATTCAAGCCTTGGAGAAGCTGGGGCCGAATGGGTCGTTGTAATCAACATGAAGGACCAGAAGCCTTGGGAAGTAACGAGGACCGGCCTCATGGACAAAGAGATGGACATTCAGCCCAATCAGACCATACCCGTCACACTCAGAGTCACCGCCCCCAAGGGAGCCAGATACGGCGATGCCATTAACGTTGTTATCAATGTCGCATCGGTCCAGGACCCGGCGCTTTCAGATTCAATGACCACCAGAACCACAGCCAGACAATCGGTCTTGGCAATCAAGACCCAGATAGGGCACGAGAAGACCGTGGCTGACACCCTGGCAGTCAGAGCGAAGGACCTGGGCGTACTGTCGATCCTCTCGCCCGCCCCCCTGAGGGGTTATGTTCTCATCGAAGCGATGAACTCCGACCGGCTCGAAGAGGTCGTCAGGAGCGTCAAGCGCGCCCGCGGAATCGTTGGCGGGGAGATGAAGCTCGAGGAAATAGAGCATTACCTCACCCCGAAAGCGCTCGTCTCGGGAATAGTAGAAGGCGACATCGTGGAACTGGTTGCCGGACCGTTCAAGGGAGAGAAGGCCAGGGTCCAGCACATCGATGAAGGAAAAGAAGAAATCACTGTTGAACTGTTCGAAGCCCTGGTGCCCATCCCGGTCACCGTCAAGGGAGACAGCGTCAGAGTAATCGGAAAGGAGAAGTGAATATATGCCAGAAGTTGTAGAAGTGCTTGTTGACGGAGGAAAAGCCACACCCGGACCCCCGCTCGGACCCGTTCTGGGACCGATGCAGGTCAATATCGTGGAGATTGTCAAGGTCATTAACGAGAAGACCAAGGCCTTCGCCGGAATGAAAGTCCCGGTGAAGATATCCATCGATCCGAAGACCAAAGCTTTCGAGATATCGGTCGGAACGCCCCCGACCAGCGCGCTCATCATCAAGGAACTGAAGATTGCGAAAGGCTCCGGAGCCAACACCTCGAACAAGGTTGGGAACATGAGCATCGAGCAGATGATCAAGATTGCCAACATGAAAGAATCCGCTGTGCTCGGAAAGACACTGAAGAACCGCTGCCTGGAGGTTGCGGGAACCTGTGTCTCGATGGGCGTGACCATCGACAACGAGGAAGCGAAGCAGGCCCAGTTCCTCATCAAGGAAGGAAAGTGGGACAAGCATTTCAAAGAATGATCCCACTTTCAGACATTTTCCTGCAGCATGCCCTAACGAGGCAAAGCCTCGTCTGTGACGCGGCGAAGTATCGCCGCTTACCCCGCCTGGCTTATAATGCGTATTATTAGGGCGGGGTACTAGATTTATTTTATAAACGATTGACAGAGCATTCTGGGGCATTTTATTGCTCTGTATTTGGAAGCCTCGGGTGTACGAGCATTGTAGCTCCCCAGCATTTTCGCAACATCAATGCGAGCAAGCCGAATGGTGTGCTATTCGGCGATGAGCCCGGGGATGTCATGTAATCGCCAGACTACGAAAAGTCTGGCGAAATCATATAGGACATTCTCCCTTTTCTTGCATGGATACGTTTCGTTCCAACTTCGTTCCCCAACTGCACAGCTTCGTAATTGGGTTGAATGGGACTTGGTATCGGGTTGTGTGCCGATGTCAACACCTCCCCGGGGCAAGCCCCGAGGTTTCCTAAGGATGAACTCAATATCACCAACCCGGTTCCGCTAACCGGGTCACAACCCCGGCCTCGAAATTCAGAATGAAAGCAGTCAGCCGAGGCATGGTCGCGTTAGCTGGAACTGATAATAGGGATGGTTGGCTGGGAGGGGGCATCTCCAGACTTAAACCCTACTCAAACATCTTCCCAGCACCGTCGGTATACATGCGATGACATCCGTCGCGGTCATGGAGTATCCGAGCGTCTCGAATGCCAGGTCACCGGCAAGCCCAGAAAGGTAAGCGCCCATCCTTGCGGCATTGTAGGGCTCGACACCTTTCGCCATCAGGCCGGCGACAATCCCAGCCAGAACATCCCCGGTGCCTCCGACGGTCATCCGCGGGTTGCCAGTGCGGTTCAGCTTGTGATTCTTTCCGTCGGAGATTATGTCAACGGGCTGTTTCAGCAGGACTGTGGCTCCGTATTTTTTGGCGAGGGTATCAACCGCCGCAGGACTCAGCTGCTTCGAGCCGCCGAGCTTCATGAACTCCCTGGCATGGGGAGTGAGTGCTGCCGGGACCCTGAAGGCCGGGATTTTTTCAACTGCCATGGCATGAAGGCCGTCGGCATCCACAACGGCTGGAATTTTCAAAACCTGAAGGAACTCGCGGACGGACCGGACGGTTTCGTCATCCCTACCCAAGCCGGGGCCGACCAGAACCGCGTCAGCTTCCCCGCAGAGGTCTAAAAGGTGCTTCATATGGGCCTTGGCCAGGACCTTTCCCGGGAGCGGTCTGACTATGAACGTGGGACTGTAGGAAGCGATGACCGGGGCGCTGGATTCTGGCGTGGCTATTGTCACCAGGTCAACGCCGATTGTCTGGGCTGCAAATGCAGATAGGGCCGGTGCGCCGGTATAGGGCCCGCCGCCGATGATCAGTAGGCGGCCGTTCTGGCCTTTGTGCGAATCGCGCGCCGGTATCGGGTAGAGGGCGAATTCGCCGGGGCCTGTGCATTCCTCGGCTTCTCTGGGTATCCCGATGTTGGCAACCAGGATGTTGCCGCTGTTTCCGCGGTCCATGCCTTCCTTGACGTCGTGGAACGTCACGGTCATGACTGGGCGAACCGCAGTCGCTGTTCCGAGGCCGCTTGGCACATCCACCGACACGATATCCGCGCCTGACGCATTGATGGCCGTTATCCAGGAAGCAAAAGGCTCTCTGGGTTCGGATTTCAGGCCGGTGCCCAGCATGGAATCTACGATTATATTGAAGCCCTCCGTGGATACACCGTTTTCAGGCCGTTTCACACTGTTCGGAAGCCTGGCGAGATTCTGATTAAGAAGATCGCTTTTAGATTCAGCCACCAGCGCCAGGCTGACATCGCGGCCGGCTTCGGCCAAATATCTGGCAGCCACCGCACCGTCGCCGCCGTTGTTGCCGCAGCCGCATACGACAAGGATCCTTTCCTCCGGAAAAGCGGCCATGAGGGAATCCGCCACCGCCTTTCCCGCGTTTTCCATTAATTGGATTGCAGGCGTTCCGAGCGCTTCGGAATTGATGTCGAGGACCCTTGTTTCCGACGGGTGCATCATTCCTTATCCCCCAGATAGACCCTGAGGATCTTCTCGTACAACTTGAAATCATCGCTCCTGGCGAAGCTGTCGATCACGTCTTCCGGGAGCTTTTCCATGAGTCCGTCCATGACGCTCAGGAGACGGGCGACCTCCTCCCTGTGGCCTGGCCCAGCTGTTGAGTCGGTGCCGGCTTTTGATTCCTGTTCCCTCAGCTTTGCCTCGACCTCGGAAAGTGCTGCCTGCATCTCACTGTGGCGTTTGCTGTACTCGGCTTCTTTCTCGCTGAGGGCTTTGAGACGGCTCTCGAGCTTCCGGTTCTCATCAAGGGTTTCCTCGAGCTCCTTTTCAAGATTTTTCAGCCGATTTGGGAGGCCGTGATTTGTGATTGTTTCTATGATTTCGGAGTCCTGAATCTTTCTGGCCACATCCACGTTCAGGCGGTCGCGCATCTTGGTCAGCTGACGGTATTCGGGCTGGAAATGGCACCCCCGTATGCTGAGAATTCCCAATTCCAGGGAGTTGTCCTGGGATCTTATGTCTATGATACCGTCGAAAAGTTCCTCTATTGCTGCGTTCGTTATTGAATCATGGGCATCCCTTTCGAGCAGAACGAAAGAAGTGAAATTTCTGCTGGCAAGCTTCGCATTCATAGATTGGGCGAATGAATATACTGTCCTGATGTCGAACATTCTCAGCGCGGGAGAGAGAACTTCCATGACAGCCAGGGATGAGGTCTGAACGCTTATTTTCCTGAGGGCCATGTCAATTCCGACGCCCAGATGGGTAAGGTCCTTCGATGTCCTGATAATGCCCTCGTCTATTTCCATTCCCGGTACTTTGGCGCTTTTCTGGCCGTACCAGTCCACAATCTGAAGCAGGCCGCGGTCGATGAGGCCTTTCCTGCTGAGACCGTTATCCGACATCCATTGGCCGAGGTCTTCGGGCGTTACGGAAGAAA
>JAQVMG010000120.1 GCA_028703755.1 Thermoplasmata archaeon | reverse complement strand
GACCTGTTGATGCTGGAGGTCCCGATGAAGGACGCAGATAAGATAGCCGGCATCCGGCTGTACGAAGCGAAACCGCCTCTGTCGGGCACACCGGCGACATCCGAAGCCGACGATGACACCATCGTCTGCAGGTGCGAGAGAATCACAAAAGGCGAGATTGTTAATTACATCAAGGAAACCGGCTGCACGGATTTCAACGCTCTCAAGGCAGGCCTGCGCGTCGGCATGGGCCCGTGCGGAGGCAAGACCTGCACCGAACTGGTGATGCGCATATTCAAGCAGACGCTCGGCAAAGACGCAGTCATCCAGCCGCACAGCGAACGCCCATTCACCCAGGAAGTTCCTCTGTCGGCATTCCTCAGGGAAGGTGAGCAACAATGAACGGCAACTATGACGTCATCATAATCGGCGCTGGCAGTGTTGGGGTCCCAACATCCTACTTCCTGGCGAAGGAAGGGATGAAAGTCCTCTGCCTGGAAAGCAATCCATCGTCCGGTCAGGGGCAGAACAAGGCCGCCATCGGCGGCGTCAGGGCGACGCACTCCGACCCGGCAAAAATCACAATCTGCAAGAAGAGCCTTGAAATTTTCTCGACTTGGAAAGAGACCGTCGGAACCGAAATCGGCTGGAAGGAAGGGGGCTACTGTTTCCCGATCTACACCGAGGGCGACGAGAAGACAATGAGGGACATGCTGCCAATCCAGAAGAAGTTCGGACTGAACATAGATTGGATTGATGCAAAAGGTATAGCGCGCGCTGTCCCAGGCATCAACATGAACGGTCTGAGGGGCGGCACCCTTTCCCCGGACGACGGCCAGGTCTCGCCGCTTCTTGCCACAGAATCATTTACCCGGGAGGCAAAGAAACTGGGAGTTGAATTCCGCTACCGGGAGCAGGTGAAAAAACTGGGCATGCAGGGCAAAACAGTGACCACAGTCGAAACCGACCGCGGCACCTATTCAGCAAAAACATTCGTCAATGCCGCAGGCGCCGAAGCGACTGCAGTCTGCGAGATGGCAGGCTTCTCGGTTCCTGTGATACCTGACAGCCATGAAGCCGGCATCACGTCACCCGTGAGACAGTTCCTCGCCCCCCTGGTGGTCGACATAAGGCCCGGTCCGGAAGGAATGACCAAGAACTTCTACTTCGGCCAGGTCGAGACAGGTCAGATAATATTCTGCTACACCCCGCTCAAGCCCATCCTGGGCACAGACCGCAGAGAAACATCCGAATTCATGCCCATACTGGCAAGGCGGCTTGTCGGCCTCATCCCGAGGCTGAAGAACCTCACGGTCCGGCGGCTATGGCGCGGCCTGTACCCGATGACCCCTGACGGAGTGCCGGTGATTGGGAAAGCGCCCGGAATCGACAACATGTATCTGGGCATCGGCATGTGCGGCCAGGGCTTCATGATGGGCCCCGGCGTCGGTTACAATCTCGCCAGCCACATAACGAAAGGCAGGCCGGCCATGGACCCGGAGATTTACGAACTTCTGAGTCCCAACAGGAATCTCGGCCGCGGCAAAGCCGAGCGTCTGGCTTGATACCTTGAAACTGTACCAATACCGACACACTGTGCGATGTTATTTCATCCGCGCCAAGGCCCTCTCAAGATTGGCCAGCGTGGCCTTTGAGACATCGTCATGCAGGGAATTGCCGTTCGAGTCCATGGTCACGACAAGAGGTCCCAGCTCCTGAGCATCGAACTCCCAGACTGCCTCGACCGGCCCAAGTTCCTCCAGCAAATGAACATTTTTTATCGGGCCGAGCTGTTTCATGGCAGAGGCACCGACACCGCCCGTGATTGTGAGATACACTGCGCCGTGCTTCTTCAGGGCCTCCAGGGTCGAAGGTCCCATGCCGCCTTTTCCGATGACAGCTCTTGCTCCTGAAAGCTCCAGAAATCCCGGTTCCAGACTTTCCATTCTCATGCTGGTCGTCGGCCCTGCCGAGAGGATGTATTTTCCGTCCGGCCCGTCCTTGACGATGGGCCCGCAGTGATATACGGCCCCGCCGGAGGTTATTAGTCCTTCCGGAATCCCTTTCCTGAGCATGAAGATGTGCGCCTGGTCCCTGGCTGTGAATATCCGCCCCGAGAGATACACTATATCCCCGGTTTTCAGCGCCTTGGCCGTCTTGGCGTCCAGTGGCATGGAGATTATTCTCTTCTCAGTCACAGAATCACCTTGCCGTCCCTGTTCAACTTGATAACCGAATGTCTGTGGCACCAGCACTGCATGACCAGACCGACAGGGAAATTGGCCGGATGCCTGGGCGCAAATTCGATATTAACCGCAAGTGCAGTCGTCCTTCCACCGGTTCCCATTGGCCCCACTCCGAGAGAGTTTATCGCCTCCAGGAGTTCTTTCTCCAGTGCCGCCGCATCCGAGTCGGGGCTGTGGGTGCCCAGCGGCCTAAGAAGCGAGCGCTTGGCGAGTTTCAGGCAGGTGTCGGCGCTGCCGCCGACGCCGATTCCGACAATCACCGGCGGGCACGGTCTTCCGCCGGCCTTCTGGATGTGACTGAGAACTTCTCTTCTCAGGCCCTTTAAACCGTCAGCCGGTGTCAGCATCCAGAGTGCGGAAAGTTGCTCGCTCCCCCCGCCCTTGGGGAGCAGATGGATTGTCGCACAGTCACCGTCGACCATAGTTAGGTTGATTGCAGGAGCATTGTGGCCCAGGTTGTCTCCGCTGTTGGCACCTGTGAATGGGTTGACTGCATTTGCGCGCAGAGGTCCGGAAACGGTGGCGGTCCGGAGCGCTTCGGGGATGATTGAAAGCAGCTCTCCGAGATGAGGAAATTCACGGCCGGCATCAACAAAAACTGTCTGGATGCCGGTATCCTCACATACCGGAAGATTCTCCGCGTCTGCGAGCAGGACATTGTCCAGTATGGCACGGAGATGAAGCTGCGCCAGCGAATCAGTTTCCTGTTTGGCTGCGTTCTCCAGGGATTGAACAACTGCCTTGGGCATGCGGATTACCGCTTCCCCCATTGCCTTGGACAGTTCCCGGGCAGTCAGACCCAGTCCGTTTTTTGTTTTCGGATTGCGACTTATCATGGCAGACATTCAGTATCAAAATTATATTGTTATACCTATCGCCCGCACAAACAATTTTAATCTCCATAATAATTAACCCGCAATGCTCCCGGTTTGCGAAACATCCAGAATTGTCCAGTACCTCACTGACGAAAGCAACGCATTCGTTGCATCGCCCGAAACTGTATCCGGTGTTTTCTTCCCGGAATCGGAAGCCGAGCTGATAGACATTCTCCGAAGCTCCGAAGAGCCCGTGACCGTTTCAGGCGCAGGAACAGGACTCACAGGCGCCAGAGTGCCCATGCTCGGCGGCACAGTCATATCCACGGAAAGGATGCGCAGGACCGTTGATAACGGCACCGGCATATCTCTGGAGAGAGACAGCCCGGCAGGTGCCGTTAGAATTCACCTTGATGAGAGCAGGCAACACGCCCGCGTCGCTCCCGGAATCACACTGGCCGAGCTTGACACAGTTCTTCCGAAGGACCTTTCCTATGGTCCGGACCCGACCGAGAGGCTGGCCTCACTCGGGGGAACTGTGGCCACCAACGCCTCCGGCGCCCGGTGCTTTTACTTCGGCCCGACCCGGTCCTGGATTGACGGCCTTAGGGTGGTCCTGGCAGACGGGGATGTACTGGTTCTAAGAAGAGGCGCTTGCGCCGCAGACAGAGACGGCATGCTGCGCTTCAGATCGGAGTCAGGAAAAGAATACTGCGTGAAAATTCCGAATTACAGGATGCCCCAGGTCAAGAACGCAGCCGGCCTCTATTCGAAAGATGGAATGGACCTCATCGACCTTTTCATCGGCAGCGAGGGCATTCTTGGTATTTTTTCTGAGATAACTGTGAAACTTCAGCCGGCAGAGTCAGACATAGTTGCCGACCTGGCATTCTTCAGGTCTGAAGCTGACGCCCAGGAAGCTGTGGGCCGTCTTAGAGCTGTCAAAGAGCGCGGAATACTGGCAATAGAGTATTTTAATGGGAACGCGCTGGATTTCATCAGGGACCAGTATCCCGAAATGCCCCATAATGCGCGTGCCGCAGTTCTGGCGGAATTGAAAAGTGATGGGTTGAAAAACATGGATTTTCTTGCCGACCTTCTGAAAAAGCATGGCGTGCTGGAAGACTGGTGCGCCAACAACCCGTTCGATCGCAGAAAGATGAAGGAGTTCCGGCACTCCCTTCCGGATTCGATTAACAGCTTTCTCAAACAGCATGACAGCCACAAACTGGCCACCGACATCGCGGTACCGGTTGCGGAATTCCCGGCAATGATGGACCGCTATGCGGAAACAGGCTGCAGATTCGCAGAGAAATATCCGAGAGAAGGGAAGCACTGGGTACTTTACGGCCATGTCGGAGACTGCCATGCACATTTCAATTTCATCACCGCCAGCGAGGACGAAAGAAGGTTTGCGAGGACCTTGATTGCCGAACTTGCTGAATTCGCGGTATCTGTGGGGGGCACCCTCTCTGCAGAACACGGCGTCGGCAAGAAGACGCTCCTGATTGGCGGAAAGAACGTGCCGTACCTGCAACTAATGTACGGGGTTTCAGGCCTCCGGGAGATTGCCAGGGTGAAGAAGGCATTGGACCCCGGCACGAGGCTCAATGCCGGCAACATGGTACCGGGCAATTATTGAAATGTTAATTA
>JAQVMG010000119.1 GCA_028703755.1 Thermoplasmata archaeon | reverse complement strand
GGAAATCGCAGACAGATCAGACCTGGCAATGTCGATGAGCATTTCTTTCGCATCACGTGGGACGGCAACAACGATCTCGTATTGTTGCTTCGTAAATTCAATGTCAGTAGATAGATCGAACATTTTCCGTTACTTACGCTTTCTTTTTCTTGTTTCTTGCCTTGCCTACCTTGTCATAAGCAATGGCAACGGCTTGTCGCTGTGGCCTCCCTGAGCGGACAAGCTCAGCTATGTTTTCTGAAATTACTTTTTTCGATTTGCCTTTTTTGAGGGGCATTGCTTCCTCCTTTCACTTCGTAATGGAATCTTCATAACACTTCACCGTCGCCTCAAGAGACAGAGAGTAGTCAACGAGTCGGCGGATATTCTCCACGGTAATTGTCATGGCCGATTTGCACGTCTCACTTTGCCCCGCCCTCTGAAGTTGGACCCGTTCCACCTTCGGGCATACGACCTGCACCGGCTGGCTTGGCTCCACTCTCGGCTGGCATCCCATTGAAGAAATCAACCACATCATTATGAATGCTGATAAGGTCACTCGCCACAGGTTCCGCATCATTGACTTGCCCTCCCACGGTAGGCGATTGTTGTATCTGCGCCTTTGCCTTTTCCATTTTCTTCTTTATCTGTTCGAGTCGCTTCACATATACGAGAACGGCATCCCGGTTCTTCTCTATTGTCATCCTCTTGCCCTGTTCGCTCTCGGCAAGGGAACGATAATAGATGGCGTCTGCATGTTCGTCCTTGATGTCGAGTTTCAGCAGGAGGATTTCGCCGGTAAGCACGATAATGATGAAAAACAACGCCCCGCATATCAGCCACGGGATATTCTTCGGGTTTAGAATGAATGATAAAAACATTACGGTCCCTCTCCTTGCGATGGATCATTGCTGTTGCTCCTGCCTGCCCATCCCCGAAGCATTGTCGCCCCATAAGATAAAGTGCCGCCTCCGGCCAAGGTAATCAAAACATTTGAGATATTCTCGCCGATGTCGGTGCGGTACACAAAGGCATAGACAATCACGACTACACAGGTAATGAGAAAACCAACTCCGGCGAATATCGCACCTGTGTTGATTCGCGTATTGTCGTTGCCGAAAATTACCGCTAAGGTATTCTTGAACCGTTGGAACATACCCTATCCTTCCCGTATCATTTGAACGATTTTTACCGCTCTTCCCCCGACCTGTTTGAACCACAGGCTATTCTCGAACCCACGCGCCGCATCATTCCATCTGCCTTCGTAAATGGCCTTGTTCGTGTTCTTGAACTTCAGTGCAGTGCCAGCACCGACATTAAAAACGAAATCTGCAAGGGCGCATTGGCGGGCCTCTGAATAGGTATTGAGGGCGGGGTATATTTCCTGTGCGTCCCTGATGGCCGCATTTGCCGATATTTCCAAAAGCTCTTCAGCCATTTCTTTTGTGATGCGCTGGTTGACGCGCTCATACGATGCCATTTCTCCGGGAAGCGCGTGAGCGTCCAAATTCCATCCGTATCCTATTGTCCAATGCCCTGCTGTGCATCGGTAGCGTTTCAACCTCAATCCTTCATGTTGACGAAGCATTTCTTTCAGGCGGTAGTTGTTCATAGCTATCCTCCTATGGCTTCATTTCTCGCTTCTCGATGAGATAAGGGCACGTCAGATAATTCTCCGCACATGCCGCGCAAGACCCCTGTTTGCATTCCTCATTACGAATAAGGCAATAGGTGCCGGTATAGACCAGTATAGTCATGCTGCGTATCAATCATCCTCTACCGTGCAATTCAACTTCATGCCTGTTCGCGCTGCGTGTGAACCTTCAAGAGCAGACAGGCGATGTTCGTGGTTATTGTATTTTCTGAACAGTTCAGTCTGGTTTGCGTCTATCTTGCTTATTATCCTGATCATCAACCAACTCACCAAAGAAAACAGGGCCATGATAAAAAAGCCAACGAGCAAAGAAATCGATGTCGCATGTTCTATCCAATCTGGTTGCATGTTACTCATAGTTGACCGTCTCCCCTCTCTATGTTATGCCCCTCTCAAGGGGCGGTGCCTGCGGTGTCTCCCACAGGCCGGTGTCATCACCACCGTATAAAGCCGCCCTGCTCCTTATTGCGTGACCTGTTGCGAAATCGTCACGGTGCCTTCTAAAAGCCGTGTCACCGTTCCCGCTATCGTCAGTTCGCAATCCCAATATCCGCTGTAATAAGTAAATCCACCCGTTACCGCTGCCGTCATCGTAAGCGTCACGACGGACGTAGTAGTGTTGATGGATGAAGTAAATGCAATAGAGGTCGCAGAATCTTTCGTCTCCCGGACTTGGGCGGCGCATGTTGCTGCCGTCAAATCATAAAGATCACCGTCCTCGTCCACGACGGTAAACTCAAGCCCATACGTCGCCCCTTGCTCTATCCGGTATTCTTTTTTCAAGTTGAACGTCTGTGCAGGCATTCATGGCCTCCTTAATACGGATTCTGGCTCGGTGACTCAGAGGGAGAAGCCGAAGGTGATGCACTCGGACTCGCCGATGCGCTCGGACTCAAGCTCGGAGAAGCAGAAACCGATGGACTCAAGCTCGGAGATGAACTCGGGGAAGCCGACGGGCTGGCCGACGCGCTTGTGCTCAATGAGGGACTTGCGCTCGGGGAAGCCGAGGGGCTTTGGGATGGGCTAGCCGACGCGCTCGGGCTGAGCGAAGGTGAAGCCGATGGAGAAGCGCTTGGACTGGCTGATGCACTCGGGCTTAGTGAGGGCGAGGCACTTACCGATGGACTGAGTGAAGGCGAAGAGCTTGGAGATGCGCTTGGAGATGAACTTGGCGAAGAGCTTGGAGAGGCCGATGCCGATGGACTAAGCGAAGGAGATCTGCTCGGACTCGCACTTGGAGAAGCACTCGGAGAGGCAGATGGAGAAGCGCTCGCAGACGGACTGAGACTTGGAGATGAACTCGGACTTGCAGATGCAGACGGACTCAAGCTCGGGCTCGCACTCGGAGAAGAAGACGGACTCGGCACGGCTATGATGTTAAACACAAGAGCGTCATGGATAACCATTATCTTGTCGCCCGCCGAAACCGCCGCGCTGAATCCCGGATATACCGTGAATTTCCCCGTTGAGGAAACGTAGTCGATAATCTGTCGTATTTGTCTTTCCGGTACATTTCCGTGTACGCTTGCGTTCAAAAGAATCTGCATATCGTACTTTGGTTTCCCCAAATCGGCGCTACTAAAGTAATCATCACCGTATCCGGCAAGGGAGGCAACCGTTATCTCGGTAGTGCTACCCGAGGAATTGGTGCATGTCCCCGTGTATGCCAGACCGTCCCTGCTGATACCCACGACCGGGATGCTGTTGCTGAAAGTTGAAAATGCGCTCATTGGATGCCTCCTATGCTACTGGTTAATTGTTCTTCCGTTTTGCTTCATATGTTTGAAGCCCCATGCCGAATACCGACAATATTCCCAGGGCCGTCCCTGCCGGCACTCCCTGCGCCTTCATGGTCTCGTAAATATCGTTGAAAGCGAGAGGGGCAAGGAGCTTGTTGGGGATGTCCTTGTAAGTTACCTTGTTACCGACAACATCCTTCCCCGCGCCAAAATCCAGTAAAGTTCCCGGAACAGGGCTCAGCTTTGATCTTAAAAACCTTCCAAGAACAGTTGCTCCATTATCACCATTGTACGGAACCTTCGGATTTTTAATTCCATAGACAAAACTTTCCCGTATTGGGACGATTTTTCCTGTTTGTTTTTTTACTGCCCCTAATAATTCTCTGCCCAAAATCACCGACGTTTGCGAAAGTCCCGCGAGAGGATCAATCCGTGTTTTCCCGAATCTGATCTTGCCGAAGTCCGAAGAACGGGGATCGATTTCTATGTCTCCTCCCGCCATACTCCCCAAAGCATAGACAACTCCAAGGCCCATGAGAAAACGCCCATATTCCTTTGCAATCATTACCCGCGTTTTCATGCTGCCCCGATAGAGAGGCTGCCCCAAAACCATCTGAAAGCGGCTTGCCACATACCGGGGAGCGAAGAAGAATGTATTCAGACCTACAAGGGCATTTTCTTTTCTTCCGAGATTGCCTCTGCCTGTGGATACGTTGATGTAATTGGCTATCGCATTCAGCTCCTTCGGTGTCGGCTGTCCGTTCTTGGATAGCGTCGCCGCCATCGCATCGAAAGAATCTGCACGGAGCTTGTTCAGGAACGTCGTGTAGGCCCTCTGTGATGCCCCTACTCCGGGTATCTTCTCTGCCCATCGGGACATATACACTTCTTCCATCTGTGATAGTTTTTGCCCGTGTTCCGACAGATAGAGTTTCGACTGTTCGTAAAGCCGGTAGTTCGGCCTTGCGAGAATTTCCTGATCGACGGCAAACCGGCCCTGTTCCGACATCAATGCTTTGAACATGGCCGGAATTGAGTTCATGCCTCTCAAGGGATGAGCAAAGAAGATGAATCCTCCCTGACGGAGCACCGCAGAAAGGTCAAAACTCGTCTTGATAGCCCTCGCCAGGTTCACAGTTTCACCAATACCCGCCCCTACGCGCTGCCACCCGGTACGCTGAGACATGCGGTATTTCATCAATTCTTCGTGATATTTCCGCACCACTTTGTCATATTCATACTTTATCCGTGTGGCTTCGGGATCGAGTTGAGTTGTCCTTCTTGGCTTTGGTTCAAAGTTCCCCGTCCTCATCCTCTCTTCGAGTTCCCTCATCCTGTTTTGCGTTCGCGTCTTGAACC
>JAQVMG010000118.1 GCA_028703755.1 Thermoplasmata archaeon | reverse complement strand
ATTCATTCTTCCGCAGCACCGCTATCAATTCGCTGTGTTTCCTGCCGGCATTCAGCGCCAAGTCAATTGGTCTGAACAGCGAATTCAGAGCCGAGAGAGAAGCCTTAAAAGTTCCCGATGCCTGAAGCTTTCCGAATCCTTTCTTCCGAAGCAGCCAGCTGGCGATACTGCTCACATCGACTCCGAACGAACCTGCAGTTTCCGTTCCGGATAAGTTGAAACCGTATTTTGAAAAAATATTTTTGATGCTGGCTGCCGTGAAATACCTTATGTGCATGGGCGGGATCATCCACCAAATGTCTCCATAAAAATGACTTCTGTACCCTTCGATATCATTCGGGACCTGGATTACCAGGACCCCGTTCGGCTTCAGCGTGTCCCTGATACGGGATGCAATCCTGTCAATGTTGGCCATGTGCTCAAATGTCTCCGTCGAGACTATCATGTCGAAATGTCGCTCGGGAAATGCCTGGTCCTCGAACATGCCTTGGTGAACGGTTAAACCCCTCTTTCGTGCCTCGGCTGTAGATACAGTGCTGACATCCACACCGCTGGCTTCGCATCCGCAGTCGGCAAGGCCCTGGACAAGGTCACCTTTTGCGCATCCGATGTCTATCACCCGCAGTCCTTCAAATTTTTTGAAACCTGCGATTTTGAGGAGGTTCGCAGCCCTCAACATGTTCACGTGCCTTGTGTATGAAGGAAATTTCGGAACAGTCAGAACAGGCCCTCCGCCAGTGTGAATATTATCAGGAAAATATCCGGTGAAATATTTTCCTTCCGAATACACTGCGAAAGACTCACCGAAATAATGTGGATGCAGGAATATGCTGCCGCAGTCGCCGCAGCGGAGAATGACATATCCAGAATCCGACGGAGATGTAGGTTCTTCCGTCCGTGTCACATAATTGCTGTCTTTGGGGAAACGGACATAAGCGGTTCCCACGCTTTTGCTGCCGCAGTCGATGCAACCCACCGATTCGCCTTCCGACGCATGGTTCATGCTTTCCTATCTCCGGTTGCGGCCTTGGTCTGCCCGACAGCGCCTGAGGGTTTCAATTCATAAAACAGGGTCTGGCCTGTGTGATGGAAATTGTCATGCACGAACCATTTGAACAGCCGCCCCCGAACGGTTCTTTTGGCGGGTCTGCTCGCAGCAAGACAGTACTGAAATGCCGCTGTTTCAAAGCCGCAGCTGCGGAAAAGGACATCCATCGTCGCTTTTGTGGGCCAGAATCTGTGGTCAGGATGGCCTGCTTCAGTTTCTCTGAAATGGTTGAGCAGGTAAACGATGCTCCAGGCATTGGGCGCTGTAACGATGACCGTAGTGTTCGGGCTGCACAGCGACCGGATGTTATCCAGAGCGATGCCTGGATTGTCCAGATGCTCAATAACATCGGTGAAAAGTATGATGTCGTACTCCCTGTCTTTGATGCCCTCTTCATACTCTCCCTTGATGATGTCTCCGAAGAATATGTCGTCAATGCCGAATTTCTTCAGCTCGGCTATCGCACCCCTGTCGAAATCCATGCCAACTATGCTGGAGCACAGCACCCTTATCTTTTGATGCAGGAGTGTGCCGGCCTTCCCCTTCTCGGAATGGAACGGGTAGTCTGTCGCGCCTATGTGCAGAACCCTTTTACCTTTGACCCTTTCCAATATCAGGTCGTGCTTGTATTTTATCGGCGGCATATCTTCTCGTACTCCTTGATTATCCTCTCGGCGATTTTCTCGCCTGTGAAATTCAGTGCATACCCGCTTATTTTATCTCTGTTCCATTTTCTGTCCAGTGCGGTGTACATCAGTTCCCTGAGTTTCATCACGTCATCGGGTTTGTCGTATAAAATGCCGTATTCCTCCGATGTGATGACCTCGCCCACGCCGCCCACATTCGTCCCGACGAACGGCGTGCCGCATGCCAGGGCCTCGAACATGACTGCGGGATTTCCCTCAGAATAACTGGGCAGGACGAAAAGGTCCGCTGCATTCATCCAGATGGGCAGTTCATTGACCGGCGAATAGGGCACCCCGCCGACAACCTTGATGTAATCCGATGCTCCTTGGGCCTTGACCTCGTTCTCTATCGCCCTCTGGCCCTCCGCACCCCTGCCAATCAGGTAAGCAACGAAATCATCTCTGGACCTGTGCAACTCTGCCAGCGCCCGCACAAGATTCAGCTGGTTCTTGTGCTCTATCTTATAATTCCCAGCGTGGAGGATTATTTTCTTATCCGGTAATTTCAGTTGCTTCCTGCACTCATCCTTTGGCCGGAGGTAGAAATCTCTGTTTGAGAACCCGCCGCCGGCAGGCAGTGAAATTGTGTTGTCATTGTACTTCCTGATTGCATCTACATCCAACCTGTTCACGCGGATAATCACGTCGGCCTTGGTCCATGCCCCGATGTATTTTTTGTTGTCCGCGGCCAATTCCTTCAGCAGCCAGTCCCTGTTCTCGTGGACAGTCAATGCCACTTTCTTGCCGAATTTTTCCTTCAGTTTCACGGCCAGATAACCGTAAGGGTAAGTGAAGTGAGCATGAATCAGATCGAAGCCGATGTTATTCTTTTCAATGACCTTCATCAGCACTCTGTACCGGTAATCTATGAAAGGCCATTTCACGTATCTGGGGAAAAAAACTGTGACATTTTCGTACTTGTAATCCCTGAAAAGGAGGTTGTTCCTGTGCACCTCGGGTATCGCTTTGACATTTCTGAGAAATTCGGGCACATAAAGGACAGGCGAAATCACAATCACCCTGGCAAAATATTTCCTGAGATCGTTGACCTGGTTCCGAACGAATGAACAGAGGATGCTCTCCCCGTTCTCGGAAGGGAAAGGGGCCACAATCAGCAGTGTTTTATTTTGCATAGGCAGGAATCCCAGGAGAAGCGATTAATGACCAATGTATTTAACATTTTGGAGCGGTGAACGATTTCGGACAACCCGAAACACTTTAATATGTCCCGGCTGATTGACCAAATCCCAATTCCGACCGCCTATGTTTGGGCGGATGGAGAAAGATTCCCGTGTGCGCTCTGCATGACAGCATAAGGAAGATATCCGACCTTGCCCGGGTGGTGGTGAGGAACCCCCGTCATCTGAGGTTGGGCCTTCGGGCGGTCTACGACAGCTTTGAGGATGCGGACAAGCGCAGGCATGTCATCGGAACCTACGGGTTTGAGAAAGGCCTCCGGACAGTGTGTATACTCGACATTCTGCCAAATTTGGACGAGTCTGTTGACCCATACAGTTTCCTTTACGGCATGTCGCCCCCACTCGACATCGCCCTTCTGAAAGGCCTCGCCAGGCAGTACAAGGACTGCGCATATCTTGAAATCGGCAGTTGGCGGGGAGAGAGCCTTGCCAATGTCGCCAGCGTAGCCAAGAAATGCGTCTCCGTGAGCCTGCCGCCGGACGAGATGCGCTCGTTCGGAGCCACCGAGAATGAGGTTCTGACTTCCAATTTCTTCTCGAAATCACTTGGAAATGTGGAACACATCGCCCACAATTCCCACACATTAGATTTCACGCCGTACCACGGAAAATTCGATCTTGTTTTCATCGACGGCGATCACAGCTACAACGGTGTCAGATTGGACACAATAAATGCCCATAAATTACTGAGAAACGACGATTCGATTATAGTGTGGCATGATTACGGCAAAACCCCCGAGACAGTCAACTGGGCCGTATTCGCCGCCATCCTGGACGGCTCCCCGGCCGACCGCAGAGAACGCATCTACCGTGTATCCAACACTCTGTGCGCGATATACACAAAGAAGAAGCTGAATGCCTCCCACGAGGAATTCGCCGGTCTTCCGAAGAGGCGGTTCGCAGTCAGGATAAACGGAAAGCGCACCGGATGATGCCAACCGTAGAAATCCGCCACGCATCGTGCAATAATTGACAAATAAAATCAAAGCGAATTAGCTTTGGTAAATCAGATGCGAGGCCTACACAGGTAAACTTCCAGACCTGGCAAAAAACGCTGGCAACTTTAGGGCCTGGTAGTTTACCCGAAACCCTTTAATACGCCCATTGTGTAGGACCACTAAGACAGCACAGGCACACATGGGCCAGCAGCAGAACGGTGGACCGATGAAAGAGATGAAGATTGTTATGAAGGATGTCTGGAAGACCTATGACGGAAACAGACAGGTCCTGCGCGGAGTGAATCTCGAGATACCTCCGAGGGATATGATTCTCATCAAGGGACGGTCCGGCAGCGGGAAATCGACGCTTCTGAACTTACTCGGCTGCATCGATGTACCCACCAAAGGCCAGATACAGCTGAACGGTTATGACACCACCTCTCTGTCCGACAAGGAACTGGCCAACATCCGGCTGCACAAAGTCGGAATCATTTTCCAGTCGCACAACCTGATTAACGATCTCACTGTTTACGAGAATGTCCTGCTGCCGATGAAGATTGCGAAATGGCATGACGGCGACTGGCGCGTGAAGGAGCTCCTTCACAGCTTCGGGCTGGATGCATATTCCGACAAATATCCTGACGAGATAAGCGGCGGCGAACGCCAGAGGGTGGCGGTCGCCCGGGCGATGGCCAACAGCCCGTCCGTTCTTCTCGCGGACGAGCCGACTGCATCTCTCGACATCGACAACTGCGACATTGTCATTGATGCATTCAAGAAGGCGAACATGGAATTCGGCGCTACGGTGGTCATTGCGAGCCACGATCCCGCGGTTGAAGGTCATGTTAATACGCGGTATGTCCTGGAGAGAGGCGAACTGAGGGGGGATACATGATGCAGGGCGGAATCAAGAGGGAACTGTTGGAAGGGG
>JAQVMG010000117.1 GCA_028703755.1 Thermoplasmata archaeon | reverse complement strand
CCTCCCTCCCCGAGGTGCGGGTTCGAATTCCAGAGAGAGATACGTTCCGATACAAGGGACAGGGCAATACTTGAGAAGCACGGGGGAAAGAGTGTAGATAATGTGAAGCGCGATATCAGGAACAGACAGGCACGTTTCATAGCTTATCTTGAGAATCTCTCCGCCAAGAACCTGTCTCCGGAGGAACTTGTGACCCTTCTGAATGATGCGCTTACATTCCTTGAGATACCATTGATTCTTGGCGCTGAGGATGAGCTGAAGTTTGAAAGTGCGGA
Source organism: Thermoplasmata archaeon (assembly GCA_028703755.1). Lineage (GTDB taxonomy): Archaea > Thermoplasmatota > Thermoplasmata > SG8-5 > SG8-5 > UBA147. The sequence continues at coordinate 4,546 of JAQVMG010000117.1, read as the reverse complement.
GAGGGAATTCATCAATCTGATGGCAGTTAACCTCGACAGGGCGGATGCGGTACACGGCATGCCGATCGGATCGGGAGCCACATATGTCCGGTTCAGCAATGCGTTCCTGTCTATGGGCGAGCCGGACCGGGCAATGGCCATGATTGAGAGGGCCCTGCTCATCAACCCGAAGGACCGCGATGCAATCTTTGGCAAGGCCATACTCCTGTTCAGACTCAAAAAATACGATGCTGCCAAGAAATGCCTGGAGCGGCTCGTGTCCGCAGGTGCTGATGAAAATGTCCGGTATCTTTATGAACTGATGGACCAGATGTCAACCAAATAAAGGAGTCCGTGTTTTAGAGCTGAGAATAAATGCCGAAATCACACAGATGGGATATCGGGCATGCGCCGCATTTGGGCTTGATTGGGCTGCAAACTGATTGGCCGTGCCGGACAAGCAGGCGGTTGATATCGTGCCAGAGATCCTTTGGCACTATTCGCGAAAGAACGGCCTCTGTGTCATCGGGGTTGGCTGTAGTCACCAGGCCCGACAGATTGCATATCCTGTGAACGTGCGTATCCACAGCTATGGCAGGTATTCCGAATCCGTAGGATAGGACACAGTTGGCGGTTTTCCTTCCGACGCCGGGAAGGGCGGTGAGTCCATCCAGAGTTTTCGGGACTGCGGAACCGTGCCTATCTCTCAGGATTTTTGATACTGTTATCACTGTTTCAGCCTTCTGTCTGTAGAATCCGGCCTTGCGAATTAGCTGCTCAACAAGCCGCGGGTCGGCTGCGGCAAGTTCTGCGGGCGTTCTGTACTTGGAGAACAGGGCTTCGGCCGCCATGTGGGTATTCTCATCCCTGGTCCTCTGGGAAAGGATGGTGGAAATGAGGACTCTGAACGGATCCTGAGAACCCGGTGGCGGCGGTCCCGCTGAATCCGGGTCCTTCCCCGGATACGCGCCAGTGCCATGGAACCCGGAAAGGATGCTGACCATCTCATGCAGGCGCAGCCTGTTCAGATGCTCTATCGCCTCAGCTGCTGAATATATTGAACCAGTTATGAGAAGGGTCCCGGATTCTCCGGCAATCCGGATACCGCGGTCGATGGCGCTGCCGAGGCTGTCCAACACCTCTGGCGAGCGTGAGAATCTCGACGCGAGGTCCTGGGCTTTCATGCGCCTGTGGTATGCGGACTGGGACACAATTGAGCGGGATGCCAGGGGCTCGAGCAGTTTCACGACCGGACCTACTTCCTTGTCCTCCAGCATGGCCAGGACGAGGACAGGCGGCTTCTCTGAATAATGCGTCCTCAGGAAAGCGGCAAGCGTTTCCGCGCCGCCCGGATTGTGGGTCGCATCGAGAATCACATCGGGCCTTCGCCTTACAAGCTGAAGCCTTGCGGCCCATCTTGCGGACGATATCCCAGCAGCTATGTTATTAAAGGAAATCGGGATGCCTCTGTCCATCAGTATTTCCGCCGTCACGGCGGAAGTGGCGGCGTTTGTCGCCTGATGGGTGCCCGGCAGGTTTGTGCGAATGGAGCCGTAATCATGTTTTTCTGTCTTTACTGAAAGTTCTGAACCCAGAATGCCCTGGCTTCTGGTTTTAACTTGGCACAGTTCATGAACAAGGTGAAGTTTTGATCCTGCTTTCCGCGCTTTTTCCGCAATGACTGCGGCTGGCTCCGGCTCAGGCACCGCGGAAACTGTTGGGACGCCCTTCTTGATTATCCCGGCTTTCTCGCCGGCAATCTCAGCCAGGGTTTCGCCGAGATGCTGGGTATGCTCCCGCGAGATGTTGGTTATCACGCTGACTTCCGGCACAATCACATTCGTAGAATCGAGGCGCCCGCCCATGCCTACCTCAATTACTGCGATATCCACTTTCCGCCTGGCAAAATTGCGGAATGCCATACAGGTCGTCGTCTCGAAGAATGTGCACTGGACTCCTATTTCAGCCAGAGCCTGGACCCTGGGCTTAATCTGTGCGACGGACCGCAGCACATCCGGCCTTTTCATGGGGATGTTGTCGATGCATATCCTCTCCCCAAAATCTGACAGGTGTGGGGAGGTATAAGTCCCGACCTTCAGCCCGGCGTCCATGAGGATGCTTGTCAGAATTGCGCATACCGACCCCTTGCCGTTGGTACCGGCCACATGCACAGTCTTCAGCTTTTCATGTGGGTTGCCGAGCTCAGCAAGCAGGGTCCTTGTGTTATCAAGGCCCAGTTTCATTCCGAAATACTGCAGGTCATAGAGCCAGTTGACTGCGTTTTCATATTCATCCGATTGAGTCATGGGACCATCTCAGTGCCTGAGGCAGCGCATGCCGGTGAGAACCATGGCAATCCCGTATTCATTGGCCGCGTCGAGGACTTCCGGATCCCGTATGGAACCGCCCGGGTGGATTATGGCGGTTACGCCGGCCTTTCCTGCCGTGTCGACACCGTCCCTGAAAGGGAAGAATGCATCTGATGCCATGACCGCCCCCTGAGATTTTTCTCCGGCCTTTTTGACCGCTATCGCCACCGAACCCACGCGGCTCATCTGCCCGGCACCGACACCGACGGTTGCCTTGCCTTTGGCCAGAACGATGGCGTTGGAAGTGACGTGTTTCACAACCTTCCAGGCGAATAGCATGTCCTCCATCTCCTCGGATGTAGGTTTCCGCTTGGTGACTGTTTTGAGGGCAGACATATCAAGCCGGCTCAGGTCCCTGGACTGAACCAGCACGCCGCCGACCACCCTTTTCAGGTCCAGGTTGGGCATCTTCACGTTTCCGAGATTTCCCGTCTCGAGCAGCATCACCTTCTTCTTTTCCAGAAGAGGCATCGCATCTTTGTGCACAGACGGCGAGATTATCGAATCGAGGAATATGGATTTCATGGCGATTGCGGTGTCTTTGTCCAGCTCGCGGTTGAGGGCAACTATTCCGCCATAAGCAGACAGCGGGTCTGCGCCTAACGCCATCTTGAAAGCCTCGGATATCGATGAAGCGCTCGCGATGCCGCTGGGATTCATGTGCTTCACAATCGCAGCGGTCGGCTCGTCAAAGTCCTTGACTAATTCGAGCGTGGCGTTTATGTCGAGGATGTTGTTGAATGAAAGTTCCTTTCCCTTGAGTTTTTTTGCATTTGCTACGCACGGTTCTTTGAGGAAGATGTCCCGGTAGAAGGCTGCCTTCTGGTAGGGATTTTCTCCGTATCTCAGGTCCTGGACCTTTCGGAAAGGCACGACGAATCTCTCGGGAAATTCTTCCTTTATTTCAAGAGCGCCTTTCAGAACGTTGGAGATGATTGCATCGTATTCCGCGGTCCTTGAAAATGCAGCCCATGCAAGGCGTTTCCGGGTGCCGGCCGATACGTCGCCCTTTTCGCGGAGTTCGGCTATTACTTCAGCGTACTGGGATGGGTCTGTCAGAACAGCGACGTTCTCATGGTTTTTGGCAGCCGCGCGAATGAGCGATGGGCCGCCGATGTCAATGTTCTCAATCAGGTCGGCAGGGGACGGATTCGGTTTTCCGGCAACCGCCTCGAACGGATAGAGATTCACAACAACCATGTCGAATCTTTCAATGCCCTTGGACTCAATCTCCTGCTGATGTTCTTCTGATGCCATAGCAAGAATGCCGGCATGTATGGCCGGGTGCAGCGTTTTGACCCTGCCGTCAAGTATTTCGGGAAAGCCGGTCACGTCAGAAACGCGTTCAACCGGTATGCCGTTCTCGTGAAGTTCCTTGTATGTTCCGCCGGTCGAGATTATTCGGAAGCCAAGCTCAATCAAATCTGCCGAGAAACCGAGCAGTCCTGTCTTGTCCGATACGCTGATGAGGGCCCTTCTTCCCTTTTTTTCGGTCATGTGAGCACCGAACTGACATGACAATCATGATGATAAATCTTAGGAATGCGCCCATACCCTATAATATTTTAAATATTCTAAATGCAATGACCTTCGGAGAGCGGAGAAACAATGCGAAAAGAAAAGGAATTTTTCACGTGCAATGCATTCATATTTTTGGGGTCCGTAGCGATTATGCCCAATGTCAGGAAGGGCAGCGCCAACAAGCTCATCGAGGAAGGGAACGAGCATTACAGAAAGGGAAGGCTTGCAGAAGCGGTTTCGGCATACAACCAGGCGCTGAACATCGAACCGGAGAACCCGGTTGCATGGAACAACAAAGGGCTGATACTGGCTGTCGCGGGGAATTTTGCCGAGGCCCTGAAATGTCATATGAAAGCGGTTGAACTCGATCCGGGCCATGTGGATGCCATTTCAAACGTGGGCATGACCTACACTAAATTGGATGAACATGAAAAGGCGCTCCTGTGGTACGACAAGGCTCTCCGGCTGGACCCTGACCATGAGACAACCTGGAACAACAAAGGCAATCTGCTTTCCAAGATGGACCGTTACGAAGAAGCGATGAAATGCTATGAACGCGCCCTGGCCATCAACCCAAATTACATGGCTGCCATGAACAATATGGCAGTGGAACTCATCCATCTCAAGGAATTCGACCGGGCTCTCAGCCTACTCAACAACGTCCTGAAATCAAGGCC
>JAQVMG010000116.1 GCA_028703755.1 Thermoplasmata archaeon | reverse complement strand
AATTAAGAACAATGAGATAGTGTCGAGCCAAAACGTAAAAGTCGTGATAAATGTCACAGCTGCACCTCACGCAGATTTCACTGTGAGCGTGAACATTACGAAACCCGGCGGCAATCATGATGTGCTGGAAGCGACCCACCCAAATAAATCCGTGCGCAGCCATGTTTACGAAAGATATTTTGCCTTCATGAAAAATATGTTCACTTTCAATTTCGGGGATTCATATTCAAAAGGAGCACCGGTCATTGACCTGATAAATCAGAAAGCACCCAGAACCCTTGCACTGTTCGGAACAGGAGCCATACTTTCTTACATTTTCGGAGTGGCCATCGGGTCCTACATTGCCTGGCGAAGAGGCGGAATTGCCGAGGGCTCGATAATCACAGGGTCGCTCTTCTTCTACAACATGCCCACCTTCTGGATAGGTCTGATAATGATCTGGGTGTTCGCCTATTATTGGAAACTCTTCCCACTGGGCGGTTTCACGGGGATGGACGAGACCATTGTGTTTTTCGGGCTTACTGGTGCCGAATCCTATGCCGGCATACTTGACTTCCTTTGGCACATGGCCCTTCCGCTGTTCGTGGAGGTCCTGATCGGTGTGGCGGGCGTCATCCTGCTCATGAGGACATCGCTCCTGGAAGTCATGAGGGAGGATTACATTCTAACGGCCAAAGCCAAGGGCCTCACTGAGAGAAAAGTGAGGATTAAGCACGCCAACAGGAACGCTTACCTGCCGATAGTGACTTCTCTGACCCTTACCATGGCCGGCGTCCTGGGCGGTGCTGTGATATTCGAGCAGGTATTTTCATATCCGGGGATGGGCCTCCTGTACCTGGAAGCGCTTTACAACCAGGACCATTTCCTGTCGGGAGCGATACTTTTCATCCTGTCCCTGATGGTGATTGTCGCGAACATTGTGGCCGATCTGTTATACGGGTTCCTTGACCCGAGGGTGAGGGTGTGAGCTTATGGCCATGAGCAACAAATCCAAAGTCAACAACCAGGTTCGGGGAATTCTCCTCCTCATCAAAAAAGCGCTGAAGCTGATTAGGGGCAGCAAACTGGGAATTGCCGGCCTATCGATAATCTTCGCGTTCGCATTCATGGCGATATTCGCACCGTGGCTTTCACCTTACGACCCGGCTTTCATTGCCCCGGCTGAAGACATATTCAACATCGAGAAGATTGTGAGGGAATATCCCGTTTCGGACGGATACCACAATCTGGTCATCGGCCCTACGACGCCGGGAGAATCCTCGATGGAGGGAGGGATGTGGTTCATAATGGCCAACACAAACGGCACCATCATCATGGACTATGCCCAGAGGTCGAGCACAGGAAACCCATTCAACATGACGGATGTGGACGCGGTTCAGAACAAGACCACCGACCTGACTCTGGATATAACCTCTTACGGCCTCAGCGCCCCGCTCTCCGAAGTGCTGTACATAGCTCCGGCCAGAGGGTACAACAACACATTTGCCATTGCCCCGATTTACGGGGAAAGGGTGGAATGCGGGCTCCTTGCGTTCATAGCCAACTCAACATTTGTGATACTGGATCCGTTCCCCGAAGATCCGGATGACCATGTGCTTTTCCAGGAAAACCTCTCATTCTCGCCGACATGGTTCAATCAGGATACCACATCGGCTGCCAACATGTTAAACCCGCCCACACAGAGAAAATACACGGACCCCACAGGATGGTTCTCCACCCTCTACGGCCCGAAGAGATTCGTCAACATCGCGAATGAGTCGAGGATGGTCACATATTCATTCGATTACTGCTGGAACAGGGACGGCGTGAAATCGGTGGAGAGGATTATTGACCTCAACATGACCGTTGCCGCCGAACCGCTGGCTTTCACATTCGAGAATCCACAGTACAGAGCCAACACAACCGGTATCTACGTTCCGACGGAAAACGGAACTTTCGAATTCTTCAATACCACAACAAACGGAACACCTGAGTATTCATTCACATTCAACATTAGCGGGCAGGGTGCGGAATATACAGCCCCAATGGGCTATTTCAGAAGCGCGGACTCATTCCCGAGACTGTACTTCCCGATAGGCAATGAAAACGCCTATTCGGTCAAGATATTCGACCCCTCGGTACGCGCATTGGTCGGGGAATTCACCGGAACCGGCGGGACAGTGGATATTGCACCTACGGCAACCTCCACATTCGGTTCGCTTTACGTCACACTTAACCGGGTGGCGGAAGACGATACACCGTTCAGCACAGTTTTCCGTGTATCCGAAACCGGGGTCATTGACCAAACATTCCTCGGAGAGATGGGAACCATCGCAACAAAGGTTTTCCCGGTGGAACAGGCATCTCTGGTCTACGCCCTGGACACCGATGGCGTCGTTTGGGCATCGCAGACAGGGGTCACTGTCGATACACCCTACACTGAAAGAGGAATGAAGGAGATATTCTCAACCGGTTCCGCATCGGCCCAATTCAATTACTTCGGAAGTTTCGGGGGCACCAAGTACAGCACGACGATGACGCCTGTCGAGATGTACAACATGTTCTATGTTCCCGAGGAACATTCCCTGACCGTCTACCAATCCATCGGCTCCAGCCTCGGTGCCCTGCCGCCCGGAACCTATGCGTCAGGCAATACATACTATCTTGGAACGGACAATGTTGGCCATGACATACTCACACTCCTGATTTACGGCAGCCGTGTCGCGCTGATTGTGGGTCTGACTGCGGCATTCTTCTCCGTGGTCGTCGGAACCCTGGTCGGCCTTGTCTCCGGTTATTACGGAGGTACCACCGACATACTTCTGATGAGGGCCACCGACATTGCACTGAGCATACCTTTCCTGCCCATAGTTCTCATCTGGTCGCAGATAAGGGGGCAGTCGATATGGAACATCGTTATCATACTGGCGATTCTTGGCTGGCCCGGCATTGCAAGGGTGGTTAGGGCACAGACTCTTTCACTCAAAGAGAGAGCGTTCATCGACGCTGCACGCGTTTCTGGCTCCAGCGACACCAAGATCATTCTGAAGCACATAGCGCCGAATGTCCTGCCGTTCACATTCCTTTACATGACGCTGTTCGTGGCAGGCGCCATCCTAACCGAGGCCGCGCTCAGCTACCTTGCTCTCGGCGACCCGAAGTCGATTTCCTGGGGCAATATGCTATCAACCATCCAGACCAGCGGCCATTCGCTCATAGCGCCGTGGTGGCTGCTGCCGCCCGGGCTGTGCATAACCATCCTGTCACTGGGATTCTACCTGCTTGGCAGGGGGGTTGACGAGATAATCAACCCGAGACTGAGGAGGAGGTAACATGGCCCTGCTGGAAGTTAAGAATCTGACACTGCATTTCAAGGTTAGCGAAGGCTGGGTGTATGCGGTCGAAGACGTCAACTTCACCCTTGATAGCGGTGAAACACTTGGGCTGGTCGGAGAATCCGGATGCGGCAAGACCACACTCGGATACGGCATATCTCAGCTCCTCCCGGACAACGCCCATGTCAAGGGCGGAAAGGTCATATTCAAAGGCAAGGACATTCTGACACCCAGCCTGAAAAAGAACGGCACACTGAACGGCTATCTCCCGGCAATAAGGGAACTTCGGTGGAAGGAGATATCCATGATTTTCCAAGGTGCTATGAATGCTTTCAACCCGGTTCAGAAGGTCGGAGAGCAGATAATCGAGGCCATCAGGGTCCATGACAAGGTCACGAGACAGGAAGCGGAGGATCGGGTAATTGAGCTCTACAAACTCGTGGGCATTCCCGAGGACCGCATTGACAACTACCCGCACGAGTACAGCGGGGGAATGCGCCAGCGCGCGATGATTGCCATGGCCCTTGTCCATAACCCCAGCCTGATAATCGCCGACGAACCGACGACCGCTCTGGATGTCATCATGCAGAGACGCATCCTAGCAGAAATCGAGAAGATCCAGAAAAAATTCAACATGGCTATGATAATCATCACCCACGACGTCTCGGTCGTGGCAAATGTGGCTGACAAGATATGCGTCATGTACGCGGGCAGGATAATGGAATACGGCAACATCAAGGACGTGTTCAAGCATTCCGCGAACCCTTACACCAAAGCGCTGTTCGGAGGATTCCCCAACCTGAAGGGAGAGAGGAAGCGGCTGGCAAGCATACCGGGCAATCCGCCCAGCCTTGTGGAACCGCCGAGCGGCTGCAGGTTCCATCCGAGATGCAAGTACGCAAAGGAAATTTGTAAAAAGGAGAAGCCCAAGATGGTGACGCTGCCCAGCGGACAGCAGTCGTTATGCCACTTTGCCAAGGAAGTTCAGGGCGGAGGTGAATTCTGATGAATGAGCCGATACTGAACATCCGGAACCTCAGGAAATATTACGAAATCAAGCAGGGACTGCTGGCTTTCAGGAAGGAACCGATATACGTCAAAGCTGTCGACGACGTAACATTCACCATAAACCAGGGAGAAATCTTCGGCCTGGTCGGAGAATCCGGATGCGGCAAGACAACGACGGGAAGATGCATCGCCAGGCTGGAAGACCCCACAGACGGAAGCATACTCTTCAAAGACAAGGACATCGCCAAGATTCCGAAGAAGGAACTCCGCGGCTTCAGAAAGAACGTGCAGATGATATTCCAGGACCCCTACGAATCCCTGAACCCGAGGTTCACCGTGTTCCAGGCTGTCGCGGACCCCCTCACTGTGCATGCCGCCGACCAGAACCCCGAGGAAAGGCTGGATGCGGTGGTCAAAGCGCTCGACGACGCAGGCCTCAAGAACCCGCAGGACCTGCTGGAACGCTTCCCGCACGAACTGAGCGGCGGCCAGAGGCAGAGAGTGGCCATTGCCAGAGCGCTTGTCGTCGACCCG
>JAQVMG010000115.1 GCA_028703755.1 Thermoplasmata archaeon | reverse complement strand
CTGCTGAGTTCGTTCATCTCAATCGCCCAGTATGCCCAGCCTGCTCAGTTCACCCAATATGAGCTGGGCGCGCTCCCCTTCGAAACAGCTTTTTACAGAAGTGGAGACCATTACCTGGGCAGTTGCTTTTCCGAAGGCGGTCACGAGAGATGTGTTGAGGCTTTTCAGGGATTTCGAGGGGTTAGCCTTATCGAAGTCGCCCTCGCCAATCTTGAGTATGTTCCTGGCCATCTGAGGACCGATTGCCTTTCCCAGTGTCTTGTACAATTCACGATATATCCGCTCTGCGGATTCTGCATCCAGTATTTCCAAATGATGCCCCCACGCTGTGCGCATTCTCATGAATGGAATTGTAATATATATAGTTTGGCAAAAATTGCCAAGGAAAAGTATATCAACTTTATGACATTCATCAGCCTGCGCAACGGGCTCATGGTCTAGTTGGTTATGTTGCCAGGGAATCATTCCCTGACGGCACTGCAAAGGACGTCTCCTTGACATGGAGAAGATCTCCAGTTCAAATCTGGATGGGCCCACTTCTTTTTTCTCTATTGGCGAAAACGCTACAATAAAAAGAAGTGCGACGAACACGACTCCCGCACTCTCCCGAAAGAGTGCTCGTCTGCATCGTCAAACTAGCGATTATAAGCAAGTTCCAGCATAGTCTGTTTGACGACACCATTAGATGCTCTAACACTGATACTTTTCGCTCATCCTTCGCATTGCATTCTAGATACGGACTGCGGTCGGCCGAGACAAAACAGTAACCGGATTGCCGTCAAGCAACGATTATATAACCGCTCCCTATTTCTCCGCCGTTACGTCATAACTCGAGGGACAGAAACAGATGCCCGGACAAGATGAAAACAACGCGCCAAAGGTAAAAAAGAACGGAGAGAAAAGCAGAGACACAGACATCATCCAGAAGGACATTGAATCATTTTCGCTTCTGGACGGAGCCTCATCTTATTACCCGGCAATCCAGGTCGAGCTTGATTACCAACGGAGTGTAGCTGCCGATCCCACAAAAACGCTGGACGTGCGCCTGGAGGCATTCGAGGACATCAAGGACTCCGAGATAGGCGACACGAACATGGCCCGGGCCAGGAACATCGAGCATGAGATAGGCCTAAGGCAGATTTACCTGAAATTCGACGGCGGCAATCCCACTGGGACCCAGAAGGACAGAATAGCTTTCACCCAGGCACAGGACGCCCTGCGCAGAGGCTACGAAGCGATGACTGTCGCGACCTGCGGAAACTACGGCGCGGCAATAGCCCTGGCTGCTTCCGTGGCGGGCCTGAAATGCGTCATTTACATTCCCGAGACTTTCCATACAAAGCGGATTAAAGAAATGGAGGAAATGGGGGCCATCATCCGCAGGGTTCCGGGGAATTATGAAGATTCCGTGAAAATCTCCGTGGAAATGGCACAGAAGGAGGACATGTACGACGCCAATCCGGGCGGGATAAACACGCCAATCCAGCTTCGCGGATATGCGCAGATCGCTTTTGAGATTTACGATGAACTGAGGGATGCGCCTTATGCGGTAGCGGTGCCTGTATCAAACGGCACGACGCTGGCCGGAATATACAGGGGTTTCGTAAGCCTGTACCGGAGAGGCAAGACATCCAGGATACCGAGGATCGTGGCCGGTTCCTCTTACGGCAAGAACCCGATAGTTCACGCTTTCCTGAAGAACCTGCCCAGGTGCCAGGACCTGGAGCCGGAAGCGGTCAAGGAGACAGAAATCAACGAACCGCTCATAAACTGGCACTCGATAGACGGCGACCTTGCACTGGATGCCATCCGTTCTTCCAAGGGCTGGGCGGACGATGCCACTGACAAGGAGATGTTACAGTACGCGAAGCTGATCAGGGAGAAGGAAGGCATGAATGTCCTGCCGGCCTCGACCGCCGGTCTCATCGCGCTTATGGAGAAACACAGGGAGAGCCACCTTCCCGGGGACAGATACGTCGTCATCCTCACGGGGAGGAAGACGTGATGGCACTTGACGGCAATGCGATTGTTTATTGCGAGGGATTCTTCGGCACCACCAACGGAAAGACCGCACACGGCCTTGTGAGGAGAACCCGGAGGTACGATGTGCTTGCCCTCGTTGACTCGCGGCATGCCGGGAAGGATGCCGGCACAGTGCTGGACGGAAAAGAATCTGGAATACGGATCACAGCCACTCTGGCCGATGCGGTTGATACTTGTAAGGCGATGGGAAAACCGGCCAAATATTTTGTGAACGGGATCACGCCTGACGGCGGGGCAGTCAGTCCCGAGACCCGGAAGGCAGTCGCGAAGGCACTTGACCTTGGACTGAACGTCGATTCCGGCGCGCACGATTTCCTCTCGGATGACCCTGCGCTTGCCAAACTGGCTGCCTCGAAAGGGCTTGCCATCAGGGATGTCAGGAAGACGCCGCCGAGGTCCGAGCTTCATTTCTTTTCCGGCAAGATAGAGGAAGTAAAATCCCTCAAGGTGGCGATGCTGGGCACCGATTCCGCGTCCGGGAAAAGGACAACCGCCTGGATACTCGTTGAAGCGTTAGAAAAGGCTGGCTTCAAAGCCGAGATGATCGGCACCGGTCAGACTGCCTGGATGCAGGGAGCCAGATACGGAATAATCCTTGATTCGCTCATCAACGACTTCGTCAGCGGCGAGATAGAGCACGCTGTCTGGTCGGCCTGGAAGGAAAGCAAGCCCGACATCATCGTCATCGAGGGCCAGGGCAGCCTCCTGAACCCGGCCTATCCCGGGGGTTTCGAGATACTTGCGGCTGGGCGGCCGGACGTGATCCTGATGCAGGACACACCTGCCAGGAAAGAATATGACGGTTTTCCCGGTTACAAGATGCATGACCTGAAGACGCAGATAAAAGCTGTGGAGTTCATCAGCCAAAAACCGGTAATCGGCATCGCTGTGAATCACGAGGACATCCCCGCAAAGGACATCCCGAAAACCGTGGCCAGGATTTCGAAATCTGTGGCACTTCCGGCATGCGACCCACTGACGCAGGGCGCGGACATTCTTGTGGATGCTCTCAGGCCCTACCTCAAGAAAAGGTGATGAATTTGGACATTCTGTGCCTGGATTCCATATCTGTTTCCGACCCCATACTTCGCGGAAACTCGGTTTCTTCCAGGATAACGCTCACCCATCCCGGCGGAAATAGGGCCGAGTTCGAACTGAAAATCAGGTATGAAAGTAAAGCGGATGAAAGGCATTTGCCGCTTTACCGGATGGCCATGGCCATGCCGGTGATGAATTACGGTCTTTTTGCGAATTCCGTTGATTTGGAATTTCCGATTTCGGGGGCGGATAAAAAGCTCCTCTGCGACCTCCTGGACATTTTCTCGAGGGACATTTTCGTGAATAAACTGGTCAGGAGAAGAACGCAGCACCTTATCGAAAAATATCTGCCGAAGGGGGAGGAAATCAACCCGGAAAATGCAAAACCCAGAGCAGAGGTTAGAACCCGGGGGAGCGCCAAGGACAGCGCCCTGTCAAAAAAACCAGAACCCGGAAAATGCGGCATCCTTTCGAGCGGCGGAAAGGAAGCGCTCACAACCTATTCTATGCTTAAGGAATTGGGGGCGGACGTTCATCCGATATACGTAAATGAGAGCGGCGGTCACTGGAGGACTGCGCTGACTGCCTACCGCTGGCATTCCGAGACCGAGCCCAACACCTGCCGTGTGTGGACCAACGTCGACCGATTCTACCTTTTCATGCTGGACAACCTGAAGATAGTGAAGAAGAATCATCGCAATATCCCCGGAGATACGTATCCGATACGCCTGTGCATATTCCCTGTTTACCTGTTCCAGCTCCTGCCGGTCTTCCTGGACCGGGGCATCGGCAACCTGCTCATCGGCTCCGAGTTTGACGACCCCAGAGGCGAGTGGACTTACTCGGGTATCAAGCATTACTTCGGTATCTATGACCAGCACCAGGATTTCGACTTGCGGATGGAAGAGTGGTATGCCGAACGCATCCCCGGAATGCGCCAGTGGAGCGCGCTGAGGCCGATATCCGGCCTCATCGTGGAACGCATCCTGACCAAACGGTATCCCGAAGCCTCCAAGTACCAGAGATCCTGCCACTCATGTCATTTTGATAAAGAGAAAATAGTACCGTGCGGGAAATGCACAAAGTGCCTTGGCGTGATGCTGTTCCTGAAAGCCAATCTGGCAGATCCCCGGATAATGGGCTACAGGAAGGCCGATGTCGGGGCATTCCCGGAACGTCTGGCAGCCACAAAGCTGCGGCTGGACCCGGATGAGCTGGAGCAGTCGAAATTCCTGGCAGGGCTGGACGGAGATAAACGGGCCCATGCCGAGGGCATTCACATTTACCCAGCAACCTCGAATCCGGAACTGATTCCGGAGAGATACCGGGAGGGTGTGTTGCACATTCTGGGCAGCCATGCCAAAGGCAATTGGAAGCTTGCCGATGGGGAGTGGACGCTCACCGAAAGCATTTAACTTCATGAGTTATTCCCGACCTGCCGGGGGTAAATAAGTGTTCGACCCAGAGATTGAAAAGTTAAGCAAGGAGAAACTCCAGAGCCTGCAATTGGAACGCCTCAAGAAGATGGTGCGCTACGCATATGACAATGTGCCGATGTACAAGAAACGGATGAAGGAGGCGGGCGTGGACCCGGACAAAATTCGCAACCTGGAAGATTATGCAAAGGTCCCGTTCACCAAGAAGGACGACCTTCGCGACCATTATCCGTACGGCATAAGAGCGGTTCCCCTGGAAAGGATAAACAGGCTTCATGCATCTTCCGGGACGACCGGCAAGCCTACCGTCGTTTCATACACCGAGAATGACCTGCGGACCTGGAGCC
>JAQVMG010000114.1 GCA_028703755.1 Thermoplasmata archaeon | reverse complement strand
CATGGTGAAATGCTGGCGACCTTGGCTGAGGATGTGGAATCCTTGAGGCCGGTTCTGGATATTCTATCTTCACTCTCTGATATGAAATTCGTGGTGCCTCAGGAATTGAGCGGGGCCATGCTCGAGAACGAGAGGAACAGGATATCGGACATGATACTCAATATCCTCAAGGGACTTTCCAAGCAGCGAGCGGTCCTTGTCACGCTCGAGGACCTTCACTGGGCAGACGACTCTTCCCTTTTCGTTCTTAACTATCTGGCAAGGAATATCGTCGCGGAAAGGATAATGATACTTGGCACGATGAGGCAGGATGAGAGCGTTCTTCTGTCTGCCCAGCTGGGGAGGATGAGGGCAGAGGGTCTGATCAACGAGCTCGCACTCGGGGCGCTGGCTCCCGATGCCGTGGCGACAATTGTTGGGGATTTGTATCCGATAAATGACTTCCCCACTGATTTCATAATAATACTCTCGGAGAACTGCGCGGGAAATCCGTTCTTCATAACCGAACTGTTGAAACATATGAGTGTGGATGGGCATATCGCGGAGAACGGGGGAAAGTATACGCTCGTCAGCGAGAACTATGCTATACCTACTGCTGTCGGTGACTTCGTCAACCGAAAGCTCGAGGGCATAGAACCGGATGTGATGTCTCTCCTGGAATATGCATCTTGCATCGGCATCCGTTTCGATGTGAACATCCTGACGGCCTATGATGCGGCAGCAAACAACCAGCAAACAATCGAGCGGCTTTGCCGCACGGGCATCCTGACCGTGCCTTCCGGAGCGGCCGAATTCAGCCATGCGATATTCCGCGACGCGATATACCAGGGCATTGGCGACAGATGGAAGGCCATCCATCATCAAAGAATCGGCGAGTATTATGAGTACGAATTCTGTGATAGGCAGTCAGAGGTATTGTATGAACTGGCAAGGCATTTCTTCATGTCAAACGAACATGCAAAAGCATTCGATTACTGCTCCAGAGCAGGAGAGAAAGCTGAGAGCGAGTACGCACCGCTTCAGGCACTGGAGCTTTACAATCAAGCACTATCTGCGCTGGGCAGGACGGGAAAAAGGACAGATGCTCTTTCATCCGCACGATTGATGGAGAAGATGGGGGACATGCAGTCGCTTTTGGGCAGACATGATGAGGCCCTCGCGAATTATGTTGGGGCAGGTGCACAGTACGAGCAGCGCACCGATAAGGCAAGGATGCTGAGAAAAGACGGGGAGATAACCTCCAAGAAGGGCGATTATGGCGCGGCTTTGAAAATGTATGCCGAGGCAACAGGACTGATGGGAGACGACCACGGCATCGAGTACGGAAAGATACGTTTGCTGGAGGGAGATCTCTATATAAGAACGGGCGACCGCGCGAAAGCGGTGGAACTGCTGGAGGAGGCACATTGCGTTTTCGCCGATACTGGCTTCGACCTCAGAGAGATTTCAAACGCCCTGAAACAGATAGGTACGCTCCATTTCAAGATGGGTAATTATGATGAAGCCATGCAGTATCTGCAGCAGAGCCACGAGTTTGCGAAAAGCACGGGAGACCTGGTGGGCATAACCAACGCGCTGAACAACATCGCGCTGGTGTATTTCGAGAAAGATGAGTTCGACCTTGCCATCGACTTCCTGAATGAAAGCCTGAAAATGAGAGAAAAGATGGGCGACATTTCAACGATGCCAAACTCGCTGAGCAACTTAGGAACCGCATATTACCTAAAAGGCGAGTTCGATCTCGCCCTGGACTGCCACCGGAGGGCGTTGGCCATGAAGGAGCGTTTCGGGCAGAAATGGGGCATCGCCAATTCCAACCTGTCCATCGGTTTGATCCTTTTTGCCCGCGGAGAGCTGGAACAGGCCATGGAGAGGTATGAAAAAAGTCGCATGATTTGGGAGGGGATGGGGGATAGACAGGGGTTGGTCAGCGCGTTAATCAATATTGCCGAATTGCATCTATTCAAAGGCGAGTTCAGCCAAGCAATGGATACATATTCACGAAGCCTTTCGATCGCAGAGGAGATTGGCAAGGAACTTAGCGCCTCCACTGCGCTGTGCGGGCTCGCCCAGATATCCCTGGAGACGGGCAATGCAGAAAGCGCACTTTCCAGTGCCAAAAGGGCGTTAACGATAGCGGAGAATGCTAAAAGCAACTCCTCCAAGGGAAAATGCATACGGGTCCTGGGCACGGTTTACAGGGCTATGAACGAGCATGATAAGGCGGAGAAGGCGCTGGTGAAGAGCATCCGGCTGTTGGGCGAATGCAGCGATAGGAGTGCCGTGCTCTACTCCTATTACGAATACGGATTGCTTTTGAAGGCAATGGGCAGACTGGATGAGGCAAGGCAGAACCTGCAAAAAAGCCATGAACAATTCTCTGCCATGGGCATCAGGCTCTGGGAGAAGAAGGCGCTGGAGGCCTTGGACGGGCTTTGATTATCTGAGGACGTCTAACTCTACAATAAAATCTTTATCGCCAATCCGCACTGACCTTCCGGGAGCATGCTGAAAACATTGGTCGTCTACTATTCATTCGAAGGGAACACCAGATATATCGCGGAAGCCATCGCCAAAGAGCTTGGCGCCGACATCCAGGAACTGAAACCGGTAAAAGACCTGAAGTCCAAAGGCTTCGGCAAGTATGTCTGGGGCGGCCGCCAGGTCATGACCAAGAAAGAGCCGGTGCTCCAGCCCCTGGAGAAGAGACCTGAGGATTATGACGTGATATTCATTGGAACGCCGGTCTGGGTCTACACATTTGCCCCTGCGCTCAGGAGCTTTTTCGTAAAATATCCTATGAAGAGAAAAAAGGTTGCGCTTTTCATCTGCCACGGCGGAGGGCCGAAGGATGCCATGGCAAAGTTCGAGGCGCAGGTTGGGGAGTGCACCGTTATCGGAAAACTTGACCTGATGAATGTTCTGGATGAGGAGCCGGAACAAAAGAAAAAGGCCGCGCTCGAATGGGCGAGGAAGTGCGTGGATGCCGCTTGAGATAATCCTAGGCGACATCACCAAGCTGGATGCCGAAGCGATAGTCAATGCGGCCAACAATTCCCTGCTTGGCGGCGGAGGAGTGGATGGTGCGATACATGCCGCGGCGGGTCCGGAACTTCTTGAGGAATGCCGCAAACTGAACGGGTGTGAGACAGGAAAAGCCAAGATCACACGCGGATACAGCCTTCCTGCCAAATGGGTCATCCACACCGTTGGGCCGGTGTGGAGGGGCGGCGGATATCGCGAGGATGAACTCCTTGCCAAGTGTTACCGCAATTCCATGAAACTTGCCGCTGAGAACGGAATCCGGGAGATTGCTTTCCCGTCGATAAGCACCGGTGCATACAGGTTCCCGTTGGAGAGGGCTGCGGATATTGCCGTCAGGGAAATTATGGAACATATTGAATCGGGTTCTCAGCCCGGGAAAGTTATGATGGTATGCTTCAACGAGAGAGTTCAGAATGCTTATGAGAATTCCTTGAAAACACACATGAAAAATTGAAAAGGAGGAGGGCGCCTTTCAGCGCCCTCATTCTGTTCTACGGGTTCGTAACAGTCCACACTGTGTTTGCTGTTACGTGCATAAAGTATGCGTTGCCGTGGTGCAGTGTCACAGGATCGATGGCCGCACCGATGTAGTCCGTGTAGACTGCCGAGGCACTGTACACCGACAGCATGTCAACCTGGCTCGGGAGAGTTGAACCGAGCCTGTCAGTCATAGATGGGTATCCAACGAGGTTCCAGCCGACATAGAGGTTGATGTTGTTAGTTGCCGGGATCGACACATAACTGCTCAGTGTGAGCGCCTGGTCCCCGCCGTTCGCGGTTATCCAGAGCCACACGCCCATGGCATTTGTCAGTGTGGGCATGTCGTTCGCGGTGCCGCCGACCCTGTAGGATTTCCACGGGTCCGCAGGATCCTGGGGATTGTACCATTTTGCGACGGCCCAGGTCGTCAGTCCGTCGCCGGCTGTCGCATCGTTCAGGATGTCCTGGATATTTCCGCTGAGACCAGACGGGAACGAGACGAACACCCAGCTGTTGGGGAGTTTCCCTGCCAGGTTGATAGAGTATGCGGTGGGCGCGCTTGGCTCGGGCACTGCAAGGACATTCAGTTCCTCGTTGCCGGATGTGTCCTCGGCCCTGACGACGTACCACCACACGGTGCCGTCGCTCTGGCCCCGGCCGGCGTCCAGGTATGTTTCTGTGCCTGCCGGAACTGATGCGATCAGGGTTGTCCAGGGCCCTGCCTCTGCGGTGGCGCGGTAGATGTTGTAAAGGGCAACATCGTCTGCCCCTGCGCCGTCGTCTGCCGACAGCGTCCAGTTGAGGGTGTTGTCATTCAGGTCGGAGTACTGGCTGTAGGTTACCTGTATCATGGCATAATCCACCCGAACAAGCTCCGTGGAGGTTGTCTGGTAGCAGCCCCACCTTACCTCGTTCGATGTTGATACATAATTGCCTGCACCTGTTGTGATGGACCGCAGAATCGTCGTATCGGTGTTCGCCGGGATGCTGGCTGTTGTCGCACCTACCTGCACCCAAGTGGCTCCGATGAAATCATAGGCAAATATGGAGAAGGTGCTGGCCAGATTGCTCTGGATTTCCACTGTCAGGTCGATCGCAGTAACTGAGGACGAGACCTGGTTGATGGTGAAGGACGATTTCGTAAATATCTCATCGCCCGCACCGGGGTCAACAGAGGCTGCCCTGACGTTGTCCGAAGTCACGAGGTTCCCGTACTGCGCATCGGTGAGCTCGACCTGGCTGTTCGGAGTGGTCAGTTCGGCGGGTGTCGAGTCATCAACATCGCAGAACCAGGCAGTGTGATTTGTGGAAGCCTGGGTTACCCCTGTGTAGGTGTAGGTAGCGGTTCCGGAAACCGAGCCCCACCAATCTACCGAGAGCGCGGTCGGGGCTGCCGG
>JAQVMG010000113.1 GCA_028703755.1 Thermoplasmata archaeon | reverse complement strand
TAAAAATGCCTTTCTGTCCGTACTGCAAGGAGATTGTCGGCAATGGCGCGACCGAATGTCCCAGCTGTGGGATGACATGGTCGGCCGGAGAACAGGCGCAGTCAGCCCCGCGCATAGTCAGCGAGGAGCCAAGGCAGCAGCCAACTTATCAGCAGCCGCCACCACAGTACCAGCAACCCCCGCCGCAGCAACCGGCATACCAACAGCCGCCGCAGTATCAGCAGCAATACCAACCGCCACCACAGCCGGCCTACCAACCCCAGCCGCAGTACAGGCAGCCACCGCCGCAGTACCAGGCACCGCCGCCACAGTATCAGCAGCCATATGCCGCTCCGAGGCCCCGAAGGATGGTCGGAATCGGCTCGATGATTGGTGCCATCATCGGCGGAGTGATTGCTTTGATTGCGACGTTCATGCTGTTTTTCGAAGTCTATCTGAATGACAGCAATCTCGTCTCAATGATGGATTTCCTGGATGGGGCGCCGAACGAATTCATGTACGCTTACCTGATCCCTGTTTTCGGAATCATTGCCATACTGACGGCATCAATCGGCTATGCCATCCAGAACAAGGGCTTGGGGTATGTCACCGGCATTCTCGGCATATTCGTTCTTATCATCCCGCTGGTGTTCGCATTCCACCTCGCCTCTGAATCTGGCGAAGACATTCAGGATATTTTCTATTTCTCATCGGAAAATGCATTTGACCAGGGCTATTGGCAGATGTATCTGGGCGGGTTCATGTCCATGAGCGCAGGGCTGATGATTGCCATCTCGGGGTTCGGATTGGCCGGTAAAATCAGGCGTGTCAGACAGCCGCCGCAGCAGTATTATCGGTAACTCATTCAGAAAGAGTTTTAAACCGCAGCCGCTTGGCGGTTGTACCCGAGAACAAAAATGCAGGGATAGCCAAGCCTGGTCTACGGCGCTAGATTCAGGGTCTAGTCCTTAGTGGTTCTCCGGTTCGAACGAAGGCCGGCGTCAATACCGTATCGCTGGCAAAGCTGGCCGAGTCAGGACGAGAAACGGTTCGCAGCATTTTGTTGCATTTCTCGTCCGTGACCGCATCGAACTTGTTCGATGCGATATTGGCAAAGCCCTTCGAGAAAATCCGGATCCCTGCATATTTTTATTAATCAAGCTGCCAACATATTCCATTCAGCAACATTCCTTTCGCGTAATCCAATCATATACAGCTAAGCGAAAGGTATGCACACGGACGAATTTCATCTTTTTATGTTATAAATTCGTCCAGTGTCCGAGGCGGGCTTGCCCGCCGAGGATATTGGCATTTATTGATTAGCCGGATGAAATTCGTCCTATCGACAAAAAATGAAATGGTATTGCTTCGAATTATTTTGTCGACACGTTCGAATTTAACACAATATGGCACTGTAAATTCGTCCAGTGTCCGAGGCGGGCTTGCCCGCCAAGGATATTGGCATTTCATTCTTTCCTAATTGTTTAACTTTAGGCACAACCCGCCTTCGTCAAGCGAAAATATAAAAAGCAATAGAGTATCATGTGATGCTGGAATTACACATATGGGGGCGGAACGGCGATAGACAAGGGCTTCAACTACCTGATATACGAAGAAAAATCGGATATTGCATTCAAGATGTTCAACGAGCTGGTCAGCTCCGGTTCTCCGGGCCTGTGCATTACAACCCTGTATCCGCAGAAGCTCAAGAAGATGTACGGAATGGACAAAGCCCAGGTACACTGGCTTTCCGACTCGACAGGAGATAAAGACACACTCAGCCCCACAAGGCTGGATTTTGAGATCACCAGGGTCATAAACAAGTTCATAAAGGGCGGCGGAGAGCCTGTTTTCCTGCTTGACGGCATGGCTTATCTTTCCCTCGAGAACGATTACGACAAGGTCAGAAAGTTCCTGAAGCGCATCAACGATATGACATCCATGAACGACGCGACGATAATGGTCGTCATCAACAAGGATTCGTTCTCCAAGGAAACTGTCGCGATGCTGGAAAAGGATTTTGACAGGATCGGGACTCCCAGCGAATTGGATTCGACACTGGGACCTTCGGCGCCTGCAGCAGCACCGCAGGCGGCTCCGGCACCCCAGGTGCAACAGCACATCCCAGCGCCTCAGCCGGTGTCTTCCGCCAGCCTCAGGATACACGCACCTCCGGAATCGCCTGCCGCCGCTCCGGCGGAAGAGGAGCTTGATCTGGAGATAGAGGATATATACCTCATCCACAGGAACACCGGAACGCTCATCCACCGAAGGACATGGCGCGAGCAGGACCTCATCGACCCGGACCTTATCGGAGGCATGTTCCAGGCCATCATGGATTTCATCAAGAATTCTTTTGCCAGCGACCAGGTCTCGGATTTCAGCAGGATGGACGTCAAAGGTTACATCATCCTGATTGCAGACGGCGAATATGTTTCAGAGGCAATTGTTTTCTCAGGCAAAGCCGAGGAGTACATCCACAAGATCATGAATGATATCAAGAGGGTTCTAAAGGATAACATCTCCGGCATCGAGAAGGAATATGAAGGCGTATTCAGGGAATACAGCGGGGATGTCAGCAAGCTGAGGGGCACCAGGAAGGCTCTGGACGAGCTTGCCCTGGGCATCAACAAAGCTCTTGAGCCCCATATGAAAAAAGGCAGCAAGAAGAGACTCACCGATGTCGAGAGAAGGCAGAGCCAGGAGAAGTACAACATCGGAATTGCTGCCGGCCGGAACAGGAAGTACGAAGACGCGCTGAAGGCCTACGATGAAGCCCTGTTGATCGACCCGAACCATTTCCAGTCACTGTTCAACAAGGCTGTCGTGCTTCAGATGCTCGGCCGGGTGGGAGATGCCCTGGTTTGCTATGACCGGGCAACACAGGTGAACCCCATGGACTCCGAAGTATGGGGCAACCGGGGAATAGCCCTGAGGAGCCTGGGCAGGACAGAAGAAGCCATCGAATCATATTACAAAGGGCTTGGAATCAACCCGGGAGACTCCGCACTGTGGAGCAACCTGGGCATAGCCCTCAGAAGCGTCGGGCGCGTGAAGGAGGCCATCGAATGCTACGACAAGGCCATCGACATTAACCCTAGGGATGCAGGCGTGTGGAGCAACAAAGGTGTGGTACTGGGGAGCATGGGGCTCCTGAAGGAAGCAATAGAATGCTACGACAAGGCTCTGGCCATCGACCCGGGCAGAAAATTGGCACAGCGGAACCGGGAGATAGCGGTGAAGGAGCTGGAGAAACGCAACACAAGATAAGGATGTGACCATGTGCTGGAGAAGGGACTGAACCATCTGATCTATGAGGCCAGAACCAATTTCACATACGAGCTGTTCGCAGAATTCCTGAAGACAGGCGTCAAGGGGCTCTGCATCACCACAACGCTGCCCAGGAAACTTTTCAAGGAATATGGCCTGAAGAACGCTGACATAATCTGGATCACCGACATGGAAGGCGTTGAGAACGCGCTCGACCCGAAGGGCCTCAACACCGAGATATGGAGCAGGGTGAAGGCGTTTTCTGACGAGAACAAAGAATGCGTGATTCTCATCGATGACCTGGGTTATCTAATCCTCGAGAACGGCTACAAGGAGGTCGAGAAATTCCTCGCCAACCTCGGAAAATGCGCGAACAAGGCGACCTGCACCCTCATGGTGCCCATCAATCCCGATTCAGTAACGCCTGAGATTTCCAAAGCCCTGTCAAAGAAATTTGACCAGGTTAAGGATGTAAGAAATTACATTCTTACCGGAAACAAGGTCGAATGCCCGGAGTGCGGCGCAATGTGGCATACCAATGTGGATTCCTGCGACATCTGCGGATATCAGTTCTCGGCTGAATCGCACAAGCCCGCCCTGACGACAGAAGAAAAGCCGATACCCCAGAGGGAGGCGAAGGTCTCGGGCAAGCTGCGGGTAAAGCCGCCGGAGGAGGAGGAAACGAAGAGGGAGCCCCCGCCACCGCCGAAACCCGTGGCCTACGATTTCGAGAACCGGCCGCAGGACGATTCATGGTTCAACAGAGGCGTGGCCCTGGAGAAAATGGGGAAGAGCGAGCAGGCAATCGAGTGCTTCGACAAGGCGCTGGAGAGCAACCCGAATGATTCCTGGGCATGGTTCAACAAGGGTGTCTCGCTCCACAGGATTGGATTGCTTGGCGAGGCTCTCTACTGTTATGACAAAGCCATGACATACAATCCCAACGACCCGGACCTGCTTTCGAACAAGGGCATAGCCCTTCGGACGCTGGGCAGGGCGGATGAAGCTCTGGAATGCTACAAGAAGGCGCTCAAAATCAACCCAACCGACTCGGGGATATGGTCCAACATGGGCGTAACTTACCGCGTCATGGGCATGAATGATGCTGCGCTTGATGCATACAACAAAGCCCTGACCATCGACCCGTATGATGTTGGGGTTTGGTTGAATAAAGCGGCAGCACTCCAGTCCCAGGGAAAATTCGACGAGGCCATAGTGTGCTATGAAGAAGTTCTCAGGCTCAACCCCTATCACCCAGTTGCCTTGCGAAATAAGGAATTCGCTATGTCCCGAACACTGCGCAGCTAACCTAAAACTATATATTTGGATAGGGATATTATGTGCTTGAACTTATATTCAGCTAGGTTAACGGGGCAGGAAGACAATGGCTCTCTTTAAGAAAAAGAAGAAGGAGGACGAGGAGCCCGGTCAGGGCTTTGACGAAGGCATCGGCATGACCGGCGCTCTCGCAGAGACCAAGAAAGAGGGATTTTTCAGTAAGAAAAAGGAAACAGGGCACGCTGAACCGCCTCATGTTGAAACCACGCGCGCAGAGCCAGCCGTCGCCCCGATTGAAAAAACGGATGAAGACGGTTCCATTGTCTGTCCGATATGCGGCAGTCCGTCGCCGCCAGGTACAACCGTCTGCGGGACATGCGGAGGGTCGCTCGGAAAAGAACCCGAGCCAGACATCGAACCGGAACCTGAGCCCGAGCAAATAAAGCCTGAGTTGCCTGAAGAGGTTATTGTCAGAGAGCCGGAACCGGAAATTGAGCTTGTCCGGGTTCCTGAACCTCCGAAGCCCCAGAAGGCATGGGT
>JAQVMG010000112.1 GCA_028703755.1 Thermoplasmata archaeon | reverse complement strand
CAGGGACCAGTTGTACAGAGTATGACCAAGGATCCCGGGGACAAGGGCCATCAGCAGGAAAAGGTAATACTCATTGGCCGGCAACGGGAAAATCTTTGTGGATGTGGCAAGGCACTGGATGAAAAGAAATATCGTGCAGAAGAGATAGACAAGGAAGGCATAAGAAACCACGGAAACGCTTTTCCGGACAGTCCTGCCGCCCAGGATGTATAACCCGGCGCATACACCTCCGAGGAAAGCCAGTATGTTGCCCAGGGTCCGTTCGCCTGATTCTCCTCCGCCGGAGAAATCGCCCAGAGTGAGGACGATAACGCCGCTAATGGCAACGAAGATCCCGAAGAAATTCAGCCGCGACAGCCTGTCCCTGAAAAAGAAATGAGACACAGTGCCCACAAGTATGGGGTGGGCAGTGACGAGGATGACAGAGCTGGCTACCGAAGTGAGTTCCAGAGAAGTTATCCACATCGAGAAGTGGAAGCTGAGGACGAGGCCGATGGCAAGCATCAGGCCGAGGTTCTTTTTGTCCAAGGCCTTTATCTCAGCGCCCCGGTTCATGAGAACGAAGGGGAGCAGAAGAAGCGTTGTGAAGAGGAGTCGGTAAAAGGCGATGGCCAACGGCTCCACGTCGCTCCAACGTACAAATATGGATGAAAAGGAGACGGCAATGACCGCGATGATTATGGCCAGGTCGGACTTGCGCATGGGTTGGAATCGCGATGTCGGATAATTAGGTTTCTCATAGGCAACCCATTGACAATAATTTTATACACCATTGCATTTTGCTATGATTGCACAATGGCCTGGGTAGTGTAGCCTGGTAACATATGGGACTGTGGATCCTCTGTGCCGGGTTCAAATCCCGGTCCGGGCCCTGTTTTTTTGTTTATCGAGTCAGCAAAAACACATTTACTCGAAAAACAAAAAAACCTGGACGAGTTTGTGTATCGATTCTAATATGATAGGAACAAACTCGTCACAGCCAGTGAACTAGCGATTGCCAACAAATGATAACGAAGTCTGTTCACTGGGAAGCCGAATTTCGTATATCGCAATTCATGCAGAGAAATTCGACCGAACCAGCAAACTAGCGACTGCCAGCTGTATCCAATCAGAGTCTGTTTGCTGGAGCTAGGATCTCTGACACTGAGACGTCTCGCTCTAACTTCGCATTGCATTCTCGCAGCAAAATCGTCCCGGCCAACTCCGGGGCTCGCAAATCGGAATAAGATGGAACTGACCTCACCAGATAAACCAAACAATCAAATTTCGCATTGCATAACCAGCAATGCTCCCCCGGCCGCATCCCCTCCACGGAGGGTCTGCGTGGCCGTGGTTGGCCCTACCGATTTGACCTCCCCGGGCTTACGCCCGAGGTTTCCCAGAATAGAAGACGTGATTGCTCCAGGCGACATTTCAAGCGCACTCAAAACGACATGTAAATGAAACCCCGCCCTCAGCGCCGAATTGTGTGCAATTCGGCTTGCTCGGATTGATGCTAATATAATGCCAACCAGCTACAATCCTCGTACAGGCGGGGCATGCAGATTGCAGAATGCCTTCGTAACAAATCAGAACGATAATGTCAAAAAATGTTGACGCTTCATCATTTTTTGTACTTATGTATCAGCATATTGTCCCAGTCAACCTCGTTGGGGTAGCCCTTGTTCTTTAGGAACTGGCTCATTGACTCGGTGACCCGGGCGACCTCTAGGCTCTTCGCCGAATGGTAATGCCCGTAGATGTAAAATTCGATAGGCTGGGTCGGCTTCTGGAGAATCGGGAATATCAGGCGCATCCGGCCCTGGCGGTTGTATCCCTCGGGCTTCTTGCCCTTCTCCAGGTCCATCAGGTTCTCCGTGATGAGCATGGTGGTGACCTCTTCCTCCTCCGGAAGCTGGCCTGTTTCCCTGAGAAATTTCATGAACAGGTCTTTGTAGATTGGCACTAGGTCCCTGTACTTTACGCCTTTGTCAAACACAATATGCCCGCTTCTGACTTTCATGGTTCCAACCTATAATACAGCGGAAAGATATTAAAAGATACCGATAGGAAAAATCCCGGGCTTCCGATTCAGGCGCCCGCAGTACCACTATTTAAATATAAGATAGGCGATATATGTAGCAGACGGGATGCACTTGGCCAAGAAACTGCCGAAGTACCTCAAGGAACGTGAGGTCAGGAAACTTTTAGAAGCCCCCAGCAGGGAGAAGCTCCGCGACAGGCTGATACTGCGCATGCTGTACAGATGCGGGCTGAGGGTTTCGGAGCTCACGGGCCTGAAGATAGAGGACATCGACTTCGGCGGCGCATCGCTCACGGTCAGGGGCGGCAAGGGCAACAAGGACAGGCTCATCCCGGTGGACAAACTGACCCTGGACATGATTGAGTATTTCATCGAGGACGCGACCTCCGGATTTCTGATTTTATCCGAGAGGAACGAGCGCCTTTCCTCAAGACAGGTGGAGCGGCTGGTCGACGAGTACGGAAAGGCGGCGGGGCTTGAACAGCGCGTCCATCCGCACATGCTAAGGCACTCGTTCGCGGTGCACTGTCTCAAATCGGGCATGAACCTCAGGACGGTACAGAAGATGCTGGGCCATTCCTCGCTGACGACCACGCAGATTTACCTGGACATCACCGGCGAGGACGTTAAAGCGGACTATTTCGAGCACCCACTCCCTGTTTAACCCGGTAATCTCTTCGTTGTGAATACGCGGATTACCGGTCAACGGATGGGAGAATACATTATCAAAACGATTACCCAAAGCGGATTCTCATTTCTGCTGGGAAATCGTTCCCGAATCCACTGATTGCCGGACATCGTTTTTTACTGTTGCGAACCCTTGTATTGCAAATGTATCGTTGTCGGGTGAGATGCTTTGCGGTTTAGGGATACGAAACGCATTCTAATATTACCTGGCATAAGGCCAAACAAATCACTATTCCTGATTACCGGCACTTCAAAAACCTAACATATTCCAGATTCATCCATCATGATTAAATACGTTCAAGTCATGCCATAATCATGAGCTCCGAAAGCCTTGCACTGAAAGGCGGTTGGGTGGTCACCCAGAACCCCAAACGTGAGATTCTAAAAGCAGACGTTCTGATAGAGAACGGGCTCATCAGCCAGATAGGTAAGGTTGGCAAAGCCGATGAGGTCATCGATGCCAAGGGCTGCGCAGTGATTCCCGGACTCATAAATGCCCACACGCACATTTCAATGACTCTGATGCGCGGCATTGCCGACGATGTAAATCTGGAAGGATTCCTGAACAAGACATTCAAGGTCGATGCCCAGAGAACCGCCGAGGACATACGTGCCGGCGCAGAACTGGGGGCCATCGAGATGCTCAGATCAGGTTGCACTTCTTTCGTCGATATGTATTACGGCCAGGACATCATTGCCGGAGCGGTAAAGGACTCGGGTATCAGGGGTTTTCTCGGATGGGTCGTGTTGGATGAAAAATTCACAACCCAGAAGGGAAGCCCGCTGACGAACTGCGAGAGGTTCATCAGCGAGCATTCCGGAAAGGACCGGATCCACCCGCTAGTGGCTCTGCAGGGGGTCTATGTCTGTTCCGAGGAGACACTGATGAAGGCAAAGGAACTTGCCATCGCCAAAGATACATTGCTTCACATTCATCTGTCAGAAACCAGGAAGGAGGTCTATGACCATCAGGCCAGCACCGGCAATCGGCCCGGGGATTGGCTTTACGGTATAGGATTCCTGTGCGACAGGGTGCTGGCAGCCCATTGCGCCTGGCTTACCATGGGTGAGATAAGACGGATGGCCGAGCGCGGGGTAAGCGCGGCGCACTGCCCGGTATCCAACATGAAACTGGCAAGCGGATTTGAGGCCCCTGTTCCCGAGATGCAGTCCGCTGGAATTTCAGTCGGCCTGGGAACGGACGGATGCTCTTCACAGAATCGGCTGGATATGTGGGGCGAGATGAAGACATGCGCTTTGCTTCACAAGGTTCAGCGGCTAGACGCCACGGTCATGACCGCCCAGAGGGTTTTCGATATGGCAACTGTCGAAGGCGCGAATGCCCTGAAGATGGGTGACAGACTGGGCAGCATTGAGCCAGGGAAGATTGCCGACTTGGCCGTAATAGACCTGAAGCACCCTGCCATGGTTCCAACTTATCCGCAGAACATAGTTTCGAATCTTGTGTATTCATGCCAGAGCGACTGCGTCCGCCATACTGTCGTTGGCGGGAAAATGGCAATGAAAGATAGCCGCATCCTCACAATGGATGAGAAGAAAGTGGCAGAGGATGCGCAAAAGATTAGCGAAAAGTTCTTTCTGTAAATAATTACTTAACATTATTGCACAAAGCCCCCCATATTGTTAAATAATTTCCATTCCATGTACAATTAGGCTAGGAAAGGGAAAATAACATTGAACGGCGGCGAGAAGAAGATTGTCGTCCTCGGCGATTCGGGGGTGGGAAAAACAGCCCTGGTCCAGCGTTTTGTCAGAGGGACTTTCGTCAATGATTACAGGCCAACCTCCGGTGCGGTACCGCACAAGAAAAAAGTCGAAGCCGGCGGAAAAACCGTGTCGCTGGTAATCTGGGATGTGGCCGGCCACACACTCAAACTCCATCCGGCATACACAGCCGGCGCGGACGGTGCAATTCTTGTATGCGACCTGAGCAGGCAGATTAGTTTTGATTCGGTTCTCCAATGGCACCAAGTCATCAGAGATAAGATGGGAGATATCCCGGTTATTGTGGCCGGCAACAAATCTGACCTGGCAGGACCGGACAACTGCGAGGCGCTTCACAAGGCCGGATACAGCGGATACAGGACGAGTGCCATGACCGGAGAGAATGTTGAGGCACTGTTCATGGAACTCATCTGCGCGATCGGCTGATTATTCAGCCCATCGGGAATAGATATCATTTTCCAGCCCAAGCTGGTCCATGATTCTCCCCACTATAAAGTCCACAAGGTCCGTGGCGGTCTGGGGGCAGCCGTAGAATCCGGGAGATGCGGGAAGTATCACTACGCCTTCCCTGGAGAGTTTCAGCATGTTTTCCAGATGAATTGAGCTAACTGGGGCCTCCCTCGGGACAGTGATCAGCTT
>JAQVMG010000017.1 GCA_028703755.1 Thermoplasmata archaeon | reverse complement strand
CGATTTGGGAAAGGGATAGGCAAACCGACCGTCATCGGCCGGATTGACGGCCGCGACATTCTCTGCTATGAAACAGGCACCCCGGCAAGACCGAATAAGGCATATTTTGAACGCGCCTGCGCCTTGGTCGAGCGCCTCGCTAGGTTCGAGGACCCCAAGACCAATCCCGGTGTCGCAATGTCGCTTCGAAAACCACCCGCCGACCTTTACTGGAAAGCGGTTCGCGACGTGGTCGAACTGAAGCCGCATCTTAAAGCCGCAAATCCTGATTTCAGCAAGGGCTGGAAGAACAAACGCGGCTTAATCGGCGCAGTCTCGGCCATGGCCTGGCGCCCTCATGACCGCACATACGAACTAATTGCCTACCGCGAGCCGAAGAAATGGGGCACACCCAGAACGGTCGATGAGGCAAGCGTCATAAAGATGGATAAGAAGTTCACAGGCACCTTCAACAATTACGATTACGAAGAGAAACACGTGGTCTTCGCGCCCGCATCCCCCTGCCCGATTTTATTCGGTATCCGGGGGGATGCGCCAGGTTATCTGCGCGCCGCAATGGAGACTGTGAAATCCGAGAAAGTCGACCGCTGGCTCATATTTCTCACAAACCAAGGGACCGATGACCACATAATCGATGCAAGTGTTTCCAATCTGCGGCCCTTCACATCGGCCAGGGTTCGCGGAACTGTCGCCGGTATGCCCCGAATCATCGAGGGCGGGCACCTGATTTTCCCCATAACCAACGGGCGAAAAGCGGTTGATTGCACTATCTACGAGCCGGCCAAGTCTTTCCGGCAAATTGGATATCAGCTCCGTCCCGGAGACATAATCACAGTCCAAGGCGCGGTGAGGGAATCACCGCCCACTATCAATGTCGAGAAACTGTGCATAGAAAAACTTGCCAATGTGACAGAAAAAACCGCCAACCCAATATGCCCAGAATGTAAAAAGCGCATGAAGTCTTATGGGAAGGGGCAGGGTTACAGATGCGCCAGGTGCGGGGCCAAGTCCCGGGATGCGGAATACTCACAGGTCAAGCGAAATCTGGAGCCGGGCTGGTACGAGCCGCCGGCCGGGGCGATGCGGCATCTGGCCAAGCCGCTGAAGCGCCGTAATCTCATCGCTACTTAATTGCCGATTACGGCCAACGCAGTGGGAGAATATGGTATTGTTTGACTACCCACAGCGGATTCTCGTGTTGTCGGGTCATTGTTGGCGAATCCACCAGTTGCCAGGACATCGTTCTATACTGCCACAACCCTCGAAATGCCAATAGACTGTTGTCGGGTGGGGATGCTTCGCTATTGATTGTTGGGAATCGCATTCAATGCCGACGATTTCACCAGTCGACGGTCCAGACTGTATCGGCCATCACATGCACCCAAAATCCTTCTCCGGGTTTCATGATATAGTCCGGGCCTGCCTCTATGATGTAAGGTAATGCAGGGTCGAATACCTCCACGCGGTCCGCGCCGGTTCCCCAGAAGGCATCCCCCACGCTGCGCTCGGTCAGAGATGGATAACCAACCATGTTCCAACCGGCATAGAGATTGATGTTCACTGGTTCGATAGGTGTGTTGCAACCCAGACCCGTGGTCAGCCTCTGGTCCCCGCCGTTCGCGGTTATCCAGAGCCATATGCCCATGGCATTGGTAATTGTGGGCATGTCGTTCGCGGTTCCGCCGACCCTGTAGGATTTCCACGGGTCTGCTGGCGTCTGCGGATTGTACCATTTCGCAACCGTCCAGGCAGTCAGCCCGTCACCGACAGTTGCATCGTTAAGTACATCCTGAATGTTACCCGATATCTCTATCGGGAACGATATGAATACCCAGCTGTTTGCTGGTTTTCCTGTCAGGTCAATTTCATAGGGCGGTGGCGGAAATGGCTCCGATATTGCGTTGTCGTTCTCTTCCTCATTGCCGAACGCGTCTTCCGCTCTCACTTTGTACCACCAGACAGTTGAATCTGCCTGGCCCATGCCAATGTCGCAGTAGGTGTTGGTTCCCAACGGGACTGTGTCGATGAATGAGTACGCGCCGAATTGTGTGCTTGCCCGGTATATATTGAATAAATTGACACCGGTTCCGTCATGGGTCCAGTTTAGTGTATTGTCGTTCAATGTACCGATAATGGTGCTGTACTCGATGGTCACTTCAAGGTAGTCAACGCTTGCACTCTGCCTGGATGTCTCGTCATAGATTCCCCAGAGTATGTACCCGCCGGATATGTAATCTCCCGGGCTGGAGGTTATAGTTCGGGTCATCACACTGTCCGAACCCGTGACGAATGCCTGAGTGCTTCCTATGATATTCCACACTGAGCTGGCGATATTATAAGCGTATATCGTGGCTGTGCATGCTCCGCTGAAGTATCCCTCGAAGGTGAGGTTGATCTGGGTCACCAAATCGGGATCAACCGCCGTAGCGAATTGGCACTTCACGAACTCTTCGTCGCTAAGAGGCGGCTGTGAGCTCGGTCCTGCTCGGACATCGTTAGAGGTTGCTGCATTGGTGTAGTATAAGTCCGTGAACTCTACCACACTGTTCGGCATCGTGAGTTCAGAATCTGCGTTGGAGTCAACGATAGTAAACCACACATTGTGGGGTCCGCCTGCAGCTGTCGTGTCTGCGGTTGTCAGCGTCTCGCTTCCTGACATAGTATGCCAGCCAAAGTGATGAACAGTCAACGATGTTGGCGCTTCGGGAGGTGCCAGGTCCAAGATGTAGAGTGCCGCTTCCGGCACGAATCCAGTCGCAGGTGGGCTTGGTTCGTCAGAGCCAGAGCCAACTGCTGATGCTATCCATCCATAGGAGCCCGAGCCACTCATGATTGTGTAATCGTAAGAGCCGTCCACATCGGCATCGTTGCCTGCGAATGTCCAGGTGGTTCCGCTGTTGGTTGTGTAATAGAGGTTGACTGAGGTTGGGCTGTTGGCATATGTGTAGGTGATGGTCACTGCCACAACGTTATATGGACCGCCTATCGGCCCTGTGGCTGTTGCCATCGGTGTCGTCGCAATGATATGGAATGTTGTCGATGCGAATGGTCCCCAATTCTCGCAGGCATCCTTACCATGTACGAACAAAGTATGTGGGCCTGAAGAAAGGCTGCCTGAGCCTGTGTATGTCGCGATAACTGCCTCCGTTATGCTGTTGTAGATGCCATCGGTGGCGGTCATTGCAGTACCTGTGCCATTTGCACCGGTCATGTCGATAAAGAATTCTGCTGCATTCATATTGGATTGGCCCCTGCCATCATCCGTGACTGTTGCATTGAACCACATTGTGTCGCCCTTTATGGTCGGTTCCTTATCAGCCGTCACGCTGCCCGCGACACATTTCGGCCCTAAATAGTCCACGCCAGATATGCTGAACACCCCGGATTCGCTGTAGTCCGTAAGCGTTGCATATGTCGCCACGCTGTACGCCACAATCTTCACCCTGTAGTTGTTTCCAGTGAGCATGTTGCCCGCATTCCAGGTGTAACTGGTGGCTGCGCCAGCGAGGCCGGTGACCAGCGGGGTCCACGCCTGCCCTCCGTTGGCGCTGTAATACACATCGATGCTGTTGGCCCCAGTCACCTGCCATGAGATTGATATGTTTCCGGACTCGGACTCACCGCCAGTGGGGTAAGTGAGGCCGATGGTCGGATGATTGCCTCCCAGGAGCCACTGTATGATCTGGTCGAGCATTCTGGACCTCTCGTTATCAATCTGTGGGACCTCTGGGTTATAGTCGGCTGTGCCGACATTGGTCGATGATATCATGTCGTGGCTGAAACCGTGATATACTATCCTGGCCTGGCCTCCGGTTCCTCCGCCACTCTGGGATGCGCCCGCGCAGTTCCCGCCGCCCGCATGGGCGCTGTAGTCGAAAGTCTCGGTTCCGCCGGTGAGCAGAGTTAGGTCATCCGGCCAGAACCTGTAGCCCATCACTGGGTATTCATACGCCTCGACCTCAAGGTCGATATCGGCCAGGCCCATGCTGAGCGGGTGGCCGACATTCTCCACCTGGAAACTCCCTACTTCAGTACCTCCGCCACCATCGGCATCGTCCCGCATATACTGTGTTTTTGTGTACATCTGGAACCATGCAACATTTCTGTCTGTTCCTACGGCATCACACATATCCCAGCCTATATCCTGGCCGCTCAGGAACAGCATCGGGCGCGTGCCCATGGGGGTCACGGCTTGGTCAAGATATTCTCCGAGAACGGCCCTGTCAGATGCTCCGATCTGGGGGTATCCCTCTGCCACGAACCATACGACCATCGTGTGGGAGTTCATATCAGCCAGGCTGGGTGTTCCGTATACCTTGAAGTCCCAGTGCGTGTAAGTCCAGCCGTAAGAGTTCAGGTTGTTCATCCAATCCAATTCGAAGGGCGTACCGGAAAGCGGTGAGGTGGTGCCGTCATCGTCATCTACAAGCAATACAAGGTTGCCTCCAGCCCCGGCGCTGCCAGTGGAAAACACGTAATGCTCACCCCCATTGTCATCCCGCACCGAACGTCCTCTGCTGTCCCTCGATTCGACATCGTAAAAGTAAATCGTGCCGGGAGCCAAATCCTTCAGGACAACTTTATGGTTGATCGCCAGTGCTGTTACGGTTGAGGTAGAACCCAGCGATGTCGTGCTCCCGTAATAAACCACGGAGTTCGCATTTTCGTTGGTGTCCCAGTGGATGACTGCCGCGGTCGGCAGGATGCCGTCCGCATACACATTGGTGATGACAGGCCCCCTGAAGTCCACGTTGGCGTAGGCATGGGAATCGTGGGCCGGGCTGGAATCTGCGTAGGTCGCGGTGACAACATCTCCGTGGAACACCTGGAGTGCACCGTCGCCCGTGGCGATAACCCCCAATTCGGTGGCTATTGTCCCGCCCCTGAAGAGGCCCGAGTCGGTGCCGGTTCCGGGAACGGATACTGTCTCGCTGTCGCCGCTGCTCGTGGTCACGGTCACGCTGACGCTTCCTGCCGAATTGTTCGTGTCCTCCACGTCAACGGAGATTGTGTCCATTTCGTCGTACACAGTCCTGTCCATGAACACGTTCCCGTACCCCTCAACCAGGTCGCCCGAAGCCACCATCGCGAAGTTCTGCAGCCCCAGGGCGATCGATGCACCTGTCACCCGGATGGTGTAAATGCCTGCGGTCGGGGCTGCGATGTTGACGCATTCAACGTTGTTGAGCGTGTCATTAGAGCCTCCTGTAATAGACCAGCCGTTGCTGAACACATTGCCTCTGTACTGAGTCCCGCCCGGCACTGTCACAAGCAGGTTCAGGTCGTTGACCAGCATCTTGGACGCCGCGGGGTCACCCTCGTAGTCAGTCCAAACAAGACTTATCTTCAGCCTCTGCCCGGCCGCGACCGAGTACTGGTACTCCGCATAGTCATTTGTCAGCAGACCAATTTGGTTGTCGACTACCGCAGTCTTGATAGTATCGCCCGGGAAGTAAAGGCTGTTTTCCAGGTGCACCCTGCCCCAGCCCTCGTTCATGTTCGGTATCTGGCCCAGGGGATTCGCGCCGTTAATCAGCGTTGCCTTTACCAGGGCGGCTGAGGGGTTGATGGAATTAACTTGCATCTTCGTGCCTGTGGGGTACCAGCCTTCCTCATAGTACTGGCGGACCAGCGCTGCTGAGCCAGCAACGGCCGGGCAGGCCCCGGATGTACCGCTCATTACAGTGTATGTGTTGGTCGAGCCGCCATTGACGGATGTGATGATCTCTCCGGGTGCCATGACATCCGGTTTGATCCTGCCGTCTGCAGTGGGTCCCCTGCTGCTATATGTTGAAACAGCAGTGCCAATTTCTGTTAGAGAACCGACAGTAATAATGTTCTTTGCTTCTGCCTGCTTGGCTATCGTTGATGCAATAGGCCCATTGCCCCCTGTAGGAAATAAGATATTGTAATCCTGGCTGTCCCAAATATACTTATCTATAATTGCGGTTTCCTCTTCGTAGCCCAAACCGCCGCCCCAGCTGCTGCTATGTATCTTGGCGCCGTATATCGACTCTGCACTACCGAAATAATCGTTGTACATGTCGCTGGGCGTCCAGATAAATGCTCCTTCGTCGATGTTCGATGTGCCCGGGTCATCCGGGCAGCCTATATCCTCCATGACCAGTTGGGCCATGAACGCATGACCGTCATAAGTTGTTGGCGTATAAGCGCCGTAGGTTGGTCCGTCTCCGAGCGCTGTTCCGGCAACGAAGCTGCCATGGTAGGTGAGGCTCGCTTCGTCCCCGAGTATTCCGATTGAGTCGCCAGGGACGTAGTAACCGAGTATTTTTGGTCCGTTACCGGCCGGCCCGTAAACAAGTCCATCGAAATTCTGATGGTTGACATTTACCCCCGAGTCCCCGATTGCTATTATCTGGTTCTTGCCGTCGATTCCCCTCGTGAATATGGGCCATCCGCCGCTTATGGAGCCCGATTGTACGAACTGGGTCGTAGAGTCATTCAGGATCGAGGCCGGCTCCCATAGTGATATGAATCTGACCTCCGGCATGGAAGCCAGTACGTCAATGAAGGATGAATCAATTCTCAGTTTGACGATGTTAACATCATCGTTGTGCGCCGCGCCCAGTATCTCCGCGCCGACAGTCCTCAGGAGTTTTACCACATACGCATTCGTGGCGTCCGGAAACAGCGTGACTGAAAGGTCAACCGTGCCGCCACCAAGTGTCAATGTTGGGTCCATCTTGTATGCTGGGTGGTACTCGCCAAGCCACCTGACGCCGCCGAGACCTCTGGCCATCTCAACTTGATCGTCGCTCAGGCGCACCAGATAGGCATTATCCGGGATGTATGAAATTATCTCCACGCCGTTGTGGGCCAGCTCCTCCCTCCAGTCCTCTGTAATCGGGCCGTGGGTCTGAATTATGTAGGGCATCCTGGCGTCCGGGATTGCAGAATGGTGGCTCATAAGCGTGTCCGGGATTGCCGGGAGGCTGACCAACGGGTCGAACTGTGCGTATTTGAGATATATCTGGCTGCCAGCGGGTAAGCTCTGTGAATCATCAACTGAAGCATTTCCACCCGTGATGTTCATGAAAAACATAGTCATCAGCATAAAAGCCATGGACCAGCTCATCATTTTCAATATCCCACGTTTCTCTCTCATGGATGTTTCCAAACCTATCGCCCCTAAACCCACAGCATCACACGATTGTGTAATAGTGTATTTATTATGGTAAATAGCCCTCATGATTATTAATACTCTTTGATGCTCATAAATAATATGCAAATATCTGCTATAGGTTTGATAAGATAAGGCATCAATCACAGTCTGAAAGCAGCTGAAATAGAAGATTGGTACGAACCCACAGCGGGGGCGATGCGGTATCTGGCGAAACCCCTTAAGAGGATTTCAAAACTTTCAAAAAGGCCGATGCATTGAGAATCGTGATGCCCTCATAAACCGCAAGCGATAACAGGTGCCCATCTCCCGAGACAATAAATTCAGCGTTCGCATCAACCGCGCACTCAAGGATGCGGTTATCCGATATGTCCGATTTTATCGCACCGATTCGTGATGCCGGGAACACCAGCTTCGCTACGAGAATGATGTTCCTCAGATAATCGCCTCTCTTATCATCAGTAACAGAAAATTTAAGCTCCAGAACCCTGTCGATTTCATTCAATATTTCCGGCGATATTATCAGCTCAAGTTCTTTCGTCCTGCATTTGTTCAGCACCTGACGTTCGTTACCGTTCCAGAACAAAGCTGACACAAAAACGTTCGTGTCCAGTACTATTTTCATTTTGCCTCTGCCCGGACGTCGGCAATGGCCTTCTGCAGCGCCTTCCTGGTAATCTTCTTCTTTCGGGCATAATCCTCCCCCCAGGTCAAGATTTCGTCAAATTCCTTCTCGGAGGGGACCTCAATCTTCTTCAGGATAATCGTGTCGTCCTCGCCGTACATGGCAAATAACTCGCCCTCGTCCAGGCCGAGCGCGTCCCTTAATGATTTCGGGACCACTATCTGACCTTTCGAGGACATCCGGGTCACAACAACATCGCTCATTGCATCACGATAGTAAGTAAGACGGTCTTACTATTAGTAATTATCTGCTGATTTGACGCATATTGTGAAGTCAATAATCCAGCCACGTCTCATTGTCCGACCACACAAAGTATCCCCTCGTTGGCAACAGCGCCATCTCAGTCCCCGGGAATATGTAATGGACGAACGTTTTCCCATCATACCAACAAATGTCGTCCAAGCCTCCGCAGGACACCTGGCCCGCCCAATCTGTTTCCGCGTTCCCCTCTGTCAGCCGATTGTACCCGACAATATTCCAGCCTGGCTGTAGATGGACACTCCGAGGCCCGGGTTCATAGCCCGTGACATTGAACGTGACGGCACCAGACCCATCCCACCAAACGAAAATGCCATCATCCTCGCCGATGGCGAAATTCTCAGGGTCGGTGGGCAAATTGAACCCGGCGATGTAATTGATATACGCCTGGCCTGAGGCATTCCATTTCGAGAGCATGGTGCAACCGGTGGCTGTCGCCAGGTCATCGGCGCAGGTAATGGCGGTGCCGTTGAGCTTCGGCTGGAGGACTGGGAGGGAGATGAGGTTCCAGCCGGGGGAGAGGGTGAGGTTCGCTTCTGCAGGGACCGGAATCTTCTCCAGGGTGATGGTTATAGATTTGCTCTCGTTCATCACAACATCGAGCGTACTTGGAAAGTGTCCATCGCACGACACATCCAACCGATGCGACGTATATCTGGTAGTCCCGTTTTTAGTCAGGTTGTATTCAATCAACTCGACAGACCTGACTCGCCCATCCGCGTCCGCTATGAATGTCTTGTTATAGGTCCCGTTGGCGTTGTCGGTTATGTGAACCGTTGCCCCTGGGACAGGGTTGCCTACTTGATCATCAACGCGGAGGTTGAGATGCCAACCCACATCAATACTTGGCGGTATCGAAATGCCTTCGAGCCATATCTTCGATTGGTTGAATGTGCAATTGATGACGTGGAACCACATCGTGCCTGCCCAGAAATGTTCCTTCACGGTGTTGTCTACTATCGTGCAGTTCTTCACGTAAACATTCCGAGAACTGGAGCCCACTATGCCATAATTCCCCCCCTGTGAGTCGATGTAGTTGTTCTCAATTATCGCCTGGCACTGTTCTCCGCAGTAGATAGCGTCCTCTGTGTAGTTGATAATTATGTTGTTGGTTATCCGTGGGCATGAGCCTTCGTTAATTTGAATGGGAACCGCTGTGTAATTATTTCTCCCAGTGTTCAAAATTTTATTCCTCGCGATATATGGATTTGAGTCTTTGTCATTGGGGGGTGAACTACCACCATCCACATGAATACCATAGGCTTTATTATTTTTAATTAGATTATCTACTATAGTCCCATTTGACCAATACCCAGACATTATACCGCAATAATTCCACTCAATTGTGCAGTTTGAAACTGTAGCATCAGAGCCATACAAAATAATTCCAAAACCAAGCGTGGTCGGGAGATGCTCGTTATCAGCGAGCCTGCACCTGTCTATTACCGCATCGTCTGTGGCAATGTACAAACCTTCCTTGTCCCAGAACCCTGAGTTTCTACCGCAAGTAGTTATCTCGCTGTTTCTAATCTCTATAGATGAGCTATCCCTTGCCTGGAAGAAATATCCATAATTTGGATTGTTGCGTAAAGTTCGTGAAGCATCACTTGTGGTCGTGTTGTCTCCATCCGAATCGAACATCCCGATCCTTCCCCCAGCGAGCACCTCTATCCTGTATTCGATCGTAGCAGAGGAATTCATCATCATGGTGACATTCTTGAGCGTCAGGTCTCCGCCGTTTTGGATGGTGAGGTTGCCAGTCAGCACTATCGTCTCGTTCTCCCTGACTTGGGTGTCGTTGACTATCCAGTCGCCGTTCATGTATATCGTGTTCGAGATGCTAGGCATTGGAATCGATTGCACTCCAGCTGTCGGCAGCCCGCCCGCGAGCATCATGAGACAGAGCAACGCCGCGCCAACTTCCCTCATAATGCAGGATATGGCCCTCGACCTACATATATTTATTCTGGACCACGGAGGGCTTCCGCAACAAGACTAATGACCTCGGCCCTGCCCCTCAGGCTCTTCACCTCATCGGCGAAATAACTGTGGCCTGTCACAACGCTCCTAAACTCCAAATCATAAACAACGTCCATCAGCACCAAATTTTCCGGAGGCAGCGGCTTTATCCCGCCTTTCAGGGCACTCTCCCCGGTCAGCAACTTCTCGACTGTCACAGCATCTGTTTTTTCCTCAGCTACCGAAACAATGACAGAAAGCATCCGTCTGACCATCTCCCAAAGGAACCGCTGGGCCTTGATGTCTGCATAGACGAATTCCCCGGTTTCGGTGAATGTGATGGAATCGATTGCCAGGACTGTTTTCTCATGGCCCGTATCTTTCTTCGAGAGCAAACGGAAATCATGCTCTCCCAGGAACAGTTTGGATGCCTTCCCGAGTTCCCTGACAGGAGGGCAATGGCCTTTGAGGAACACGTACCGATACCACCGCTGCTCGGCATGTCTGGGATTGAAATCTTCCGGCACTTTGGCGATGCCATGGAAATGTATGCCCTCCAGCTCGGAATTGAGGGCCGGGATTATGCCCTTGAGGGCAAAATCTGTCTCGATGACGATCACGTTTCCCGCGGCGCTGACGCCGCGGTCGGTCCTGCTGGCGCTCTGAAGGTCCTGCGCGATGGATTTTGCCTTCAGCGCCCTGATTATCTCACCTTCGATTGTAATCATTTTTGGCTGTCTGGCATAACCTTCGAACTTGGTGCCGTCGTATGCGAACTTGAGCGCGTATCTCATTGTCCGGTGAACGACCTTTATTTATAAATCTCCATCTATCGGGAGGCGATGCCCGATATTCGAGTCATCCTGGTCGAGCCCAAATTCCCGGGCAACATCGGTTCGGTATGCAGAGCGATGAGCAACTTCGGCCTTGATGAGCTGGTCATGGTCAATCCGTGCGACCTGGGCGACGATGCTTTCAGGTACGCCAAGCACGGCAGGTTCGTGCTGGACAAAGCCAAGACGGTCAAGAAGCTGGATACCGCTCTGAAGGGCCTTGACCTGATTGTCGCCACCACCGGCCGCCCGACAGGGAGCGACAAGAAATTTCTCAGGGAACCGATAACCCCGCGCCAGTTCGCCGAGAAGTATTCCGGAACGACCGGCAAGATCGGGATACTGTTTGGCAGGGAAGATTATGGGCTTTACAACGAGGAACTGAAGAACTGCGACGTGCTGGTGACCATTCCGACGCATGAAATAAACCCGATAATGAACCTCTCCCATGCCTGCACAGTGGTTTTTTACGAGCTTTATGCCCACGGGCAGAAGCCCAAGAGGAAGAAGCTTGCAGGCTCGACCGAGAAGGAGGCGCTCAACAAGATTTTCTCCGAACTTCTGGACGAGATAACCTACGCTCCGCACAAGAAGGCCAAGACCCGCATCATGTTCCGCAAGATAATCGCAAGGTCCGGGCTGTCCACATGGGAATTTCACACTCTCGCCGGAGTTTTCTCCCGGGCGACCAAGTCAGTAAGGCGATATAAGGTCGGCAAGGACTGAATTACTGTATGAGCTTGCCGCCGTTCTTCATGACCAGCGGGTTGAAGGTTGCGAAATCGGCCTGATGGATGAACACCGTTTCAATGACCTGCGGCGCACCCTCGCCCTCCTTGGCATGGCAGGCGATTATGTTGGCGACTTCATCCGAGAACCCGGCCATCTTGACCATGACTGTGCCCGATACCGGGTGCCGCATGCAGGCGC
Organism: Thermoplasmata archaeon; assembly: GCA_028703755.1. Lineage (GTDB taxonomy): Archaea > Thermoplasmatota > Thermoplasmata > SG8-5 > SG8-5 > UBA147. The sequence continues at coordinate 8,398 of JAQVMG010000017.1, read as the reverse complement.
CGGTCTTCGATTTTTTGTACCCGCCCTTTCCATCCGGCGTGGTCTCCAGCAGCTTGCCGACATCGTGCAGCAGACCGCCCACAATCAGCCTGTCCATGTCAATCGGGTAAGGCATCTCCCTGTAATTCTCGGTCTGGGCCTTGGCAAGTTCCATTGCGCCTTGGGTCACGGCTTTCGTGTGTTCCACGAAGCTCACGCCGTATGTTTCCGTGAGCAGGGTGAAAGGCATCTTCTCAAGCTCTTTCACGGTCTTCCAGCCGCCGTCCCTGCAGCCGTCGGTCCAGACTTTCACTGTCATCTGGCGCATCTTTTTGTCCTTGATCTGTTTCAGGAATTCTCCGAAAATTTTCTCAATGTCCTTTTCAGTTATCATCCGATCACCACTTCACAATGCCCATGGCCTTATCGGTTTTTGCCTGGCTCTTCTTTCCGTCCTTCTCGAGATTGCACAGGGCCCTGATGCAGTCCACGTTCTCGGGAACCACGTCGGATTCCTGGTGGATCGCCTGGGTGTAGTACAGCATGTCTCCGACCACATTCACTCCGTCCTTCCAGACCGCAATCTCGAACAGGTCCGCGCGTTCCCTGCCAAGGTCTTTGGCTATTTCCATGACCTGCGCGGTGGATTTAACGCCGTCCTTGGTGCTGACGAATATCACACGTGGCGACGCTTCCCAGACCTTGAGCACATCCGCGGTCGTCGCGGGTTTTTTCAGTTTCACAGCAAGCTGGTGCATGTGCATCAGCGTCGTCGGGACTTTCACGGCCATGGACTGGATGTTGAGGCCGGGCATGCAGCTCTGTGCATCCGGGCCATGGTGGCTCGGCACCTTGACTTCCGGTTCGATTGCGTTTATCGGGCCGGTTTTTGAGTCGTATGGGTCTGCAGCGCGCCTTATCATCACAGCCATTACATTCTCGATCCCGAACTCTTGATGGAGCGGGTAGAGCGTTCGGCAAAGCCCGGTGGTGTTGCAAGAAACCACCCTGGCATATTCCTTGCCCAGTGAATCCGCATAATTGGCGGTGGAGTTGAAAGAAAGTCCGGTAAGTTTGTGCTTCTCACCGCCCTGGAACAGAGCTTTCTTTCCCAGTTCCCTGTAGACCCTGAGATAATCTTCGCCTGTTGTACCGCTGCCGTCCTTCTTCTTGCCGGGTGTGCAGTCCACGATGATGTCAGCGGCTTTGAAAAGCTCATCTGCGGTGCCGGCGATTTCCATGCCCGCATCTGCGAATGCCTGGGCGCCGTCCTTGGCGACGTAGAGTTTGTATCCCTTCCTCAGGGCGAATCTGGCCTCGGAGGTCGGGCGGGTCTTGACAACGCCGATTATCTTCATGTCGTCCTGCTTGGAGACTGCATCCGCAACGCGCTTTCCGATGGTTCCGTATCCGTTTATCGCAACTTTCACAGACATTAGCTCACCGTCACCCTGTAACCGTTTCAAAGATTTAATCTGTATGATTGAGTCAGGCAGAAATCCGTATTTGTGTTCCCAACATGCCAGAAATTGCAAACATTATTATATCGACTGGCACTATCTCGGAATCAATGCCACCCGACTCTATTCCCCTGTATTTCTACGACGGCAAACAGTGCGATCCCAAGAAATGCTCGGGCCGCAAGCTGGCGAAATTCGGGCTTGCCAGGCAGGTGGTAAAAATGAACGCTCTTCCGCCGGCCTCCCTGGTGCTTATGCCAACCACCCGGAAGGTGCTGTCCAAGGACGACCTAGAGACGGCAAGGAAAAGCGGCATCGCGGTCCTCGACCTCTCTTGGAAGGCGACAGGCGATGAGTTTCCTGCCGGGATAAAGGACTCAAGGCAGAGGGCACTGCCTTTCCTGTTGGCAGCAAATCCTGTGAACTACGGGAAACCTTTCATACTGTCCAGTGCAGAGGCTTTTGCCGCCTCGCTCATAATTCTCGGTTACAGGGAACAGGCAGAATCGGTCATGTCGAAATTCACCTGGGGGCAAACTTTCTTCACACTGAACAGGGAACCGTTGGAAGAATATGAGAAAGCGGACAACGCAGCCGGAATAATAGAGGCCCAGAGCTTCTTCATCTGATGATTGAGGAGTGATGTGATGAAATTTGATTACACCGGTGCTGAACTGTTCATGGCCTTTCTCGGCGGCAATGCAACCGCCCGGGAGGTGCTCGCCCATCCGGCATACATGACCATTGCCAGGCATGCGAAGTTCTGCTCCAATGAAATCTCAGAAAGAGATCTCGAAGATGCCCTGATGGGAAGGCCGTCCGCTCTTTTCGGCCTTGAGCACTTACCGGATAACCTGGAGAGAATAGAAAGCCTGCTCTCTCACATTCGTCAAAATGAAGCATCATGGACCGGAAAAATCGAAACCGCGCTAGGGTTCCTTTTTCCGGGAGAGGACCTGAACATCACGGTATACCCGGCAATCGGTTATGACATGGGCATCGGCATGGACGGTACAGTGTGCATGAACTGCAATTGCGAGACTTATCTGAAGCATCCCTTGGAGTTTCTGTTCTATGCGATGCATGAATCTGTTCACGTGGTTTACGGGCGACATCATCGGGTGCCGCCTCTCAGGGATGCTGTGTCCCGGGCGGATTGGCTCTCCTACTTCCTTATGTGGACGCAAAACGAAGGTTATGCTGTATATGCCCCGCTTCATCTGAGGGAGGAGATGGGTTGCATGAACGGACCAGATTACATGGTTCTGTCCTCACCAGGCGAATTAAACGATACCCGCCTGATGTTCCTGGACTCGTTAAAAAAATTGCGTGACCAGACTCTGACCCGGGACGAATACATCGACATCTGCTTCGGAAAAAGAAGGCTTACCTACCGAATCGGCTGCGAGATGATCAGGCGAATCGAGCTGGCATATGGGCCACAGGCTGTTCAGAGAGCTTTCAGGCTGGAATCAAACTCATTTTTTGAGAATTACAGACATCTTATTGAAAAATGAGCATCAGATCATCTTCTGCATTTCCGGCGGAATGAGCAAACTAAGGCAAAGAAGGGCCGCGGTTGCGACTTAGCCCAATTTGTACATCACTGCAAATTAGGCGGAAGTAAGTTCGGAATTCCGTCATGTATCGGATAATCGAACTTGCATTTCTTACAGGTCAGGAAACCTTCCAGTATCTCAACGGAATCTTCTTTCCCGACCTTCAGGGCCAGGTCGCCCTTGCACACAGGGCAGCAGATTATATCCATCATCTGGCGTTTCATTTTATCAGACATACATAGAGGTGCGGGGTAAAAAGCGTTTCCATGACGGAAATCCTCATAACCCCCCGCACATATTCCCTCATGGGGCGATAATATGTCCGTCGAGGAACTTAAGAATTTGGATGTAACTCTGAGCATGAAGGGAACGATTGATATGATACTGAGGGCCATGGGCACGCTGAACGGGGGCCCGGGCGACAGTGCGACACTGGACGTTATACGCCAGAAGCTGCTGGAAGTCGATGAGGCGTTCGAGCGCCCGCTGGATTCCCCGGAAGTTTTCTCCAAGCTGAAGGGCATCGCCCAGAAAGCGGGCAAATCAGACCTGGAGGCATACTGCCAGGAACAGGTCAATATGATAGAGGCCAATGACCTTCATTTCAAGGGCTATACCCAAATGTACTACGGCGACTGTGTCAAGGCTACGGAACTCCTGGGAAAGGCTGCCAAACTTGCCCCGAAACACCCTCTGGCCGCCAAGGACCTCAAGACAGCCCAGAAGCGCCTGGACAAGGCCGGCGAGGAGCTCGCCAAGGCCGAGATGCAGATTGAGAAGAATCCCGGCAAGGCCGAGCCCATAATCAAAAAGGCCACTGCCATGGTAACGATGGGGAAACTGGCCGAAGCTCTGCCGGTTTTCGACCGCGCTCTGGCCATAGACCCGAACAACCCCGACGCCCTCGGCAAGAAAGGCGCGGCACTTGAGGGGCTGGGAAGATTCAAGGAAGCTGTCCCGCTCTTCAACAAAGCTCTCCTGATCAAACCGGCAAGCCAGATTGCCAAAAAAGGCCTGAATCTCGCAGAATATTTCTCCGGAGAGGCATAAACACGCGGTTGAAGGCCGGGCGACACTGTTGAGCGTCGCCCAGGCAACGGCTCCAACCATAGCAATACTGGAGGGATGGGTTGAATTACTTTCCGGCACTGGTCCTCGGCGGAGTGATAATCGCCATTGCAATGCGGGGGCGGTGGACCGGATACAAGATATGGCATGTCATGGCCATTGGCGCTATGCTGGTTGTCTTCTTGGGGTATTTTTCCCCTTTGCAGGCCTTGGCTGCGATAAATCTCGACGTGATGTTCTTTCTGTTTGGCATGTTCGTTGTCGGCGAGGCACTTGAAAGGAGCGGGTACCTCGGTCAGCTGGCTGCATGGCTTTACGGACGCGGACGGAAAGTCGACCACATTGTCCTGCTGACGCTTTTCGGAATAGGGCTTACTTCCGCGCTTCTGATGAACGATACGCTGGCTATCATCGGAACTCCGCTGATGCTGTATATCGCGTCCAAGAACCGGGTGGACGGGAAGCTTCTCCTCCTGACGCTGGCATTCGCCATCACAATCGGAAGCGCCATGAGTCCTATAGGCAATCCGCAGAACCTTCTTATTGCGGTCGAGGGCGGCGTCGGTAACCCGTTTGTGACCTTTGCCAGCTACCTCCTGCTGCCGACACTTATCAACCTTTTCGTTGCCTATGTTTGGCTGAGAATGCTCTACCGCAAGGAATTCGAAAAACCGGCCGCGCTGAGAGCGGACATAGTGATCAAGGACCGCCATCTGGCCGGTCTGTGCAAGGTGTCGCTCATTCTTCTGGTATCTCTCATCGCCGTCAAAATAATCCTTGTGACAGCCGGCTCAGGCGCAGATATACGGCTGACTTACATCGCCCTGATATCTGCCGCACCCATCCTTCTGTTCGGCCGCAACCGCCGCGAGGTGCTGCGGAGCGTGGATTGGGGAACGCTGATTTTCTTCGCGGCGATGTTCATACTCATGGCCGCGGTCTGGAATTCGGGCCTGATACAGTCGGCGATATCCAGTGTGGGAATGGGCATACTGTCAATAGCGGCCATTCTGGTACTGAGCGTCATGCTGAGCCAGGTCATGTCCAATGTCCCTCTAGTCGCCCTCTATCTGCCTCTGATTGTCAGCATGGGTGCTTCCACAAAGGAGATGATGGCGCTGGCCGCTGGCAGCACGATAGCGGGCAACTTGCTCATCATCGGCGCTGCCAGCAATATCATAATAATTCAGAATGCCGAGAAGCACGGGCATCAGGGCTTCAGGTTCCTAGAGTTCGCAAAGGTAGGGGCGCCGCTCACGCTGATGAATGTGCTAGTCTACTGGATTTTCCTTAGCATTTGATTCTTTATATTGTAGACTATTATCATAATATATATTATAGACAAAGTCATTGCGCGACCGATGAAACTCACTCGGCAGAAGACTTGGGTTCACAGGAACGAGATGGTGGAGAGCATCATTCTGGAGGACGGGGGCAAAATTCGTTTTTACAGTCATTCTTATCTTGTGAGGAACAAAGGGTCTGTATGGACGCCATACGTGACATGGGATAACTGGGACCGCCAACCGCATGTGGACAAATTTGACGGAACCGGTGTTTTGGTTGAGCAGAAGCCATGTAACGAGAAATGCCTTGAAGAAGTACTGAAACTCGTTCAGATATTCAGGAAAAACCTTCTCACTATGGAGCTTTCGCAATTGTAGGTGCATATATGAAGATAAAAATACTCAAAAGAAGAAAGGCAGCGGACATCGAGGAAATGATCGCAGCCTGGTCCAAGCAGTACGGGAGTCTGAACTCCCTCCAGCAGAAAGTGCTGATATCCAAATGCGCCTCTCCGGCCCAGATGAATGATTTCATCCTGTGGAAAAATCTTTCCCAAGGCGCGGAGTTCCAGGACATTATCATTGTGCGGGATCCCGATATTTTCGAGGTTCTTTCTCCGAGGCGTGTCGAGCTTCTCGAATATCTTATGAACAATGATGTGAAATCTATCCGCACGCTTGCCGCAGCCCTTCGGCGCAATTACAAGAATGTCTACGATGACCTGAAGGCCCTATCGAAATACGATCTAGTCGACCTGAACGCCCGGGGGCGCTCGCTGCGTCCCACGGCCGCACCCGCCCGAATAGAGGTCATTTTTGACGGATAATTTACTTCTTATACCATAATTGTTCAATTAATATGCTGGCTCATTAATTTACCATTTACACCATATACCTTTATAACCTCAAAAATGTGTGAAAATTTGCGAAATATATTTAAACAAGTAAGATATTACTCTCAAATATAGCAAATGAGGAATGGAGATGAAGGCACAGAAGTACGAGAACGTAGAATTCGTAATAAATCATTCCGGCGACGACGGCATAAAGTTAAGCCTTGTTTGGCGGAAAGGCGGCCTCTATCTCTCTCTCTCGGGGCTTTTCCTGACAGACGGTTCGACATGGTACGAACTTCCTGTGAAAGACCTCGAGAACATCAGTGTTGTTAGCGACGAACCGCTCAAGCTCAGGATTCAGATTCCCTCGCTGGACATCATGGTATCTGGCCAGAGGGCAGAAAAGCTCCTCGCCCTCCGTCATTTCCTGCTGCCTTCCCTTTCCGATGAAGGCGGTCGGGACAAGCTGAAGTCCTTGCTGAGATTCATGCAGCTTGGGATATCCGACCCTGAACTCTTATCTAAACTTCTGAACGTCGAGCTTCAGAAAGTCGACGATCTTACCGGCATAGCCAAGGAAAAAGGCCTTCTTGGCGAGGACGGTCGTTTGACCGAAGCCGGCGAACTGCTGATCCAGGACCCGGGCAAAAAGGGGGGGTAACTTGGGTAACCACTCCAACGAATTCAGCAGTTTTGCCGAGACAATATCATCTCTGGGCACACTGACCAAACTGGAATCGGCTGTATCCACCGCCATCAAGACATCCCGCGTCCCTCCGAAGGAGACCCGCAAGCTGCTGAAATGCATGAATATCCAGGAAGCCGGAAACACCGCACTGTTTCAATTCATGAGAGATTTGTTCAGCAAGGTCGGAGTCGGTGAGCTTGAGATTGTCCGGAACGACATATTCAGGTTTGATTTTGCAATTGAAAATTCCCCTGTGTGCAAACTGTATCCGCATGTCAAAGGAAAGAAAACATGCTACATCACAGCCGAATCGCTTTCACAGTTCTTCTCAAAGGATTTGGGTCTACCTGGAACCGTGGAAGAGATAGCGTGCTGCAACGCAGGAGACAAGAGATGCGAATTCGCAGTGTCTCTGCAGCCGCTGGCAGTTTACCAACTTGCCCTTGACGATGTGGACAAGTCCATAATCGAGAGCATCATGGACGGCAAGAATTCCAAACAGATGGCTGATGCATTTGACATGTCTGAGGATGAAGCCCTATTTAGGATGAATGTGCTCAAACGCTACAAGATACTGAGTGACTCCTATGAACTCACTGAAATCGGTGAAACATATCACAAATACGGCGAGGGAATGGGCAGCACAGAGGAGGATTTCCAAGCACCATGGAAAGACATGGCCCGCATATCGGGGGCCATTTCAGCAGCCACTTCCTTTGCCGAGGCATTCACCGAGACAGCGGATGAAGAGCCGCTCTGGGACGTTAAGGAGAAGGATATAGTCAACCTCGCGGAAGAGGCGAAGAAGAGCAAGAGTTTCGCGGAATTACTTTCAAAACAGGTGAAAAGCGATATGGAGGAATAGACATGGCAAGAATCAAGACCGGGATATATGGGTTGGATCAGCTCATCGAAGGCGGAGTGAGGGACAACACGGCGATAGTAATTGTGGGTTCCAGCGGTACTGGTAAGACAACATTCGCAATGCAGTTCCTGATGCACGGAATAGAGAACGGAGAGCAGGGCCTGTACGTCACGATGGAAGAGTCCCCCGAGCAGCTCATGAAGGAAGCGGAAATGCTTGGTTGGGACATGAAGAAGCATTACGAGAAATCACTTTTCTTCATCCACCTGAAGGGCAAGAACTTTAAGAAGATGATTGACGAGCAGATCCCGCAGCTGGTCAAGGCCAGAAGCGACTACGACATCAAAACAAGGGTAGTAATCGACCCAATGACACCGGTGATTTGGGCCACCGAGGATAAGCTCCAGCAAAGGGAGATGATCGGAAAGCTCTTCTACACGCTGAAGGAGCTTGGAGTTGTGGTGGCCACAGTCGAAGAGCACTCGCGGCCAGGTGAGATAATCGGCGAGGACGTTCTCCTGCCGGTCTATCTGGCTGATGGGGCAATTAACCTTGAGTATTATCCGATTGGCGGAGCATTCAACAGAACCCTGAAGATCATCAAGATGAGGGGAACACACCACGGTGAAGGTGTGTATCCGTACATCTTTGCCAGGG
>JAQVMG010000111.1 GCA_028703755.1 Thermoplasmata archaeon | reverse complement strand
GTCCAGAACCTCGAATTCCGGGGCACAGACATGCTGCCGGTCTACATGCCCAACCAGACTTATGTGCAGCTTTCGTATTCCAGGATATCTGAGGACGGGTTCTCTCTCCAGATTGACGGCATCGATGTCCCTGAAAACAGTTACAGCCTCAATTCCGAAAGCGGCATTGTGTATTTCATGAGTCAGCTTCAGCCGGGCCAGATTGTTACAGCAGGCTACAATTTCTCGTATTCATTGGATGTGAGCACCGTAAAACAGGACAGCATCGAGACTGCAAAACTCTTCAATGACCTTATATCGACATTCCTCACAATTTTCGGCAGCTTCGCGATAATTGCGGGAGTTATCCTAATCATAAATATTTTCACGATGCTGGCCGAGGAAAGGAAATCCGAACTCGGAATGGCCAGAGCGGTCGGAATGAAACGCCGCCACCTGATGCAGTCATTCCTTTTTGAAGGGCTGACATACGGTCTGATAGCCAGCGCTCTGGGCACTTTGTTGGGCGTGGGCGTAGGCGTCGGGCTCATCTACATGGTGAACAATCTGATAGATTTCATCGATGTCCAGCTGCCGATTCACTTTGAACTTTTCAGCCTTGTCAGCGCGTTCTCGCTGGGTTTCATCATAACATTCGGCACGATACTGCTGACAAGCTGGAAGATAAGCAAGCTGAACATAATCAGAGCCATTAGGGGCATCGAGGAACCGAACGAGGGCAGGAAGAATCTGGTCATGCCTCTTTTCGGGGCTCTGCTCACGTTAGCCAGCGCGGTGTTCTGTTTCCTTTACTGGGAGGACCTTGTCGTGAAACTCATCGCACCGTCCGGCCTAATCGCGGGAATTGCGATGCTGCTCTGGCGCTGGATAGGCAACAGGGCGGCCATCACATCCTCAAGCCTCGGGGTGTTCGTATGGACATACTTTGCCATCCGTACATTCTTCGGGGACATGGGCGATGACAGCATGGACCTGCTTTTCGTATTCTCGGGCGTTCTCATTGTTCTGAGCATCGTCCTGCTGATAATGTACAACTCAGGGCCGGTCATAAAAGTGATAACCGGAACTGTCGGCAGGGTGAGAGCCTGGAGGCCGACCATCATGACTGCCGTTTCCTACCCGCTCACCAAGAAATTCAGAACAGGAATGAGCGTCGGCATGTTCGCGCTGGTCGTTTACATGATAGTGATGCTTTCCGTGTTCTCAAACATGTTCGTCATTGACGTTGATGAGGAAACGATGAAGCAGGGCGGCGGATTCGAGATAATCGCCGATGTCCAGTTCTCCGTTCCGGACCTTGCGAACGCCGTTGACCCGCTCACAAACTCTACGATCACATCTCAGGCCCTGAGCAACAATATCTCTGGGTTCACGAATATAATGTGGACTTATAGCCCGAAACTGAACAATACAAACGTCTCGGCCCCTGCCATGGACCTAGGCGAGATGGGTGAGATGATGGCCGGCATCCAGATACTGGGAATCGACGATTCATTCTACGGCAATTCAAGCTTTGTTTTCACAGGCAAGCTGGATGAATTCGCCACGGATGCGGAAGTCTGGGACTCTGTTGATGCCCCGGGCTCCAGGGACGTTGTGATCAGCTCGATGTACTCGATGTTCCTGGGAATAGAACCAGGGAATGTCGTGACATTCGACAATGTGCTGGGCCTCACCAGCGAGGAGTTCCGGGTGGCAGGGGTTCTGGACAATTCGATGAACCAGATATTGGGCGCATTCATGTCCAAGCAGAACCTCATCCAGACGTTCCAATTTCCGATGATGCCTTCCGAGCTCAACAAGAACATTTTCATGTTCGACCTGAACGAGGGCTATGACGCCGAAGCCACTGCGATGGAGCTTGAGAGGGATTATGCGGCTCTGGGAATGAACAGCATCATCATCAGGGATGTGGCGGAAACCACCCTGGAAACCACGACGTCAATATTCGTCCTGTTCGAGCTGTACCTGGACATGGGCCTTGTCGTGGGAGTTGCCGGCCTGGGAATAATAACCATCCGCTCGGTCGTTGAAAGAACGCCCGAGATAGGCATACTGAGGTCGATCGGATTCAAGAGAAGCAGCGTTCGGAACGCCTTCCTCATCGAGATCCTGTTCGTTGCAACGATGGGTGTCCTCATAGGTGTCGTCACCGGCGTCATAATCTCGCACGAGATATTCACTGTGATGGTAGGCAATTTCGGCGGCGACATAGAGTTCACCATACCCTGGTTCAAGATCGGCTATGTAACGGCAATCGCATACCTGGCAACAATAATCTGCACGATCATTCCGGCGCACAACGCATCCAAGATATCACCGGCCGAAGCCCTGCATTATGTCGGGTGAGTTAAACCGAATATCTGGGATTGAATGCCCGGCAGGCGCATCCCTGCCGGGCTCATTCGCCTCGCCCTGTACTGAAACAGGAGCAATCCGGTCATCGTCACATCACGGTTTCTTTACCACAGGCAACCAAAGGTCGAACACCATTGTCTCAGGGTGTTCGTCGATTATTAACGTGTCCGACGGGGCAAGCACTTCCTCAAGCCCATGACCGGCTACACTCCAATCGCTGCTTTTCTGAACCCAGGTATAGAGCGCATGCCACATCCTGCCGATGTTTTCGAGCCCCTTGAACCTCACTACAGCGTAAAACGATGCCGGCAACTCCCTGACCTTGATGTCCCCTTCGGGTTTTGTGTCGGGGGGCACTGTCACTCCGCTGAAGTAGCCGTACCGGTCGCCTTCTTTCATCGGCGGCGGATCATTCGCCCCGAAATAGTGGTATCCGCGCGGTCCGTCTAACAGCTTCCTTTCCCTCGCCCAAGTCCTGATTTTCTTACTGGCCGCCCGTTCATGAACGCCCATCTCAGTCCCGAATTCATGGGCATAAGCGAGCCGCTGACTTTCCATATGCACGATTCGCACGTCAAGTCTTTCCATGGAATAGACCTCGGATATGGAAACGATGACAGTGTTTAATAAGGTTCCTCAGAGGATGGCGAAAGTACTATTCACTCCATCATCCGCCTGAACAGCGCGGAGCAGGCGAGCACAAGGACAATCAGATAACCCACCAGCACTGCAAAGTCCAACGGCGCCCCGGACAGGTCGCCGGTCACCATCAGTCCTCTGAGGAGGTCGACGCCGTAGGTCAGCGGATTTATCTTGGCGAACCACTGAAGATACCAGGGCATCCAGGTTATCGGATAGAGGGCGCTGCTGGTGAAGAACAGCGGCAGCGTGAGAAGCTGGCCGAAGCCCATGACTCTTTCCCGGGTGCGGAATATCGTTGCAAAGAGGATCGAAATTCCTGCGGCAACAGCAGAAATCAGAATCACAACGGGAATCGTCAGCAGAATGTAAATCGGATTGCTGAAGAGCTGAATATCCAGTATCCCGAAGCTCAGGATTATTATGATAGTAAGTACAACAACCGCCTGGGCTATCGCGCGGACGCTCGCCGAGAAGCATTTTCCGAGCACAAGGGATATGCGCGAGGCCGGTGCGACCAACAGCTTTGCCAGGTTTCCCGAGTCCCTGTCCCATACCAACATGATGCCGAAGAATATCGCCACGAAAAGAACGGCCTGGGCCAGGACTCCCGGAGCCACGAATGTCAGATATGAAACGTCCCCGGTCGGAATGACCGCCCTCTGGCTCATTATAGTCCCGAACACCAGCAGCCAGACTATCGGCTGCGCCGACCTCACTGCGATGTCAGCATAATCATGCCTGAGCCGCCTGGCTTCCAGCTCGACGATCGTCAGGATATTGTAAATCTCGCGCTTAAGCCGGGAGAGCATCAGGCCATCCTCCTTGCCAGCTTCCTTGTCTTGCGGACGCTGGACCACTGATCCATCTCGTCTATCCTGGTGCCGACATGTTTCACGAATGCGTCTTCAAGGGTGACTTCTTTGATTCGGGCAGAGAGAATCTCGCAGCCGGAAGATGCAACCTTCGCAACGCAACTCGGCAGTTCCCTGGCACAGTCGTCCGAGGGTATGGTGAGCACGCCGTTCTCGAACCGGGCTCCGGGGAATTCAGGTGGCGTCCCCTTTATTTCAAGGACTATCGAGCCTGTGCCGGCAGAGGCTTTGAGCTCGGTCGGCGTTCCGATTACGGCAATCTTGCCGATGCTCATTATGGCGATCATGTCGCAGAGCTGGTCGGCTTCCTCCATGTAATGCGTCGTGATTATGACGGTCATCTTCGTCCGGTCCTTCAGTTCCCTGATTGAAGCCCAGACCTGCTTCCTGGCGACCGGGTCAAGGCCGATGGTCGGCTCATCAAGAATCAGGACCTTCGGGTCATGGACCATGGCCTGGCCAATCTCAAGTTTTCGGATCATCCCGCCTGAATAGGTCTTGACAATGCGGTCCCTGGCCTCCCACAGGCCAAGCTGGTGCAGAATGGCTTCGCACATTTCCTTCGCCGCCCTGCCGCGGTGGCCGTATAATTTTGCTGAGATCAGAAGGTTCTCGTATCCCGTGAGAGCGGCATCGGATGACACGTCCTGCGGAACGTAGCCAATGCAATTGCGAATGAAATAATCCTCTTTCGGCCGGGCATGGCCAAGGACAGATACATGGCCCTGCGTCATCGAGAGAAGCGTTACAATCATCTTGATTATCGTGGTCTTGCCCGCGCCGTTGGGGCCCAGCAGGCCGAACACAATGCCTTCATCCACATCGAATGAAACGCCGTCCACTGCCTTTACGGATTTATTGTAGACTTTCACTATGTCCCTAATCTCGATGGCTTTCACGGACCTAACACTGATGCGGTGGGTATTAACAATTTCGCAGTTTTTTCATCCGCTCCACTTTTTTGTTGATGGCCAGGTCGGTGCCGATGTCATGCCGCATGAACACATGGCCTTTGACATGTGTGAGTGCTTTTTCTGCTTTCTTCTCGGCCTCCGAGATTGTGTCCCCTATACCGACGATTCCGAGGGCCCTTGAAGTCCCGGTGTAGATGCCATCGGCCCGCTGGTCGACGGCGGCATAATACACCTTGGCGCCGGCCTTGACAATGGCCTTCTCGTCGACGTGCAGCGGATGCCCGGCCTCGGATTTCACCCCATAACCGATGGGGACCACATACTTGCAGACAGT
>JAQVMG010000110.1 GCA_028703755.1 Thermoplasmata archaeon | reverse complement strand
GCGTTCATCATCAGGGGCAGAAGTATCGTTGCATCGCCTTCAACCGTGATGTATTTCGCATCCTTGCGGACCTTGCCCCAGGAAACTGCTTCGCGTATCCGGGCCCCGGAGAGGCTGCCGTCATGCTCCACAGCGGTCGTGATGTAGACCGCGTAATCCAGACCGTCGCGGAACTGGTTCCACCATATCGTGTGGTGCTTGGATATTCCGCCGCCGATCATGAGAGCGCCAGTGTTCTTGGCAGTGAAAACGATGTCCGCAAGCTCTTTCTCGTCCTTCAGAAGGTCGATTCTGAACTCTTTGTGCTCCTGGCTGAACAGCCATAGCTGCGAGCCGAAAGCGCCGTCGGTAATGCCGGGCACATATATCGGGATTTCATTTTTCGCGGCCCAGTAGAGAATCGAGTCCTCGGTTCCGACGCGTATGCCGAATTCCCAGGCGAGCTCCTTGGTGGAAAGTTCGCGTTTTCCCTCGTCCCAGAGGTCCTGCAGAATGGGCTGCATCATCTTTTCAAGGTTGATACCGTAACTCTCGTTGGGAACCAGGATGTTGCCCAGGCGGTTCACACCCTCATCCAAGAGCTTGGCATCGTCCATGTTGAAATCGCCGTGATAGTAATTCTCACGGATGCGCGCCAGGTCATGGTCCAGCATCCCGCAGGTTGTGATGACGACATCGACCATTCTATTCTTGACCATGTCGCGGATGATTCCCCGGGTGCCGGTGGCGATTATGCAGGCGGGGAAGGAAAGAAATTTAACGCAGTCCCTGTTCTTCATCATGTCGGTGATTATATCCACGCCGACCGCAAGCTTCTTGGCAGTGAACCCGCCGGAATCCCTCATCATGTCAACAAGATCTCCGACGCCTGTGCCCTTGGCCAGTCTCATGTCCTGAACTTTTGTGTCAAGATCCATTCCGCATACCTTCCCTTGAACCAATAACTTTGGGATTATTAAAAGGTTGTACCTTCGGAAAACGCCATAACGTAGAAACCTTAAAATACACCTGGTCTCTCGGGGTATCCTACCCACGGAGGGTTCTGCATTGAAGAGCAGCACCAAGACAAACCCGAACCTTGACGAACTTATCATCGAGTTGAAGAGGCTTTCCAGAGAGAACGAGGCCGCAATCTGGCGCACAATAGCCAGAAAGCTGGAAAAACCGTCCCGCGTATGGGCCGAGGTCAATATCGCCAGCATAGACAAACATGCCAAGGCCAAGGAGAGCATTCTAATCGCAGGAAAACTGCTGGGCACAGGCACACTCACCAAGTCGGTGACCGTTGCCGCATACTCAGCATCCGAGAGCGCGATAAAGAAGGTCGAAGGCGCAGGCGGAAAATTCATGAAGATCGAAGAGCTGGCAAAACAGAATCCAAAGGGCAGCGGTATCAGAATCATGGGGTGAACAGATGCAGGTTATTGACGGCAGCGAACACATAATGGGAAGATTGGCTACATATGTCGCGCAGCAGTTGCTTGCAGGCGAGGAGATTTACATAGTCAACGCGGAGAACCTCGTCATCACAGGAAGAAGGGAACAGATTCTCAAGGATTACAAGGAAAGGCGGGACCGCGGGGTTTCAGGACCCAACAGGTTCGGCCCGTACTACCCGAGGATGCCGGACCGACTGTTCAAGCGGACAGTCAGGGGCATGGTGCCTTTCGACCAGCCAAGGGGAAGGACCGCCATTAAGAGACTGAAGGTCTACATGGGCGTCCCCAAGGAGATGAAAGGAGTCGAGTTCATGAAGATCGAGAAAGCACTGGACAGAGGCGCGACAAAGAAGATGCGCCTCGGCGAAGTGGCCACATGGCTGGGAGCGGATTTCTGAGGTTATTGTTATGGCAGCGGCAAAGGTTGTGAACACGAGCGGAAAGAGAAAGACATCGATTGCCAGGGCCACCGTCACAAAGGGACACGGCCGCGTGTGGATAAACAAGATACCACTCGAACTGCACCAGCCCCAGCTTGCCAAATTCAAGATAATGGAACCGGTGAACATCGCCGGCGCCAAGATGGAGAAGCTGGACATAAGCGTCAAGGTCGAAGGCGGCGGCATAATGGGCCAGGCATCGGCAGTCAGAACCGCAATATCCAAGGGGATTGTGAAGTTCCTCGAAGATGAGGAACTTGAGACCATCTACAGGGCATACGACAGAAGCCTGATGGTCAGCGACGACCGCAGAAAGATGCCAAAGAAGCCGCTCGGCAGAGGCGCCAGGAAGAGGAGACAGAAATCATACAGGTGATCAGTTCATGATTATACCGGTAAAATGTTTCACATGCGGGCATGTAGTCGGCTCCGCTTACGAACCCTTCAAGGAAAGGGTCGAAGCCGGCGAAGACCCGGGCAAGGTCCTTGACGACCTGGGCCTGGAAAGATACTGCTGCCGGAGAATGGTTCTGAGCCACATCAATTTGATTGATGAGGTTATGCCGTTCGATTAAGCATCGTACCCAGTGGCAAATTAGAAGCATCGATGCGAATACGACGAATACGCCTATCGCATTCTATAAGCAGAGAATTCGTCAGTACCGCCAAACTAGCGATTGTTTTCATTTAGAAGCGTAGTCTGTTTGGCGGATAATTGCACCGGAGCGTTTCTTTCATACTTCGTCCGGCGTATTCGTCTTCCCGCGGTCTATTGCAAAGAATACGGTGGTAATGAAGACCGCGAACGCGCAAGCAGTACGCCTGTGAGGGCAGGGTGTGGACCTCACCAATCTCACCAGGCCTGACTCCAGTTCAAATCGACGGGCTACGGCGAATGCGCCGAATTTTGATAGAAGCGATTCTGTGCTAGAGCGAACAATCGCAAAAAGAAGCAAGCCCGACCAGATTTTCAACTTCACTCCAGCATCTTCGTGGCAATAGTTGAAAATTGGACGGGCTCACGACTCGAATCAATAAAAAAGCAAAGTGAGCCCGTCCAGATTTGAACTGGAGTCACCACCACCCCAAGGTGGAAGGATACCAAGCTACCCCACGGGCCCGCCTGAATCGGGATACAGGCGGGTGTATAAATGATTGATGGATTGTATATTTTAAATACCTGCATTTATTATTCCCAATCATGGAATTCACAAAAGGGAAACTGCTTGCGATCATAGTGGTTGTCATCATTCTGATTTCCGTGCTGGGCTTCGGGATATGGTGGATGCTGACCTATAACAAGATGGTTGATGAGAACGAGGCCATAACCAGCAACTGGGCCGAGGTCACGAACCAGTACCAGAGGAAGTTCGACCTAATTCCCCAGCTGATGAATCTCACCGACACATACATGTCCTGGGAAGCCGGGACCCTGGAGAACATCACAGCCATGAGGACCGAGTGGGCCGAGGCACTGGCCAACGATGACATGAACGGCATGATGAACGCCTCCAACCAGTTTGATGTCGCGTCGGACATCATAATCAACGCCGTCCAGGAAAATTATCCCAATCTGGACAGCGACACCATTCTGCTTGGGCTCATGGACAACATCGCGGGAACTGAAAACACGATAACCGTGGCGAGGATGAATTACAACGAAGCGGTACAGGTTTACAACGCTCACATCAAGAAATTCCCCGCGGTATGGGTGGCCAATTCCGGCGATTTTGAGGAGATGCCGTACTACGAGAGCCCGAACGCACCCGCAGCGCCGTAGGTATCAGTATGAGATACCTGACTGCGGTTCTGCTGGCGCTGGCCCTGGTTTTTTCCGCACCTACCTGTACAGGTGAGGACTACCCGATTCTCTACGATTACGTGACAGATGAGACAGGCGTTCTCTACGGGGGGTATGACATAAACGAACTCTGCATGTATGTCTACGATAACAGCGGCGCGGAGATGGCCGTGCTGGTCGTCAACACGACCCAGCCCTATGATATATTCACGTTCGCCTATGAGACCTTCCAGCAGAACGGACTCGGCCAGGAGGGAGAGGACAACGGGTTGTTGCTCGTTCTGTCGACTGACGAGAACCTATGGCGCGTGGAGGTGGGTTACGGCCTGCACGGTATACTGCCGGATTCCAGGGTCGGGACACTGGCCAGGGAGTTGCTGGTGCCCCAGATAGAGGTCGGAGATTATTACACAGGGGTTTACGATTTCATCAATAACCTTGGCGGAATCATCCTCGACGAGTATGATGGCGAGCCGCCGGAGGATCCATATCCGATAGGGTTCATACCTCTGACATTCTGGCAGCTGGTGATAGTCGCAGGGATTGTCATTTTCCTGTCAGTCATAACCAAGGGCCGCATCCTTTTCTTCCTGCCGTACCTTATCGGCAAGGGCGGGGGCGGCAAGAACTGGGGCGGCGGAAAGAGCGGCGGCGGCGGGGTCGGCGGGCGCTGGAAATAATAAAAGAATATATATATATATATATATATATATATTAAACTTATTTAATTATTGCATATCTCAGCCAGACGCAACCGTTTTCCGTCTTTTCGGCATGGAGAAGCTCCAACCTGATAGGATTCTCAAGTTTCAGGCCTGAATCCTCGATGAGCCTGTTGGGCGAGAGCGGCCCCACGATGCCGGGGTGGATCAGTATGCTGAGTTCATCGACAAGGCCCTGGGCCAACATCAGCGTCGACAGAGTTCCGCCGCTGTCTATCCTCACGATCTTAGTGCCGTATCTCTCTGCCATTTGTCCAAGTGCGCTGCGAAGGTCTACCTTCTCCGTGCCTGCGACAATGTAGGGGACATTCTCGGACTCCAGGTAACGCATGTATTCCTTCGGGGTGGATTCGGAGACCAGGGCTAGCGGTGTCTTCCAGAAGGGCTGTTTCCTGATCGCTGCCCAGTTACGGATCCGGCCCTGGCTGTCGACAATTGCCATGACCATCCTGCTGCAGCTAGGGAACTGGGCGGCTGCGCCGAAGCACCATTCTGGCACCGGGTCGGGCATCTCAGCGGCCAGCATGGTGTTGCTTCCGGAGAGCATCGCGTCGGGCTCGAAGGTTTCTGCAAGGCGGTAATAGATGCCCATATCGGGTTCGAAGCCTGACACTTTTCCGTCCAGGCTCATTTCGATGTGGATTACCACTTTCGGCATTTTCATCTGAATCCCTTTTGTTATTGTTCTTAAGGTTATATAAAGGTTGAGGGAGGCCGCCATAACTACTCGA
>JAQVMG010000109.1 GCA_028703755.1 Thermoplasmata archaeon | reverse complement strand
TAATTTCAAAAGTACTTACTGGCAACCAATGGTCCGGCTATGTCTCAGTCTCGGGCGAGGCCGGGCCCATGAACATCGACCCGTGCGTGGTCACATGCCGGGGTGACGCCTGGCTTTTCTGGTCCACCGATTCGGACGTGATCTCCCAGGGAGATGATTTCGACATTGTCTGCCGCGTGTACGGGCCGGATGGTTGGGAAAACACTGTAACCGAGATTGTGGCAATCCCGGATTCGGGGAATGACACCGGCCCGGCAGCAACAGTCCAAGATGACCTTCTGGTTCTCACGTGGATATCTGACAGTTACGAGCTCGATAAAGAGAGCGAGACAGATACCGATATTATACTGTGCGCTCATGATGGAGAAGAATGGAGCACCCATGTATCCGTCTCATACAATGATGGCTACCGGAACGACGGTGGAGGCGCGACCCACAGGACAGTATCGTTGTCGAGTTTTGATGGCCGTGTCATTATAGTTTGGGAGACCAACGCAAGCCCACTTCTGACTGAAACGACAAATACCTGGCTGATGTTCTCGGACTGCGAATTCCCTGAGGACGGATTCGACTATTACTGGCTCGCGGTGCCGCTAATAATCGCCGTTGCGGCTGTGATTTATCTCAGGGCAAGGAAGAAATCCTAGAGGTAGAACGAGCCTGTGTAACCGTCCGATATCTGCGGGGTCATTGTGTAGCCCGGGTAATTTGTATCCACATATGCGGATGCGAGTGGCTTTGAGTAGGTGAACACCGTCTCAAGAACAGTCGAACCGGCGCCGCCGTTCCTGTAACCGGCTTCCCAGAAGAAGTATGTCCAAACTCCATTGGCGATATCGGGCTGTCCGTCCCATGAATACTGGTTTGCCGCTGCGGCCATTATATGCAGTCTTCCGCTCTGGCCAAGGCCCAGGCCGCCACTGTTGCAACTGTCGAAGAACAGGAGCTGGTGAGTGCTCTGGTATGTGTCGAAAATCGCATCCATCTCATCATCCGATATCATGTCCTCGATGTAATAGCAGTCCTCGGGGCAGATGAAGTAGACGCCGCCGCTGGTTCCGCCGTGGCCTGAATAGGTGAATGCTGTATAATCTCCCGCAATCTCGCTCGTGCCCATGGCTGTCAACGCTGCCAGCATGGCCACCTTTGTCGCCTGTCCGTCAGTAATCAGATTAACCGAGTATCCCGCACCGAGGAGGTTGGTCCTGCATTCTCCGGCATCGTTTACGCAATAAGTCAGGTCGTTCTGATAATCATACTTGTTTATTCCGACGCAGACGGCATAGCGGCTTATGCTCGCACTGCCGGCAGTCGTGAAGCTGAAGACCCACTTATCCTTGTTATCGGCTTCCATCACGCCGTCCTTGTCGCCGTCAAGCGTGTTGCCGGCAAGGTCCGTGGCTGCAACGAGAATTGTCACTGTGTAGAGAGTGTTGGCTGCAAGGTCCGCGGTCGGGTTCAGTGTCATAATATCGCCGCCTGCATTCCAGGAAAACACGCCGGCCGCGGCTGGCACTGTGCTGAAAGCGCCTTGGGTATTGACCTTGTTCATAGCCTCGCTGAAGTCAACCACTATGTTTGCTGTTACCAAGACGCCGGTCGCACCGTTCGTGGGGGTGTTTGTGGTCACCTGCGGTGGCACGGTGTCCGGTACAGTCACGGTAACGGAAGTTGAGACTGCGCTACCCCAATTACCGACAGAATCCCGACCGCGTACCCACAGGGTATTGGCCCCTTCGGTCCATCCTGTCGTGCTGATGCTTGATGTTACGCCTTCAGTCGGACTGTTGAAAGTGCCGTCAGAGGCGCTCATTGCTGTGCCGCTTCCTGCAGCTGCAGCCGAGGTGCCGCGGGACCACTCGGCCTGCGCGACATTGTTGTTTCCGGTGGTGACATCTGAAACCGATGCAGTCAGTGTAAGGGTTGCACCCTGGGCCACAGGGTTTGGTGTCGCTGTTACTCCTGAGACAATCGGTCCTGTCGCATCGGGGTTTGCTTGGGTTGTGAAGGTCCATGGATTGGGGGCTGCTCCGGCAGTGAGTGCATTTCCTGCAATGTCGTTGGCTGCAGTCACTGTGATTGTGTATGCCGTACTGTAAACGAAGCTGGTGTGTGTGAGAGTGACCCTGTCGTTTGTGTATGTCACTGTGCTCCAGGTTGCGGACCAGCCGCCCGGATTGGGCGCGCTGGAATAAGCAAGTGAACCCGTGTTGATTGTTTCGCTGAATGTTATTATTACAGACTGGGTGATTGTAACTCCGGTGGCTGCGTTTGCCGGGGTGGTTGAGATAATTGTTGGCCCGGTGAGGTCGGGCGCTGCTCCGGTCGTGAAGCTGAACACCCACTTGTCCTTATTATCGCCTTCCATCGTGCCGTCCTTGTCGCCGTCAAGCGTGTTGCCCGCTAGGTCAGTTGCAGCCACGAGAATAGTGAACGTGTAGAGCGTATTGTAAGCCAGATCGCTCGTCGGGTTGAATGTCATCGTGTCGCTGCCTGCATTCCAGGTGAATGCTCCGGCGATCGCGGGCACAGAGCTGAACGCTCCCTGTGTGTTTACCTTGTTCATGGCCTCGGTGAATACGACTACGACATTCGTTCCGATGGCAACCCCGGTGGCACCGCTTGCCGGCGAATTGCTCACGACCTGCGGCGGGACCGTATCGGGCAGGGTCCCGGTTGTGAACGTCCAGGGGTTGGCCACAGGTCCTGCAACCAGCGCATTTCCCGCAAGGTCGTTGGCCACAGTCACCGTGAAGGTGTATGCCGTACTGTAGGCGAAGACATTGTGGCTGAGAGTGACCCGGTCATTGGTCTGGGAAACTGTGCTCCAGACCGCCGACCATCCGGCCACGCTCGGCACGCATGAATAGGCAAACGACGCTGTGTTAATGCTTTCGCTGAATGTGATCACAATGTTCTGGTCAATCGCAATTCCCGTGGTTCCGTCAACCGGAGATGTAATAGTGATGTAAGGATGAATCAGGTCAGGGACCGTCGGCGTTGCGCTTCTCTGGACCGTGTTCGTGTCCTCATTTCCAGCGGAATCCTCCGCCCTGACCACAAAATAATAGATCTGGCCGTTGGTCAGGCCGGTTACCTGCGCTGTAGTCTGACCGGTCGTGTATGTCGGGGCGGCGAAGTTCTGCCCGCCCGAGGTTGTTGATATGTAAACATTGTAAATAATCGGATATGACGGGTCGGATGCAGCGTTCCAGGTGAGGTCGACTGCGCCGTCCGTCGGGGAATCGACTGCAGAGACAAGCCCGGCGAATGTTGGGGGCGTTACATCGCCCACATTCCACACGCAGTCGCTGGTCACGTGAAGCCAGTAACCGTATCCAGCTTCCATCGTGACTGCGGAGAGGTCGGTGAAATCTTCAATCAGAGAGGCTGAAGCTCCGTTGTAAACAGACATCCTGTCGCAAGGAATTCCTGAAAGTGCAATCTGGGCTGTTTTCGGTTCGAGGGCCGGGTATCCGACAAGGTTCCAGCCCGCGGTCAGGGGTATGGCGGTCGTGGAAGGCGTGGTTCCTTCCACAACGAGGGCACTGTCGGTTCCGACGGCGGTTATCCTCACCCAGATGCCCATCCCGCAGTCCACGGTGGCCAGGTCATTTGCCGTTCCTCCGACCCTGTATGATTTCCAGGGGTCCATGGGGGTCAGGGGGTTGTACCACTTGACCAGGTTCCACGCTGTGTTCCCGCCGCAGTCATCCAGTACCGCTGTTATCGCTGTGGAGTTCACTGTCTGGGGGAAGCTGATAAGGTTCCAACCGAGCGAAACCGGTATGGAAAGTTGGATGAAAGCGTTAGTACGGATCGGTTCCGGTGCCATTGCTACCGTGTCCACCAGGTCATTGACCGCAGGGACAGTTATTTCAGTTACCGCCATCTCATGCCCGATAGCGGTTCCCGTTCCTATATCCAGGACCGAGATGCTGCCGTCATCTGCAAGGGCGACAGAGGGGAATGCACCTGCAACCATCATTACGATTAAAATAACTGACAAAGCCTTCACACTCGCCGAAAAACTTTTCGCCATCATTTTACCACCGTTTGAATCTCTCTGCAACATAATGTCAGTAATTACATATAAATGTTGCTTTTATTAATCAAACTAATGTATAATTCAGCAGTTAAACGGACTGGAAATCATTTATTAACCAATAGGGATATTGCCCGCGGATACCATGAAAGCCATTGTCACCGGAGGATGCGGTTTCATCGCAAGCCATGTTGTCGACCGCCTGGTCAGTCATGGCCATGATGTGACAGTCATTGACAACATGAGCACCGGCTTCCGGGAAAACCTGAAGCATCACCTTGATTCCAAGAAGATCCGGCTTATCGAGTTCGACCTCTCCGACCTGAAAAAACTCGAGAAGGCAATAGATGGGGCTGATGCGGTATTCCACCTTGCAGCCAATGCAGATGTGAGGCACGGGCTGGAGGACAACTTCCGCGATATCGAGAGAAATCTGATTACAACTTACAACGTTCTTGAGGCGATGAGAAAGAACGATGTCAGGAAGATACTGTTCTCATCGACCGCTGCAACTTACGGCGAACCGGATGTCTTCCCAACCCCAGAGACATATCACCCGCGCCAGACATCGTTCTACGGCGCTTCAAAGATTGCATGCGAAGGCCTGATAGAATCCTTTTCAGAAGCTTACGGCATGCAGGCCTGGATGTACAGATTCGTTTCAATCCAGGGCGAACGCCACCCACATGGCGTCACTTATGATTTCGTCAGGAAGCTGAATGCCAATCCCAAGGAACTGGAAATCCTCGGAGACGGCACAGCCAGGAAATCATACCTCTATGTGGAAGACTGCGTCGACGGCTTCTTCGCAGGATTCGAGAAATCCGGTTCGAAGGTTAATCTGTTCAACCTTGGCCATCAAGAGCACATCGCCGTGAAGAATGTCGCTGACATAATCTGCGATGAGATGGGCCTTGGGAACGTGCGCTACACATTCACCGGAGGGGAGCGCGGTTGGATAGGCGATTCTCCGCTGGTACACCTTGGCTCCGGCAGGATGCGGGCTCTCGGCTGGTACCCGAAGGTCAGCATTGAAGAGACGGTCAGAAGGACCGTCCGATGGCTCGTGGCCAATCCTTATGTTTACAGCAGGGAGACCATGAAATCTCAACAGAGCGGAAGAGCCCGCC
>JAQVMG010000108.1 GCA_028703755.1 Thermoplasmata archaeon | reverse complement strand
CTACCTCTGGGAAGGCAACGAACCCGGTGAAGACAAGAAGATCACCTACAGGCAGCTTCACGAGGAAGTCTGCAAGTTCGCCAATGTCCTCAAGAAACACGGCGTCAAGAAGGGCGACCGCGTCTGTCTCTACATGCAGATGATCCCCGAACTGCCCACTGCCATGTTGGCCTGCGCCCGCATAGGCGCAATCCACTCAGTCGTTTTCGGCGCATTCTCCCCCGACTCGCTCAAGGACAGGATACAGGACTCCAGCTGCAAGATACTGGTTACCCAGGACACAGCCCTCCGCGGCAAGAAGAACGACATACCCATGAAGACAAACGCAGACAAGGCACTTGAATCATGCCCCAGCATCGAGAAGACAATCGTCGTGAAGCGCACGGGCCTCGATGTTCCGATGAAGAAGGGCCGCGACATCTGGTGGCAGGACGAGATGACCGCAAAGGACATCAAGAAGGACTGCCCAGTCGTTGAGATGGAAGCCGAAGACCCGCTGTTCATCCTCTACACATCCGGCTCAACCGGAAAGCCGAAGGGAGTCATGCACACCACCGGCGGATACATGGTTTACGCCTCTGTCACACACAAGTACGTGTTCGACATTCACGACGGCGACATATTCTGGTGCACAGCCGACATCGGCTGGGTCACCGGCCACTCATACATCGTGTACGCACCTCTGCTGAACGGAGGCACGAGCGTGATGTTTGAAGGTGTTCCGAACTATCCGGACTCCAGCAGGTTCTGGGAAGTCGTTGACAAGTACAAGGTCACACAGTTCTACACTGCACCGACAGCCATCCGCTCGCTCATGAAGGAAGGCGCTGACCCGGTCAAGAAGACCTCAAGGAAGAGCCTCAGGCTGCTTGGAACCGTCGGCGAACCCATTAACCCCGAGGCCTGGAACTGGTACAACGAGGTAGTCGGCGAAGGCCGCTGCCCGATTGTGGACACATGGTGGCAGACCGAAACAGGCGGAATTCTCATCACGCCCATCCCGGGCGCAATACCCACAAAGCCAGGTTCCGCAACTCTGCCGTTCTTCGGAGTCGAGCCCCTCATCGTCGATGACAAGGGCAACGAACTCCAGGGCGCGACAAGCGGCGCACTGCTTCTCAGGGCCGCATGGCCGGGAATAATGAGAGGCGTATACGGCCAGCCGCAGAGGTTCAAGGAAACATACTTCAGCATGTACCCGGGCAACTACTTCACCGGAGACGGCGCCAAGCGCGACGAGGACGGTTACTACTGGATCACCGGCAGAATCGACGATGTCATAAACGTCAGCGGCCACAGGCTGGGCACAGCCGAGGTCGAGTCCGCTCTTGTCTCGCACCCCGCTGTTGCGGAGTCAGCAGTGGTCGGATACCCGCACGAAATCAAGGGCCAGGGCATCTACGCCTATGTGACCCTGAAAAACGGGTATGAATACACCGACGACCTGAAGAAGGAGCTCATGAAGCACGTTAGGAACGAGATCGGCCCCATCGCCCAACCGGATGTCATCCAGTGGGCACCCGGGCTTCCGAAGACACGCTCCGGCAAGATCATGAGGCGCATACTCAGGAAGATCGCCGCGAAGGAGCTTGATCAGGTAGGCGACACATCCACGCTCGCAGACCCGAGCGTAGTGGACCACCTCGTCAAGAACCGGTAAACAATCAGCAGACTGAATGTTTACTTCCATAAGCCACATCCCTGCGGACCCGAGAAAATTAATCTCGGGTCTTTGCATGCGGTATGTGGCGGTGGCTCGTCCTAACGAATGCCTGCGCTGTAAAGGCGCAGGCTCATTTTCATTTTTCTAGGCTCAATTTGTTTTAGAAAATCTATTATGTCAGATGGCATTGTCCATGCAATCAGAGAGTGTTTTTATGCTGTTGCAGGAAGGAAAAGGCCAACTGGTCGGCTGGCACGACCCGGACGAGAACAGGAAATGGGTCGAAGCCAACAAGCCGCGCGACATGACAGACAAAACCATGACAGCCCAGGAGGCAGTCAGTAAGTACGTTACAGACGGTTCTTACCTGGCCATGGGCGGTTTCGGCCATGTGCGGGTCTCAATGGTCATGATTTATGAGATGATACGCCGGCGCAAGAAAAATCTCATCATGGCTGGAAAAACAGCCGTCCATGACATCGACCTGTTGATTGGCGGCGGATGCGTCGACCGTGTAGAGGTCGCATATGCCTTCGCGCATGAGCTGAGGGGGCTTTCCCCGGGCGGCCGCAGGGCAGTGGAATCAGGCCGCGTCAAAGTCGTGAGTGAGATTTCCAATGCCGGCTATCAGTGGCGTTTCCTGGCGGCACAGATGGGCTTGCCTTTCATCCCGACAAGGGCGATGCTGGGTACCGACACACTTGAGAAAAGCTCTGCCAAGGTCATCCGGGACCCGTTCAGCGGCAAACCGATTTGCCTTCTGCCTGCCGCATATCCGGATGTTGCCGTCATCCATGTCCCGAGATGCGATAAATTCGGCAACTGCCAGATTGACGGGACCATGGTCGAGGATTTCGAGCTTGCCAGGGCAGCCAGGCGCTTAATTATTTCAACGGAGGAGATAATCCCCAACGACGAGATCCGGTCCAAGCCATGGCTGACCAAGATTCCTTACTTCAACGTGGATGCGGTCGTCGAGCAGAAATACGGCTCGCACCCTTGCCAGATGCCTCTGGAATACTTCTTCGACGAGGAGCATATCGGCGAGTGGCTGGACCTTTCCAAGAGCGATGAAGGAAATCAGAAGTACATGGATAAGTACGTCTATGGAACAGAGGACTTCGCGGATTACATCAAACTCATCGGCGGCGAGAAGAAGATGAAGGAACTGGTCGACGTCGAGCATCTCAGAAGGCCGATGACAGCGCCATGGCTCAAGAACAAGGGCGGTGAATAAAATGGCAGATTACACTACTAACGAGTTGCTGGCTTGCACCGCAGCGCGCGTCCTGGAGGACAGGAAAGCGGTCTTCGTAGGCACCGGCCTGCCCATGATCGCCGGCCTTTTAGCCCAGAGGCTTCATGCCCCCAATATGCTCATAGTCTTCGAGGCCGGCGGCATCGGCCCGCAGGTTCCCGTTCTGCCGATAAGCGTCGGCGATTCGCGGACAATATACAGGGCGATTGCAGCGTCCAGCATGCACGAGGTCATGTCCATGTCCCAGGCAGGATACCTGGATTTCGGGTTCCTTGGTGGGGCACAGATAGACATGTACGGAAACCTTAACACGACCGTCCTGGGGCCGCATGGCAGTCCGAAGGTCAGATTACCGGGCTCGGGCGGCGCCAACGATGTGGGTTCCCTGTCCCATAAAACCATCCTGATCATGCGCCAGGACAAGCGAAAGTTCGTCCAGAAACTGGATTTCATAACAACGCCGGGATACCTTCAGGGCGGGAATTCCAGATACGAGGCAGGGCTGCCTTCAGGCTCCGGCCCGTTCAGGGTGATTTCACAGCTGGCTGTGTTCGATTTCGAGCCGGTGTCCAAGAGGATGAGAATATTCTCGGTCCACCCGGGTGTCGATGTCAAAACCGTTCTTGAAAATTCGAGCTTCGAGATACTGGTTCCCGATGAGATCCGCATCACCCAGCCGCCGACAAAGGATGAATTGGACATGCTGCAGAAAATTGACCCTGTAGGCATGGTAATCGCCAAGCGGTGATTTGATAACGTTTAAGATGCTTGAGAGATATGTGTGAGTGTCTATGTCGGACTTCAGCAAGTACAAGACAATGGAACTTCCGAGGACCGTGGTCGTGGGTCACGGTGTGCTTCAGAGCATTCCAGAAAACTGCATGAAACTGGGCATGCCGAAATCCGCGCTGATAATCGCAGATGATGTGACCAGAAAAATCGCAGGCAGCGACATCTCGGCGCTTCTCGGAGACGCGGGTTACAATGTTGAGTCTGCAGTGATAAAAGAGGCCGACTCCGCGACCGTTCGAAAAATAGAGAAAATAGCTTCAGAGGTTGGCCCTGCGTTCCTGGTGGGAGTTGGCGGCGGACGCCCGATAGACGTGGCCAAATGCGCTTCCTTCAATGCAGGAATGCCGTTCATCAGCGTTCCGACTGCAGCGTCCCATGACGGAATTGTTTCATCCAAGGCATCTATCACAGTAAAAGGCGTGAAGGAATCTCTGGACGCCCAGTCCCCTATTGCCGTTTTTGCGGATACCGGGATAATAATCAAATCACCGTTCAGGATGCTGGCCGCCGGATGCGGTGACATCATCTCGAATAAAACGGCTGTTCTGGACTGGAAACTGGCATATAAGATGGGGCTGGACGAGTACAGCAGTTACGCAGCGACGCTCTCCGAGATAACTGCAGACATGCTGATAGAGAACGCGGACCAGATAGTTCCCGACGTCGAGGAAAGCGCCTGGCAGGTTATCAAGGCGCTTGTTTCTTCGGGTGTTGCGATGAGCATTGCCGGCTCATCCAGGCCGGCAAGCGGGGCCGAGCACAAGTTCTCCCATGCGCTCGACCGCATCGCCAAGAAACCCGCGCTGCACGGAGAGCAATGCGGCATCGGAGCCATCATGATGATGTCACTGCACCGGGGAAAATGGAAAAGCATCCGCGATGCGCTGAAGACCATCGGAGCGCCGACGACGGCCAAGGGGGCAGGACTGAGCCGCGAGGATGTCATTCTGGCGCTGGTCAAAGCCGGCAGCATCAGGCCGGAGAGGTATACGATTCTTGGTAATGACGGCCTGACAGAGGAGAAGGCTGAAATTTTGGCAGAGAAAACCGGAGTGGTTTAGAATGGTCATGCTGACTGTCATCGGCAAGAGGCTGGCCAAGGTCGGGGCCGAATTCACTTACATGGGGCCGATATCCAACTGCAAGGAATGCAAGGTCAGGAACATCTGCTTCCATCTCGAGAAGGGAAGGAAATACAGGATTGTCAGTACCCGCACCGTGAAGCACGATTGCCCCCTTCACGAGGAAGGTGTGGTCGTTGTGGAGGTCACTGAGGTGCCAAGGCCGGCAGCCATAGCCAAAAAAGCGGCTATAGAAGGTTCCAAGATATCGTATGAAACGCCCAGCTGCAACAGAAGGCTCTGCGAGCACCGCCTCCTCTGCTTCCTGCCCGGATTGGAGCACGGACAGAAGAAGAAGATTCTCAAAGTGCAGGAGAAAGCGGATTGTCCCATAGGCCAGAACCGGGTCTTTGTTCTTCTGGAATAGAGACGGCCTACTTTTTCGATTTCTTGGATATGGACTGTTTCTTCTCTTTGTCCTTCCG
>JAQVMG010000016.1 GCA_028703755.1 Thermoplasmata archaeon | reverse complement strand
CCCATGATGTTTCGCGAGGAAACCGTGACCTCGGGATGGCTGGAGAGGGCGAAGGAGGCGGTCTTCACCGCCAGCGCGCCTTCCACCGTGGATGCGATGGTTATGTTCTGGCGCGCCTCCTCGTGCATCAGGGTAAGGTCCCTGCGCAGCACTTTGGCCTCGTCCAGTATCTTGAAGAAACTCAGGATTAGACCTTCCATCTTTATCTTTAGGAGATCATAGCCGCTCTCCGATATGGCTATCTTCTTCTTTATCATCAGGAGCTCGGTCCTGGTCGGTTTCACATCCAATGCTGGCATTTCTTACCTCATTTCCCGGCGGGCGCTTTCCCTGCCGTTGCAGGTTTCTCCCTGTGATCATGATGGTATTTCTGGATGAACTTGGCGTCAATTCTTGAGAGTTCATCTTCGGGTATGCTGTTCAGAAGCTCCCATGAAAGTTCCAGAGTATCCTCGATCGTCCTGTTCTCGTTCGTATCCTGCTGGATGAACCGCTTCTCGAACAGGTCTGCAAAATCCAGGAACTTGCTGTCCTTCTCGGATAAAGATTCCTTGCCCACGATAGCGACTATGCCCCTGAGGTCCTTGCCCCTGGCATATGCCGCATAAAGTTGGTCCGAAACCACTTTATGGTCCTCTCTGGTCATCTTCGGGCCTATTCCGGCATTCATCAGCCTGGATAAGGAGGCCGAAACGTTCACCGGTGGGTAGATGCCGCCCATGTGCAGTTCCCTGGACATCACTATCTGGCCCTCCGTGATGTACGCAGTCAGGTCGGGAATCGGGTGAGTGATATCGTCACCGGGCATCGAGAGGATGGGTATTTGGGTGATGGACCCTTTCTTGCCCTTGACCTTGCCTGCGCGTTCGTAAAGCGTCGCCAGATCGGTGTACATGTAACCGGGATAACCGCGCCGACCCGGAACCTCTTCCCTGGCTGCGCCGATTTGCCGCAATGCCTCGCAGTAATTCGTGATATCGGTCATGATGACCAGCACATGCATGTCAAGCTCGAAGGCCAGGTACTCTGCGGTCGTCAGCGCCATCCTCGGCGTGATTAGGCGCTCGATGGCCGGGTCGTCAGCCAGATTGAGGAACACGACAGCGCGCTTCAGTGCACCGGTTCTCTCGAAATCGTCCATGAAGTGTTCCGCTTCTTCGTGCGTAATGCCCATGGCCGCGAAAACGACCGCGAAATCCTCTCCCGTGCCTCGGACCTTGGCCTGTCGGGCGATCTGAAGGGCCATCTCGTTGTGAGGCAGACCGGAACCTGAGAAGATTGGAAGCTTCTGGCCCCTGACCAGCGTGTTTGTGCCGTCGATGGTGGATATGCCTGTCTGGATGAACTCCTTGGGGCTTTCCCTGGCATACGGGTTTATGGCCGAGCCGTTGATGTCTAGTTTCTTGTCCGGAATGATTGGGGGGCCGCCGTCCAACGGATCTCCCGAGCCGTTGAGTATCCTGCCGATAATGTCCCTCGATACAGGCATCCTCAGGGTCTCTCCGAGGAATCTTACGCCTGAATTAATGCCGATTCCGGCTGTTCCCTCGAATATCTGGACCACGACATGGTCCCTGGATGTGTCGAGGACCTGACCGCGCTTGATGCTCCCGTCGGGCAGCAGGATGTTGACCATCTCGCTGAACATGACCGGGTCGGTCTTCTCCACGAAAATGAGCGGGCCGGCAATCTTTGTTATCGTGCGGTAGTCCTTCATACTGACACCTCCTTGAGCTTCTCCATCTCGGGGCGGATGCGCAACGCGATGGAGGCCAGCTGGTTATCCATGTCCTTCTCGAACTTGGCTCTTGTGAGTTCGGTTCTAATCGGCAACGAGGCGATTTCGTGAAGGCTCACATTCCTGGCCAGTGCCTCGGATGCCGCATCGGAATACATTTTGATGCAGTTGAGAAGCGCGAACTGGCGCTTCATTGAGCTGAAGGTGTCCACATCATGGAACGCGCTCTGCTGGAGGAATATCTCCCTGACCATCCGGGCCATCTCCAGGGTGAGGCGCTGCTCCTTGGGCATTGCGTCCGTGCCGACCAGCTGGGCGATTTCCAGCAGTTCCGCTTCCTTCTGGAGAATGTTCATGGCCCACGAACGGAGCTGCGTCCATTCCGGGTCAACATTGTCCTGGTACCATGCCTCAAGGGTCTTGCTGTAGAGCGAATAGGAGGTCAGCCAGTTGATTGCCGGGAAATGCCGCCTCTCCCTGAGCTTGGTGTCCAGCGCCCAGAAGACCTTCACGATTCTCAGCGTGTTCTGAGTGACTGGCTCTGAAAAATCGCCGCCTGCCGGCGAGACTGCGCCGATGATGGAGATTGAACCTTCCGAACCGTTCAGGTTCTTGCTCCTGCCGCCTCTCTCGTAGAACTGGGAGAGTCTGGAAGACAGATAAGCGGGATAGCCTTCCTCGCCGGGCATCTCTTCCAACCGGGATGATATTTCCTTCATGGCCTCGGCCCAGCGGGAAGTTGAGTCTGCCATCAGCGAAACGTCGTAACCCATGTCACGGTAATACTCAGCGATGGTTACGCCGGTGTAAACCGACGCCTCTCTGGCTGCGACAGGCATGTTGGAGGTGTTGGCTATAAGCACGGTGCGGTTGATGAGGGCGTCGCCGGTCTTCGGGTCGGTGAGAGCCGGAAATTCAGTCAGAACCTCGGTCATCTCATTTCCTCTTTCACCGCATCCCACGTAAACAACGATATCTGCGTCGCTCCATTTGGCCAATTGCTGCTGTGTAACGGTCTTTCCGGTTCCGAAACCGCCAGGGATTGCGGCGGTCCCGCCCTTCGCCAGCGGGAACATCGTGTCAAGTATCCTCTGGCCCGTTGTCAGAGGCAGGTCGGGCATCAGGCGCCCTGTGACAGGCCGGGGCAAGCGCACCGGCCATTTATGCATGGGTTTGAGTTCGGTGCCGTCCGCGAGTTTGACTATGACTTCCTCGACGGTCTTCTCCCCGGGGAATACCTGGGCGACGGTGCCGCTGATTCCGGGCGGGACCATTATCCTGTGGACGACGTTCTTTTCCTTTGTCTCTGCGATGATGTCGCCGCCCTTGACCCTGTCACCTGCCTTGACTGTCACCGTGATGGGCCAGCGGACGTTGCGGTCCAGGCCGTTGGCGGTTGCTCCGCGGCGGATGAATGTGCCCTCCTTCTCCATGAGCACGGAAAGCGGTCTCTGGATGCCATCATAGACACTTCCCAGGAGGCCGGGGCCGAGCTCCAGCATCATGCTCTTTCCGGTTTCCGCGACCGGCTCGCCCGGTTTGATGCCAGCAGTTTCCTCGTAAACCTGTATTATGGACTGGAGGCCGACGATCTTGATGACCTCGCCCATAAGCTGCTCGTCGCCGACCAGGACCACGTCTGACATGCTAGGCGATATGCCCGTTGCTGTCACGACCGGTCCTGCGACCCTGTAGACTTCGCCTGTCCTGTTCACATGCTCACCTCTTGACTAACCGGATGCATATAGGTCCACTCCTATGGCTGCTTTAACCTTGTTTCTGAGCTCTTCCTCCTCTCCGCCAATCTTGATGATGACTGGCTTGATGCTTCTGAGCATCAGTTCCTTCATCGCTTCCGAAACATGCTTCACTTCCTCCTCATGGACGATCAGGATGCCGAATTTCTCCCCTGACATTGCATTGCGAATCGTCAGCTCGATGTTGTCATAGCCAGCAGGGAAAACGTTGTTAACGCCGGCAAGCCTGAACCCGAGGATGAACGCGTCGCTCCCGACCGCAGCTATCTTCATCATATTGCCAGCAGCCTCCTTATCTTCTCCTCCGGGAGGGCATGCTCCTTGCCTTTTACTATGATTCTGAGGAATTTT
This sequence comes from Thermoplasmata archaeon, assembly GCA_028703755.1. Taxonomy (GTDB): domain Archaea; phylum Thermoplasmatota; class Thermoplasmata; order SG8-5; family SG8-5; genus UBA147. The sequence continues at coordinate 17,087 of JAQVMG010000016.1, read as the reverse complement.
GTCTCCTTCTCTTTTCTGATTATGAAATCTATGACTGGAACAATGGAAAGCGGGTAAATGCTTGACATCCTTTCAGAGAGGCTCATCAGATATTTGTCAAGCTGGATGGCCACCATGTTTGCAGATGTTGCATCCACCTTTCCGAGGTCTGTGCCCAGGGCTTCCTTGATTGCCTGGAGGGCTTCCTCCGGTTTCTTGGCAGACAACTCGCAAAGAAGTTCGACAGACAACCTTTCTCCGCCCGGCACCATGTACTCTCTGAATCGGGCCGGGTCCACACCGTCCTGCATCATCTCCATAAGGTTCTTGGCGTTGACGACGTCTATCATGCGTTTGACCAACGACCGGTAGATCTTCGCAGGTTTGGAGCGGCCCTTTGCCGATTCCACCAGGGCCTTGTAATAGGAGCGGTCGTAGAAATCCTCGACCGGTCTCAGGCCGCAGTTTTCCTCGCAGATTCGTTTGACATCCTCAGTCGGAGGGGTCCGGTATCCGTGGCGGCTAAGTTCGGCTATGACATCCTCAACCGTCTCCATGTCGGCGAGTTTTTCCAGAAAATCCCTGTCAAGAGAGGCGGCGGGAACCAGGTATTCCTTGATTTCGGATTTGGGCATATTATGGTGCAGGCCTCTGAGAATCACCTTGATGTTGTACACATTCCACCAGTCCAGATAGGATTCCAGTATGTCCCTAAGCCCGCCCTTGCTGAACCCGAGGATCTCGCGGTACGTCCTGGCAAGGTTGAGATTGAGCGCCCTTTCGACAAGTTCGTTGCCCGAATATTTGCTGGCCAGCTCTGTCATTTCCCGCCGGTAGGCCGCCTCGCTCAGAAGCCGCGCAATCTCGGAAGGGCCCATCTTCATCAGCTTGGGGTAGATGTCCGAAGTCAGGAGATTCTTCTTTTTCCCTTTGACCCTGGCAGTGACATAGGGGTAATTCCCCGCGTTCAGGAAAGACAGACTGGATCTTATGCGGTCTGCACCGGGCATGGTAGTTTGGCTCATCTCTGTGCTCCGTCGCCGAATAACTGGGCGGATATCTCGCCTAGGCTGCGGTCCCAGAGGTCTTTCAGCAGGACCTCGAAGCGCATGTCCATCTCAAGTCGGCCGTCGGTACTCACTGCAATGAAACCGCCAACACCTTGGATCGGTTCGCCGCTTTTGAAACCCGGAAATCCGCTGAAAAGGCTTTCCTCGCCTTTGAGATGCCGGATCCTGCCTGCCGGGATATCTTTGACGACCTGGGCCATCAGCGCCGCATAGAGTTTTTTCTTCTCGCCTGCGGGAAGGGCCCGGAAATGTTCCAGCACACCTTCGAACGCCCGGTCCATCGAGCGTTTCCGGGATGCGAGCGCGTTCTTCTTGAGTTCCATCTCCAGGCCTGCTTCCTCCCGGAGGCGCAGCTGCGCGATCGCCTGCTCGGCCTTCGCGGTGAAGTCTTTCCAAATCCTGGCCTTCTCCTGGTTGGCCTGCTTCAGCTGTTTCTCCCTGTTCTGCGCGCTTTCCTGGAGGATGGCCTGTTCAGCGGCTTTGCTGTCCTGCTCTATCCTGCTCACTATCTTTTCAAGACTCATTTGCTCACTTTGCCGTTTTAAATCTTGGTCCAGAGCAGAAGTGCTATGAGGAAACCGAAGATGATGATGGTTTCCGGAATGACCATCAGGATGAGGGCCTTTCCGTATATCTTGTCATTCTCCGCCATAGCGCCGACCGCTGCCGACCCGATCTCTTTCTCAGCCCAGGCCGTTGCAAGTGCAGCCAGGCCGATAACGACGCCTGCCGCCATTGCAATGGCACCTGCTCCTTCGAACAATACCATTTTCTATACCTCCTTAGTATGTTTTCTGTTATATCTCAACGGATTGAATTTGATGCCCCCGCCTTTGTAGAATTTCGTGAAGAACTCCACGTAATGCAGCCTGAGGGTCTGGATAAGGGGACCGATTATCCCGAGACCGATGTTCAGGGCATGCCCCGCAACAAGGACCAGCACCCCGATTATTATGCCGATTCCGCCTGCCTCGATGGCAGGAACAGCCATATATTCGTTGAAAGCGAGCGCGATCCCCACGGATGAAAGTCCAATGGCATATATCCTGGTGTATGAGAGAAGGTTGCCGGTGAGACCAGGCAACTCAAGGACGGTGTTGATGCCCTCGACTGCGAAGGCCATGCCGACACCCATGAACATGATGACCAGCCCCGCGACCGCCTGCGGGTCGGTGAACTGAAGTCCGGCTCCGGAAATCATGGCCGGCACTATGGAGAAAGCGAAGAGCGTGAGACCCGCAAGAATCAGGCACCAACCGCCCTTCTCCAGGATTGCATGCTTCAGCCCGTGCTGGACCCAGACATTCCTGAAGCCGGCTATGTATCCGAGCATCAGGTGCGCGACCCCTATCCAGATGCATAGAATAAGCATCGGTCCGAGGGCTTCCATGCGGACGACCGGGAAATGGATGCCCAGAATCTCGAAATGAATGCCGTAATGGTGCATTATCTCGAAGCCGAAAGTCTCGTCGAACAGGAAACCGAAAATTATCGAGGTTATTGAGCAGTAAAGAAGGATTTTGCTCAGGCCCGGCGCGCCTCCGGCCATGCCCAGCTTCGTCATCAGCTTTTTGAGGCCGCCGGTGAGAACAAGCAGCATTATCACGATGCCGTAGCCGATGTCGCCCAGCATCAGCCCGTAGAACAGCGGGAACGTGATGAACATGAATGCGGCCGGGTCTATCTCATTGTATGAGGGCAGGGAGAACATCTCCAGCAGCATCTCCATCGGCGCGACTGCTTTGGAATTGTTCAGGAGAATCGGCGGTGAGTCAGCCTGTTCTTGTTGCACAGGCAGCATGTCCACCGAGCCCGAATCAATCTTTGCCAGGCCGGCTCTCAACGCATCCACGGACTTGGTCGGCACCCATGCATCAATGATGAAAGTGAATCGGGCAGTGCCAAATTGCAGCGGCGTTTCGGCCTTGTTGGCGGAGATGGTGAGTTCCTCCAGAGCGGCGGCGATGAACTGGCTGTTGCCCTTTCTCAGTTTCTCGAGGCGCCCCTCGGCATCGGCGGCCCTTGCCTCCAGGGATCTTATCTCACCGGAGAGCCTTTCAGATGCTGCCCGGGGTGTTTCGGAAATCGCAGGAATTCTCACCTCGGTGAATCCGTGCGAAGCCAGTATCTTCATTGCCGCGTCGGAGAACGCGCTGCTGATTACAAGTATGAAAACGTCGCCTGTGCGTAAAACCTCGCAGGCGTCCGTGAGTGCCTTCAGCTCGGCTTCGGGGTCTCCCCTGACATGGCCTGAGTAAACAGTGACATGGTCCGAGCCGGAAAGCAGGCTGAGCGGAAAATCCAGCTGGCTGAAAGGAGCGATTGCCGCTAGTTCCGCCCTTTTTGTGTGAAGCAGGGCATCCACGCCTTTCTTGGAATGGAGTGTGGCGCTCACTTCAAGTTCCAGATGGCTCAGGGCTGCATCCAGTTCTCTGTTGATGCTGTCCACGTGGACCTTCTCTGTCACAGGCATATCGTCTGGAGACAGCTCAAGACTGTTGGAGACGCTCATCATCTTCAGAAGTTTCGCGCTCGCCCTGTCCGCACCGGGCAGCGGCGTTCCGATGTCATGGACCTCGTCCTTCCGAAAATCAACGATATGGAACGACCTGGAATCGTAGAGATAATCCACTGTCTCGGTCAGAGAGTCCATTGTGCCAAGTACAAGCACCCTGGTCATCCTTTCAGTCTTTAACATCGTACTCCTTCTTGAATTTCATGTAGATGAATTGGGAGAGCGCCGGAATCCCGGCTTCGGCTGCGGTCTCCCTGGCAGCGGCGCTTTTCTCGGCATCGCGGACCGCTTTTTCCTTTTTGGCATCGCATTCTTTTCTGGCAGATTCGATTGCCTGCCTCATGGACGCCCGGCCGTCCCTTTCCGCCTGTTCGAGAATCTTCGAGCACTCTGTCTGGGTCCTGGCACTGAGTTCCAGAACTTTTGCTCTGGCCTTCTCCTCCCTCTCGGAACCGGCTTTCTCGGCGGTTCTTATCTGCTTCAGAATATCCCCGCGGGAACCGGCAGCGTCAGCCATGAACAGCCGCCTCCTTCTCATGAAGATGAATCTTTGTCTGCATCCGCATCACCATATTCCCAATACCAGGATAACAGCACAATAAATAAATAGGGATATAAGTTAGTTATTGAGGGCTGTAACCATAATATATATCGTCTTCAATCCGATACCCCATGACTTTTCGCGGTGTCGCAGGCGAGTTGAAAAGCCTCGGTGTCCGCCCTTCAAGGAACCTGGGGCAAAACTTTCTCACTGACACAGGCATCGCTGACTGGATGGTAGCGCGGGCTGATATCGGCCCGCATGACCGCGTGCTTGAGATAGGACCGGGCCTGGGTGTGCTCACCGAGCGCCTGGCCAGAGCGACTGATCGGCTAACTGTTCTGGAGCTGGATCGGAGGCTCGCAGAGAACCTCCGGAGGAAAGGCCTCAGTGTCATCCAGGGGGACGCAATGGAAACCGAGCTGCCGGAGTTCGACATCGCTGTGAGCAACCTACCTTACCAGATTTCGTCCGGGATAACCCTGAGACTGCTGGACAGGGGATTCAGAAGGGCGGTGCTTATGTTCCAGAAGGAATTTGCCGAGCACCTGGTGGCCAAGCCCGGGGATGCCTCTTATTCAAGGATATCCGTGATGGCCGGCTACAGGTCCGAATGCAGTATAATCAAGCAGGTCCCCAAATCCTGTTTCTACCCGGCGCCGAAGGTCGATTCTTCCATCGTTGAAATCATACCCAGGCACCCGGATTTCGATATCGCCAGCGAGGAAGGGTTCGGGGAGACAGTGCGAATCCTGTTCTCCCACAAGAACAGGAAGGCCAGGAACGGCATCATGTCGGAGCACGAGGCCCTGGGCTTGGGAAAGGACGGGGCAAGGGAACTGACGGAAAACCTGCCTCACATGGACAGGCGGCCGATAACACTCTCAGCCCGGGAATTGGCCGAGATATCGAATGCGATTAATGATATAAGAAATGCCTAGCGGCCTTCAAAATATGTTTCGATTATCTTCTTCTGGCCGCGCCGCAGTATCTCGGAAAGTGTTGCGGGGGATATGTTGAATATCTTGGCCAGGTCCTTCACTCCGATTCTCTTCGGGAAATCGTAATAGCCCCGCTGGTAGGCCATTTTGACAATCTTTTCCTGGTTGTCGGTAAGCATCTCCTCCTTGGAGAGCTTCTTCATCTTGACAAGCTTCGGCGAGGCTTTCGCCTTCTCAAGCTTGGACATCAGCTGCCTGAGGCACTCGTTCTTACTCGATATGATAGTGTATTCCAGGCGGCCGTCCTCCTTGGATGTCGCTGAAACCATGAAGCAGTCGGTGGACATGAGCTCCCTGCAGCCGAAACAGTGCGCGCATTTCACAACGCCGATGGCCCTGTCGGATTCAACAAGTTCGAGCTCTACCAGCTCGACCTCTTCCGTTTTCTCTATGAATGACTTGACTTTTTCGAGCTCCGCGCCGTTCAGCTTCAGTTCGATCAGGTCCTGAACGCCGGTCTTTCCGTGCGGAAGGGTGTTTAAGATCTTGATGTCCACATCGAATTCGCGCAAAAGCGAGGATACCCAGGCATTCGGGGGCTCAAGGGAGATGACGGATTCTATCATGCGGGTGAATGATATGGGTTCCGGTATATAACAAATATGTTCGGTTGAATAACAGGGCGGACCGTGAGTGATTTTGTGTGCACATGCGGGTTCCCATCCACAGAAAACCTTTTTAAATAGACCTTGTTATGCCCATCCCCTTGTGAGTGGAACCGAATGCAGAAACCAAAAGTATCTGAAGAGGAGAATGCAGAGATCCGGTACAGAGGCATTATCGAGAAACGGAATGAGCTGAACGACCAGGCCAGAGAGTTCGCCGACACCAGAGACAGCCTCAACAACGAGAGGCGGGACATCGTCGAGGACATCAAGGACCTGAGGGACGAGAGGGACGCAATCGTCAAGAAGATGCGCCACCACAAGAAACTGCGCAACAGCCACCAGGACAAGGCCAAAGCGCTGATCGAACAGAAGAAGGGAAAGAGAAAGGGCATCCACAAGGACCTGGACAGGGACATCGAGACTATCCGGGCGGAAGCCAAGATACTGGAAGTCAAACAGGAAACCACTGTTCTCACAATCGAAGAAGAGAACGAACTTCTGAAGAACCTCAAGAAGCAGTATGCCGAGATCAGGCGGCTTGAGTCCGTTCTCGGCGAGCAGGACGCCATACTCTCCGAGGTCAAGAACGTTGACGAGAAGATCACCCTCCTTTTCAAGATGGCGGACGAGGAGCATGAGAAGGTCGTAGCATTTTCGAAACAGTCCAACGAGATACACGACCGCATCACGCTTATGAGCAAATCCATCACCCACCTCATTGCCGAATCTAACAAGAACCACGAGGCCTACGTCAACCTCAAGAAGAGAGCTGACGAATATCACCAGAAGGCCAATGAGATGCGCGACAAGATCATGGCAGTAAGGAACATCAAACGCGACGAGATAAGGGAATCCAGGCAGCTGATATCCCAGCAGAACAAATCTGTCAGGATGGCGCTCAACGACGAGAAGAAACTGGAAGCCGCCGCCGACGATGCCCTTGAAACGCTTCTGAAGAAGGGAAAGATCGAGATAAGGTGAACAGTTTGAAAAGGGCTGTGATTCTGGCGGGAGGCGTCGGCAAACGCCTGAGACCTCTTACGGAACACCGTCCGAAACCACTCATCCCGGTCGCCGGCAAACCGTGCATCGACTATGTCATGAGGTCGCTTGTGAAGGGCGGTTTTGATCAACATATTATCACGACTGGCTATCTTTCCGATACACTTATCAAAAGAATAGGGGACGGCGCCGGATACGGTTCGTCCATCCTATACTCGTTCGAAGCAGAACCGGCAGGCACCGCGGGCGCGGTGAAGAAGGTGGCCAGCTTCCTGGACGACACCTTCGTCGTCGCCAGCGGGGATGTCCTTGCTGACATTGACATAGGCGCTCTTTACGATTACCACAAGAAGAAAGGCGCGTTGGTTACGATGGCCCTCACCAAGGTCAAGGACCCGACAGATTTCGGAATCGTCGGCCTGGACAAGAACGAGCGCATCAACAGGTTCCTGGAAAAGCCGAAAAAGGAGGAGGTTTTCTCCAACCTCATCAACGCGGGAATTTACGTTCTCGAACCCGAGATTCTTGATTACATCCCGCCAAACCAGATGTACGATTTCTCCAAGCAAGTGTTTCCCGCCGTTCTGAAAGACGGGAAAGCCCTTTACGGAAAACTGGTGGACGGCGTCTGGCGCGACATTGGAAAGCCCCACGACCTGCTCCAGGCAAGCCTCGATATCGTGGAAAAGGAAGGCCAGAAGATCGAGCTGGACAAAGTGAAAACCAAGGGAAACATCTTGCTGGGCAAGAACACCGCTATCGAGAAAGGCGTCAAGATTATCGGTCCTGCGTACATCGGCGATGACGTTTACATCAGCGCGGGTTCGGTCATCGAGCGCTCGTGCATTTACAATAACGTTTTCATAGACAGGGATGCGAAGATCGTGGACAGCATCATCCTCGACGGCTCCAAGGTCGGCTGGCAGACCCAGATAACAGATAGCGTCATCTCCAAGAACTGTCAGATAGAGGAAGATGTTTGTCTGGTGGGCAGCATCGTCGGCGACAATATGTCTGTTAAAATTCATTCAAGATTGGAGAACGCCAATGTTGTGCCGCCGTCAGGAAACGGCGGGAATTAAGCATCTTGTTTTAACCCTAATCGATTAATTTTCCTATGCAACCACCATTTTATAAATGAATAAATAAAGATTATTGTTGGAATTAAACATAAGGGGAAAAAGAATATAGTGAATGAAGAGTCAAATGCGAAAATCATGAATGTACCCCAGAATGGAACCGAAACAATGAATGGAGCCAGCGAAAGAACTACAGTCAAGCGATGAAGACTCAGGAGGATGGCACTACCTATGATGAAGTAGAAAAATCCTAATATTATAAAAACAACTACAATCCAGTCCAGATCAGTTGCGCCATGGGGTTTTGAGATTGCCTCAACCATGATTGTCACTGAAATTATAGAATAAAGGATTATAGATATACCAGCAATTTTATCAGGAATATTTTTACCATCCAATAGAGATTTCAATTTATTCTTACCTGTGAAAGAAATTAATATACCCAATAATATAAAATTAATTGCATAATAAATCAAATAACCACCAATGTCATGGTTTTGTATTTTGAGACCACAGACAAAAAAAAGAATGCCGATAAATGCAACAATCAGTCCGAATATTTCATTTTTCGCAATTTTTGAATTGATAATGCTTATCCCTCTTCCTATCAATGGTAATGGAAGTTGAAAATTAAATACTTTCGTGCGTATTGAGCGTGTCAATAATTTAGTGATATTAAGACATGTAGCGAGGGTCTAGGGTCTTTGCTGAGAGGTTGTGATTGAGGGTCTAGGGCCTAGGGTTGCAGGAAATCGCCTGCGCTGGCTGTTTCGGACAGCCAGCTTTCCTAGCCCCTTTTCAGCATATTAAAATCGAAGCCCCTTTGTGGCATTCTGATAACATAGCCCCTTTATCGGCAATAGAGGATCGAAGACCCTCTATAGCATATTGAGAACAAAGCCCCTAGACCCAAACATTCACTAAGAAGTTGACAGACTCTGCGTATTACGAACCCAATACCTTTTAATCGGAGAAAAACCTTCCAAATCCGATGAATTCTAAAAGCGGACTTGAGCTCACCGCGACAGACCGGGTGCTAATCCATCTCAGGGATTTCAAGCATCATTCCGACGACCGCGAGTTTCCGCAGGCCATGACCCAGAAAGGGATATCGGAGACGGCCGGGCTGAGGCTCACCCATGTGCCCAGGACGCTGAAGAACCTCGAGGAGAGAGGTTTCATAGGAACGGCAAAGGGCCACATCATCGGGGAGAAGCGCCGCTACAATGTGTATTTTCTGACCGAGCCAGGCCTGGAAGAGGCGAACGGCATACTGAAGCATCTCAGTAAAATCGCAGTCTGCATTCCCACAGGAACAGTCCTGGTCGGGGACATCCTGGAATCGGCAAAAGGCGCGGTTCTGCCGATACTGAGGGAATTGGCCGGTGAAACCGTCGCTAGCTCTCCAAGGACCTGCACGATGGCCGGCCCAATCCCCATTATCGAGGGGTTCGTGGACCGGGAGCATGAACTTGCTGACCTGGAGCAGATGCTGGGAGACCCCAAGGTCCGCGTCATGGTGATTTATGGCAGCACCGGCTACGGAACATCGGCGCTGGCTTCCAGATTCATAAGGAGCCAGAACCGGAACTGGTCCTCGGCTTGGGTGGAAGTGAGGAAGGATCTTGCAGGCCTTGTGGGAGACATCCTGAGAACGTCCGGAGAAGCGGTGCCAGGCATAGATGCGGAAGCCAAGACCCCCAAGAGGATGGCCGAGCAGTTTGCCGGCAAAAAGATGATACTGGTGCTGGACTCCTATTTCGATGTTACCGATGAAGCGGTGGAGTTTCTCACGGGCCTCGTTGCTGCGATAAAAGACATTTCCGATTTCAAGCTGCTGGTGACCGCCAGAGAGGATACGCCGTCCTACAACAGGTTCTACACCATCATCGACCAGCACGACGGAACCGTTGGCGAGGTGCATATCCGGGGCCTGGACATCGCCCACTGCCAATTGATGCTGGGCGCGCCAGACATCGATCCGGAGGCGATGAAGAGACTGTTCATGTTCACGCGCGGAAAACCGCCGACCCTGAAATTGCTGGCCGTCGGAGACGAGAAGGAGCTTAGACAGCACACGAGCTTCTCCCCGGAAGAGATTAAGCTGATGCTGTTCCTCAAGGGCCTGAAGAAGGAATAGCTCAGATGTCGAAGAGCACTTGTACGCTGTTTTTCCCCTCGTCGACTTCCAGCATATGGTAGGTTATGGCCTTGACATCGGTCTTGAGCTGGTGTTTCTCTGCGTCCATGGCCTCGCCTTTTATCCTTGCGGTGAGCTTTGTTCCGATTATCTTGACCTCGAATTCCGAGAACAGCATGTCATCGACGTCGCACAGGAACAGGAGCCGCGAAAGCCAATCCACAAGAAGCTGGCCAAGGTCGCCCGCTTCGCATTCGACCTTCTTCACCGTGAGCGGTTCGACACTTGAAGCGTCGCACATCGTGTCGAAGAGCGCGTAAGCGGCGTTCTCAAACGCCTCGTTCATGTCCCTGCCAGTTGTCCTCACAAGTATGTCCGCGGTATGGTCTATAAGTTGGTATCTCTCTGCCATGATATGTATATCGCCTTCACGGTTTATAATACTTCACTAATGCCGCTTCTTACCCTTGCCCTTCCGTCTTTGGGCCTGCTTTTCCTTCTTCTCCTGCTTCTCCTGCCATACGACATATTTGTAGCTGAAAACAACCAGTGCGGCAAGGCCCACTAAGATGAGAATGTAGTAGAGCGTGTAGTTTCCGGTGGGCGCCTTCTCGATGATCAGGGTTGCCCTGAAATCCGTGTCATTTCCGGAGAGCGAATTGACTCCCAGGATATACTCATGGACATATCCGAAGTCAGTCGGAGTGGTCCTGGAAAAATTCATGACCGGGTCGGGAGTGCTGTAATTTTCATACAGACCTGGCTGGTTTTTCTCCATCAGATAGATGACGATTCCTTCACTGCCATAGACCTTGAAATCGTATGTGAAGGAATAACCGGCCGGCACGGTGATGTTGTAAATTCTTGTGTAATTGTTATTCAGGTTCAGCGATTCCATGTCGGTGTAACCCGAGACCGGCACCTCGACAAATTCCTGTCCCGCCGCATGCAATGGGAGCATGGCCAGTGCAATCACAATCAAAAAGCTGAAGAGTTTCAAAAGCCCACCACCGCAGTCACCCTGAGCCCGGAGTTCCTGTCGCCGGCGTTGGCCACAATCACCGGAAATTCCGCACCGAGGAGCCTTGAGAAGGAGCGGCCCAGTTCATCCAGGTCGTCATGGAGCACACGGCCCTCGGTGAACAGCATCGCGGATTTCGGCTTGCGGCTTCTCAGGTCCAGCCATTTGGATTTTTCAAGATGCTCTATCACGACAAATTCCGCATTCTCCCTGTCCCATTCGGCTGTGTCCATGGCCATCAGTTTTCCGTTTGTAAGATGCTTTTTAACAAGCGCAATGTCGCCCTTTCCCACCGATTTCAGGAAAAGGTTCACGGGCGACGCAAGTACGGTGTTCATCACTCTGAAAGCCCTGTTGATTGGGAGACTGGGCGCTTCGGCAAGTATCATGTCGTTCGGAACCACCAGGACGCCGTCCGCGACCTGAACAAGCGTGCCAAGCTGGGCCGATGCCCTTTCGCGCCTCGAACCGCCTTCAACCGAGAACGGAACGCTGGCCACACAGAAGCCCATGCAGCGGGATATTGCTGCAGCCCTTGCTCCGACAACCGCGCCCCAGCCCCCGCTAAGTCCGCCCAAACCTGTGAGCATGAATGCGATGTCAGCGCCTTCCAGCGAGTCGGCAAGTTCCTTCTCGAATTCACTCCCAGCCAGCCGAACGGATTTCGGGGAAATTCGCGCGTTGGCCTCCAGGTCTCTTGCATTGGCCACCATGTGTTTGCCTTTTGTGAGCGAGGCCATTGTTTCGGGCTCCGAGCCGATGGCGATGCGAATGGCGTCCGCGGGCAGTTCGCCTTCGGCCAGGATGTTGCACCCGGTCCCGCCGCAGCCGATGAACGCAGCCTTCAGGGCTCCGCCCCGGAGACCCTGGATTATGACTGGCTCGGCTGTTTCTGAAGGCATGCTGAACCCCAAGCGCCGATGAGCTAAAATATATTTGGATACCGCAACAAACGTTAAATATCGCCCCACCCTATCAAATCACATGGCTTCGGAAACGGGACTGGGAATGGTCCATGTTTACACCGGGAACGGCAAGGGAAAGACCACCGCCTCTCTCGGCCTGGGGATGCGGGCGGCCGGGCACGGATTCAGGGTTCTCATGATCCAGTTCATGAAGGGCGATATAAAATATGGGGAACTTGAGGCGGCGAAACATCTCCCGAATTTCAAGATACTGCAATATGGAAGGCCGGATTTCGTTGATAAGAATAATCCGGCCCAGATAGACATAGACCTTGCCGGGAAGGGTCTTGAGCGCGCAAGAAAAGCTGTGCAAGACGGCGAAGCGGATTTGCTCATACTGGACGAGATCAACGTCGCTGCGGAATGGAAGCTGGTAAGCGTATCCGATGTCATGAACATTGTGAGAGCCAGGCCGGAAACCATGGAAATTGTGCTGACCGGAAGATATGCGCCTGCGGAATTCATTGAGATTGCTGATACTGTCACCGAGATGACGGAAATCAAACACCCTTTCAGGAACGGTGTGCTGGCAAGGAAGGGAGTGGAGTATTAGTGGTGCGGTCCTACGCCTTGGCTGCATTTCTCGTATTGGCCATAGGATTTTCAGTGATGGCTCCGGGCATTTCGACAGCCCAGGATTCACAGGAGAAATGGACATTCATCGTTTACATGTCAGGCGACAGCAGCCTCGAGGAGAACATCGCACTGGACCTCAGTGAGATGAAGAACGTCGGCTCTTCGGAGAATCTGGACGTCATTGTGCTCATGGATTTCACAGGAACGGATGATACATCCATGGCCAGGGTTCTGAAAGGCGGGATGGAAGATATAGCTCTTTCTCAGGTCAATTCATCCTGGGGCAGCGAACTGGAGCTCGGAAAACCGGAAACGCTCTCGCAGTTCGTGATATGGGCTGCGGATGAATATCCCGCGGACAGGCTGATGCTGGACCTTTGGGGCCACGGAAGCGGCTGGCCGGGCATTTGTCCGGACAAGGGTGATTTCCTGAGCACCGTTGAACTGGGCATTGCAACCGACAGCATCGCCGAAGCCGGGGTTCACATAGATATCATCAGCATGGACGCATGCCAGATGGGCATGCTCGAGGTCGCCTACGAAATCCGCGGGAATGCCGATTATGCCATGATGTCCCAGAAGGACGTACCGCTCGCCGGTTGGCCGTATGACGGGTTCCTCGGAAGCCTGGCAGGTAGCGGGACTGTCGGGGAAAAAGGGCAAGCGATGATTGATTCGTACATTTCCTGGGGCAAGGCAAACAGCATGTACTCGCTCACCCTGGCGATGGTAAATCTTTCCGAAATGGGCCTGCTTGTTGATGCCCTTGGCGAATATTCGTTCGAAGCAGAAAGTACCGCGGGATATTTCAACGAACAATTCATTGCTGCCAGGAGTTCCACGGAGAAATACGACGGAAATGCGCAGTACGACTTGGCCAATCTTCTGGAGAACGTCAACAACCAAACCCGATGCAAGAGCCTGGGAACTCTTGCCGAGAGCGTACTGGCTGCACTGAACTCAAGCATTGTTTACGAGGTTCACTGGACCAACGTCCTGGACCCGGAAAGGGCGGACCATGCGAACGGGCTTTCGGTCTGGTTCCCGACATATTCACCGACATCGGATTACCTGGCAACCTCATTTGCACAGGACTCGGGATGGCCGGATTTCCTGGAGGCTATGTCAGTTTACTTTCAGGACCCGGGGAGGATAGATGCTCCATTCGGGGCCTCGGCAACGGCGGCAGATTCAGACACGGACGGGTTACTTGATACCATCCGTGTGAGTGCGGCGGACCAGGATTACGGAGATGCCTCGGTTGAGATTTACGGCCCGGGCGGATCGCTCTTCGGCACTTATGCGTTGGAATCGCCGGGAACACTGGACATCTCCCCGGAGAGTCTCGGATATTACCAGGCAGCGATTTATCTCCGGGATTCGGACGGAAATCTTCTGAACTACACATTCATCGGAAACGGCTTGGCAAGAGAAGGCATGAGCGTGATTTCCGGGCAGGTGACATCCAACACCGGCCGGGGGCTCAGGTGGGTAAGCGTCAACCTTGTGAATGCATCTGGACAGGTCATTGAATCCGCTGTCACGGACCGTTCAGGTCATTATGAGATGAAGGTCATCGTTCCCACTGATACAGATGGGGTGAATCTCACTCTTGAGTGCGGTTTCGGCTCAACCAAGACCAACACAACCCTGGACCGGCTGGACCCAGAGTTGTTCGTCGATTTCGAGCTTGAGTCATCCAGCCAGTATATCGGATTGCTGATATGGACATCCGCGGTTCTCAACATGGCAGGCATCGCGATGATTGCATATGGGTCAGCCCGTGGAAGAAAGAAACAGCCTGAACCGCAGGAGCGGAAAATCTAATAGAGCGGGTAACAATCAAGGCCGCATGCGCTTCAACGCGGACCTTCACATCCACGGACGTTTCTCGGCAGCCACCAGTTCCGACATGAATTTTCCCAACCTGGCAAAAGGCGCGGAACAGAAGGGCGTACAGATGGTCGCGACAGGCGACTGCCTTCATCCGGGTTGGCTGAAGGAGATACGCGCAATGGAGGAGATAGAGGAAGGCACATTCAGTGAGGGAAACACGCGTATCTTCCTGACAACGGAAGTCGAAGCCGACCGAAGGGTGCACCATCTTCTGATGTTTCCCTCGGTATCCAGTGCCGAGGATTTCGCTGAACGGCTGGGCAATGCCGGAAATCTGAAATCTGACGGAAGGCCGAGGCTGCATCTTACCGGAGAAGATCTGGCTCAGATTTCCAAGGACACGGGCGCGATGATCGGGCCGGCCCATGCTTTCACGCCCTGGACTGGAATGTACGCGCATTTCACATCGCTGAAAGAATGCTACGGAGACCTGGCAAGAAATATCCCTTACCTTGAGCTGGGACTGAGCGCCAACACGGATTACGGGGACGGCATTCCGGAACTGGCAAAACTTACTTTCCTCACAAACTCGGATGCACACTCCCCCCAGCCCGTCAGGGTCGGGCGTGAGTTCAACACGGTTGAAGCGGATGACATTACTTACCGCGAGCTTGTTCTGGCCATTCTCCGGAAGAAAGGGAGAAAGTTCGTCCGCAATGTCGGGCTTCCGCCGGAGGAGGGAAAATATAACAGGAGCGCATGTTCAAGATGCTTCACCCAGTATGGGCTCGAGAGAGCCCTGTCCCTGAGGTGGAGATGCGTCTGCGGCGGCAGCATCAAGAAGGGTGTGAGGGAGAGGGCGCAGGAGCTCGGGACAGGCAAAATCATCCACCCGGACCACAGGCCAGAATATGTTTACATGATACCCCTGGGCGAGATAATCGCCAAGGCGGTTGGCCATTCGTCTCCGTTCACCGGAAAGGTGAATTCTATCTGGGATTCCCTTGTTTCCCGGTTCGGAACTGAGCTGGCGGTCCTGATGGAAGCCCCCGTCAAAGACATCGAAAGCATTGCCGGGAACTCGATTGCGGATGCCATCCTCGCCTTCAGGGAGGGGCGAATCGAAGTAGTGCCCGGCGGCGGCGGGCGGTATGGCTCCATCCTGTTGCCCGGAGAGGACAGGCCGGCCGAAGCCTCACCGATGCCAAAAGGACAGAAGAGCCTCTTTGATTACTAAGGCAGATAATAAATAAATTATACATCTAAATGCAATGACCTTCAGGCATTGCGGGGTTTGTTTATGACGGAGAATATTGTACTTGACAGGGACATGGCGGAATCGGCTGTCAGCATGGCACTGGACTTGGGTGCCGAGTATGCCGAGGCAAGGATGGAGAGCTTCACAACGAACGGCCTCTTCCTGAAGAACGGGAACCCCGAGGTAGCAGGGTTCGGTAACTATTCGGGTATGTGCGTGAGGGTTCTGATGCACGGGGGAATGGGATTCGCTTCCACTGACATTCTCAGGAGGAAGAGCATCCAGAACCGCGTGGAAACCGCAGTCAAGATGGCAAAGGCCTCTGCACGGCTCGTCAAGGACCGAATCTCGCTTTCCGATGAGCCGACCCATACTGTGGATTATGCTGTCGAACAGAAGAAGAAGATCGGCGACGTCCAATTGGATGAGATAGTTAGCGTACTCACTCACATCGATAAGGCGATGACCGAAACAGCGCCGCTTGCCAGCAGATTCATCCAACTCAGCCTCGCGGAGCGGACCAAGTACTTCACCAACTCTGACGATTCCAAGATCGGCTCACACATACCCAGAATAGGGATTTACACCATCCCCACGATAGTCGAAGGGGAGAAGATATCCCAGGCGATGATACAGCGGGGCGTGGCCATGGGCTGGGAATACATGGACCCAGTCGCACGTGCTGAAGAAATATGCCACGAGATTGCTATGACACACAGGAACATGAAGGAAGGCGTCAAAGCGCCTTCCGGGAAAATCGATATGGTGCTTGGCCCGGAGGTCGTCGGAATCGCAGCCCACGAGTCCTGCGGCCATCCTTACGAGGCAGACAGGATATCCGGCAGAGAGGCGGCCCAGGCGGGGGAATCCTTTGTCAAGGCCAACATGATGGGCACACGCATCGGAAGCGACGTTGCCACCGTTGTGGATGACCCCACGCTCGAAAACTCCTACGGATTCTATCTTTACGATGATGAAGGAGTCAAAGCCAGGCCGAAAATCCTGATAAAGAACGGAATGATAAACGAGTTCCTGCACAACCGGGAAACCGCGGCATCAATGGACATGGGGCGCAGCAACGGCGGAGCCAGGGCAAACAGCTACGACAGGGAAGCCATCGTTCGGATGTCCAACACATTCGTCCAGGCTGGCGACCATGCCGATGAGGAACTTTTCGAAGGTATCAATCGCGGCGTTTACATGAAGAGCTTCATGGAATGGAACATCGACGACAAGAGGTACAACCAGCGTTACATAGGCAGGGAGGCCTACATGATTGAGAACGGCAAAGTGACCGTGCCGGTGAAGGCGCCGATTCTGGAGCTCACGACGCCGGCTTTCTGGAGCGCGATCGACGCTGTGGGAAAGAAACTGGAATTCGCGGCCGCGACATGCGGAAAAGGCGAGCCATCCCAAGGTGTTCCTGTTTACACCGGAGGGCCGCACATCCGCCTGAGGGACATCACCCTGGGGGTGGGCAAATGACGAACTGGGCA
>JAQVMG010000015.1 GCA_028703755.1 Thermoplasmata archaeon | reverse complement strand
TGCAGGACCTGGCCGGTGATATAGTCCGAATCAGCGGAGCAAAGGAATCTGGTAGCCTTTCCGATGTCTGCAGGCAACCCCAGCCTGTGCCTGGGTATGGTCTTCAGGACCTCGGTTTTCTGGGCAGGGCTGTCGAACACGACCATGTCCGTGTCTATGTAACCCGGCGCGATAGCATTCACGTTTATCCCGTACGGCGCCAGTTCGAGAGCCAATGATTTCGTCAATGCCAGCACAGCGCCTTTGGATGCCGCATAATGGACCTCGTGGTCCGTTCCGGTGAATGCGACGCAGGATGAGATGTTCACTATCCGGCCGGCCTTTTTCTCAGTCAGATGCGGAGTGAAGGCTTTTGTCACAAGGAACGTGCCGGTGATGTTCACGTCCATCACTCTGCGCCAATCCGCGTCCTCCAGCTCCCAGGATTTGAGGTGCTGGTGAATCCCGGCGTTGTTGATTATGAAATCCGCGCCTCCGAATTCCGACATGACTGCATCATACATGGCAGATACATCCTCCGGATTTGCGACGTCGCACCTGACCACAAGCGCCTTGCTGCCCATGTTCCTGATTGCGCCGGCGACGGTCTTGGCCTGCTTCTCCTCGGCCCGATAGACTGCCACAATGTTGGCTCCGTGCTCGGCAAGCTCCAGGGCGATGCCGCGGCCGATGCCTCTGGATGCTCCGGTGACTATTGCAACCTTTCCGTTGAACTCGTCTGTCATGCGGCGGTGAAGGTCAGACAACCTTATTAAGCATTTTCAGGATACTCCCTTCATGAAGCCCGACATAGAGATTGCCAGGGAAAAGAAGCTTGAACCGATTGACTCCATCGCAGAGAAATTGGGCCTTGACCCGGAACTGCTGCTCCCATTCGGCTGCAGCAAGGCCAAGGTGGCCGTGGACAGGATAGACCTTTCAAAGAAGAAAGGCAAGATCATACTGGTCACAGCCATGAATCCCACTCCGGCCGGGGAAGGCAAAACTACCGTGGCCATAGGCCTTTCGATGGCCCTGTGCAAGTTGGGCAAGAATGCCGTGGTCGGCCTTCGCGAGCCATCGCTGGGCCCCGTGTTCGGCATAAAGGGCGGTGCTGCCGGCGGAGGATATTCCCAGGTCCTGCCCATGGAGGATATCAACCTGCATTTCACAGGTGACTTGCATGCCGTGACAACATCTCACAACCTTCTTTCGGCGCTGATAAACAACAGCATGCATTACGGCAACGATTTCAACCTTGACTCCAGGAGAATCGACTGGCCAAGGGTCATCGACATGAACGACCGCTCGCTTCGCCAGATAGTCGTCGGCCTCGGGGGCAAGGAGGGCGGAATGGTGGATGAATCAAGGTTTGACATCACGGCCGCATCGGAAGTAATGGCCATACTGTGCCTCTGCCGCAACCCGCGCGAGCTGAAAGACATGCTCGGCAGGGCGATGGTCGGGTTCAGCATGAAGGACGAACCGGTCTACTGCCGCGACCTCAATGCTGCCGGCTCAATGGCCGTTCTGCTGAAGGATGCGATTCTCCCGAACCTGGTCCAGACCATCGAAGGCACCCCGGCAATAATCCACGGAGGGCCGTTCGCCAACATCGCTCACGGGACATCATCCCTGATAGGCGCAAGACTTGGACTTGCCTATGCCGATTACTATGTTACCGAGGCCGGATTCGGCTCCGACCTCGGAGGCGAGAAATTCTTCGATATCTTCGCGAGAAAATCGGAATTGCCAGTATCCGCAGTGGTCATTGTTGCCACCGTCAAAGCGCTCAAATATCACGGCGGCATGAAAAAGAAGGACCTGTCCGCGGAAGACGTGGAAGCGGTTGAGAAGGGCTTCGTCAACCTGCAGAGACATATTGAGAACATCCAGTTCTTCGGTTGGTCTCCGGTCATAGCCCTCAACGTTCACGGCACAGACACCGAGGCGGAGATCGCCAGGGTTACAGAGCTCTGCGCCTCACACGGCGCAGACTGCGTCCGGACGGATGTGCATACCACCGGCTCGAAGGGCGGGATGGAACTCGCAAAAGCGGTTTTAAGCCGCATCGGCGAGAAGACACCGCAGTTCGCCTACCCCCTGGACATCGGGTCCAGAGAAAAGATCGAGATGCTTGCATCCAGGATATACCGCGCCGGAAGCGTTGTATTTTCCCCGCTGGCGAAGAGGCAGATGGAAACTTGGGATGAGCTTGGATTCGGCAGCATGCCGGTTTGCGTAGCAAAGACCCAGTACTCGTTCTCCGACGATCCGAAGCTTCTCGGCGCGCCCGAAGGCTTCGAGATGCACGTGAGCGAGGTAAAAGTTTCAGCCGGTGCAGGCTTCATGATTCCAATTGCCGGAGAAATAACCAGGATGCCTGGCCTGCCCAGAAAACCCTCGGCAGAGAACATCGACATCGACGACAGCGGAAATATTATCGGCCTGTCCTGAGAACTCAGTGCTTGTACAAGGTATTGGGCATCTGCTTTCGCGGGTTCAGCTTCTCCAGTTCACGGATGTGGCTCTCCAGCGCGTGTAGGCTGGACTCCATCATGCTCTCCATCCACATGATGTCCTTCAGGTTGGGAAACTTGCTGTGATTGCTTTTCAGCCTTTCCAGGCAAGCCCTCAGGTTCTGAGTCTGTTCTTTCAGGTTTTCGATGTCCGTTGCCACGCAAACCGCATAGATACACATTTCTAAAAAGATATCTCACACGTAAAGTATCGAGCGGCCTCTTTTACCCACTTCCCTGAGCATGCCCATCCTGCGCATCGTATAAGTTATCTCGCCGGCCTGCCTGGCCTTGCAACCGAGAATTTCAGCAAGTTCCAGGTTCGTGAAAGGTAAAGGCAGTTCATCGGGCAGCAGCCTCCTGAAATCCCGATAAGACGCCAGAACGATTCTGTCCACGACCTCCACCAATCTGCGGTCATAGACATACCACCCATTCCAGCGCCTTCTTTTCGGGTCCTGCCTGCGTATCACTTCCTCTCTGGTCATCAGTATCTCGAAAGTGAGGTTCGGATGCATCGCGATATCCCTGATGTAAACCAGCTCGCCGAAGAGGTCAATCGGCCTTCCGGTCTTAGGTGACTTTCTTCTGTTGATTTCCCTGCCCAGTGCATCCTGTCTTATGACCGTTCTCTCAATCGCGATGGGGTGGACCAGATGCACCGGATAGTTCTCCAGCAAATGCGAGAGCTTGCGCCTGATCGCGCCAAAATTCCCTGTCTGGATCTCGATAATCTGCCCGTTCCGAAAAATATCGGCCACGAATCCGTCGACCGGCCTTTCTATGGCATCACCAGGCTGCATCAGAAAATCCTTGATGTCCGCATGAAGGCCCTTCTCCGACAGAGTTCCGATTATCGGTTTTTTCACGGGGGGGAATCGGTGAACAGCGATAATAATATTGTCAGAGGCATCTGGTCCTGTTTCCCCGGTGGAACTGGAAAACGTATCCGATGAACTCCAGCTTCCCCTTTTCATAGACCAGCGCGCTGTTGTCGGAGATGGCGTAAATCTTTGTCGCCGATTTCTCGGAAAGCGATTCAAGCTCACTGTCCGGAGATATGCCGGCCAACGTATCGTCGTCACTCATGTAATGCACCGTGACTGCAAAATCCAGCTCCCCGAAGCCTCTGAAGAAACGTGTTTCCTGTGCGTCCTTCTGGCCCACGACAGCGGCGTACTTCCTGCACAGCGCCAGCGCCCCCGCGCTGTTTCCGATTACTGTGCCTCTGAATTCCGCCAGTATCTCATCGCCCCGCGATATAAGCATCCTGTCAATCAGTAACTGCGGATTACCTCCCGGCAGATAAACAATATCGGAGGAACGGGCTTTCTTCATAAGCGCCCCGTAAGGGTCCCAGGGTTCTGCGAACTGCACCGTTTCCGCGCCCAGGTCCATGAAATATTCCGTGATTAAAGCCCGCTGCTCGCCTTCGTTGTCCAGGCTCTCTCCGGTCCAAGGGAAAATGAGCACCGTCGGATGGGCACCGGCTTCTTTGACCGCCTTCAGCATGATATGCCTGGAACTGCGTTTTCCGACATCCTCTCCGCCGAGGAGATAGAGTCTGCTCATGGAAAGCCAAATCAATTGATTCTTAATACTTTTTTCTATGGTTCGGTTGTGAAAGACTGAGATGTCATTTGGCAAAACTCATCGGAAGGTATATGGTAAATCATGAACGAATATTCTGTTCCGGATTCCAGGCCATTGAGGACTATGTTATCTCCGCCATTAATCGTTCCCCCGGCGGGATTGTAATCCGTATAGGTCGCACTTGCACCAGCAGGGCCTCCGACCCAGGTCATGGGCGCAGGAGACTGCACACTGTCGCCAGTGAATATGAGTTGACCGATATTCTCTCCATCTGCTTGGACGTAGATATTGATGTCTGTAGGCGCCACACTGTCAGAGAATACCGAAAATGTGATCTTGCCCGAGTCATCGGATAAGGGTTCCATAGTCCATGAACCCACCGGGGCTTCCAAGGGTGGCGATTCGCCGCCGAAGCCTGCCACCATAACATAAAGCACTAGGGCCAGGATAATTGTAACAACGACAATGGCGGTTATTATTGCCATAACTATCATAACTATATTGCCAGTTTCAGTATTTTGCGCCTGCATGGGTGTTCCATAGTAAAAACTAGGTTGTTGGATAGGCAGTTTGTTGCACTTGGCGCAGACTGTCTTCTCATCCTCCTTCGGCGCACCGCAGAATCCGCAGAACGGCATGTTTCCCTCTGTATGGGAATTGAAATGTAATTATTTAAACGCTCTGCAACGGATTGCTTACTCGCCCAGCCTGTGTTTGATTTCCGCTGCGGAGATGCTGTTCGCAGTCTCCAGGAACCATTTCCTGACTTCCTCGATCTTCGTTTCCATCTCTTCGGGAGGGAAGAAGGTCAACGTCTCAAGCCTTTTCACGACATCCTTGGGCAGGTCGTAGTAAACGTACCTGGTCGCGTAGTTGTAACGCTGCGGGCAGTGCTTCATCCTCAGAACCTCGACCAGCGGCCGATATGTTTGGCCCAGGTAGAAGAACATCGCCTCGATGTGATTGCCCCGGTTGGTTTCCTTCATGGGCATGATATAGAAAATCTCGAACAGGTTCTTCAGAATATCCCGCCTTTTTAAAATGGCCTCGCTATGCGCCTCCGGGTCAATCTTCACTTCCCTTACAATCCCCTTCTTGTCAAATTTCACGATCGGTTTCCCGTGCGTTGCCCAGACATCGAATTTATCAGCCTCCGTATGCTCCTTCATGATGGCCAGATCGATAAGAAGGAACGGACTGGCATTCTTCAGTTTGTAAAAGCACTGGGAATGTCCGTGCCAGGTCGGCTCGGGCAACCTGAACTTCGCAACTGTCCCTCCCAGTTTCTCCACGGCCTCGTCCACAACTTTGAAAACATCCTCGATGCGGTCATCATCCACAATTGCCTGAGCATCAACATCCGACCATTTATCGGCCCGTTCGAAGCCGGCGGCACCGCCTTCCCAGAATGTATGTACATAATCCAGGGGCTCAAGGGCGTTCACCAGCGCGTTCACAACGTCATTTCGCTTAAGTTGTTTCATAATATCGGGGCAGAATCGTAAACCGGGATAATAATATATTTGCATTGGAGCGGAGATTACCGCCCGTTAATATGAAAGAAAACCGATGTTTCTGGGCGAGCGGCGATGATTTCTATATCCGGTACCATGACGAGGAATGGGGCGTTCCTGTGCATGACGACCGTATGCTTTTCGAATTTTTAATACTTGAGGGATTCCAGGCTGGACTGAGTTGGCACTGCATTCTCAAGAAGCGCGAGAATTTCCGGAAAGCATTTGACGGTTTTAATCCTGTGAAAGTCGCCAAATACAGCGATACGAAAATCGAGGCACTGATGCAGGACGCTGGCATTATTCGCAATCGCCTGAAGATTAACGCGGCCGTGACCAACGCCCAAGCATTTCTGGCAATACAGAAGGAATTCGGTTCTTTCGATAAGTATATTTGGGGATTCGTCAAAGGGAAGCCAATACAAAACGCTTGGAAGACAGGCAGAGAGATTCCAGCCAAGACAGAACTTGCGGAAAAGATCAGCAAGGACCTAAAGGCCAGAGGTTTCAAGTTCGTCGGTCCTACGGTTATCTATGCACATATGCAGGCCACCGGTATGGTGAACGACCATCTGACAAGCTGCTTCAGATGGTCCGAGGTCCGGGAATGAAAGCGGAACTTATCGCACCGTGCGGCATGAACTGCGGGTTCTGCTCTGCCTATCTTGCCTACACACACGGCCTCGAGAAGAGGAAAGGCACATCGCACTGCACCGGATGCCGAGCCCGCAACAAGGAGTGCTCGTTCATCAAGAAAAGGTGTCCATCCGGCCTCAGTAAAAATCTTATCCAGTTCTGTTATGAATGCGATAAATTCCCATGTGAGAACCTTGTTAAAATAAGCAGCCGGTATGAAAAGAATTACAATTATAACTTCATCGAGGCCTTGAATTTCATCCGGGACAAGGGGATGGCCGCGTTCCTGAAGAGGGAGAAGAAGAGATGGAAATGCCCGGATTGCGGCGGTGTCCTGTGCGTGCACAACGGCAAATGTTACAGATGCCAGGATGTAAAAAGCTGGAGAGGATGATTGCTCTTTTGGATTAATTAGTTAAACATGGGCTGCTTTTCCGGTGCATGGCACCCAAGCGCCACCGGTCCAGGAAAGCCATCTATTCCGCCAGGTCAGACGGATTGCTGCTTATTGCCTCGGCAATCTGGGGCTTCGCGTTCGTAGCCCAGCGCCTGGGCATGGAACACATGGGCCCGTTCGCTTTCAACGGTATTAGATTCATGATGGGGGCGCTCACCCTGCTGCCGCTGATAATCTGGCGCAGCAGGAAAAAAATTGTTTCTATACAGCAAGGCCGCAGTAAATTGCTGATACTAGGCGGCCTACTGGCCGGCGCCCTTGTGTTCCTTGGCGCAAGCTTCCAGCAGGTCGGGCTGATGACAACGGGCGCGGGAAACGCCGGCTTCATCACAGGCCTTTATGTCGTCCTTGTGCCGATTTTCGGACTTGTCCTAGGCCAGCGCACCAATCCGCAGACCGGTGCGGGCGCACTGTTGGCTTTTGCGGGACTCTACCTGCTGAGTTTCACTGACTCCATGACCATGTCCACCGGTGACATCATGGTGTTCATTGGTACAGTATTCTGGGCAATACAGATACTGACAATCGGGTGGCTCTCGCCGAAGCTCGACACTATCAAGCTGGCGTTTTATGAATTCCTGTTCTGCTCCGTTTTCAGCCTGGCCGTCGCCCTTCTGTTCGAGACAAACACCTGGGCCGGAATATCCGGCGGCATGTGGCCCCTGGTGTACGGCGGAGTATTTTCGGTCGGGATTGCCTATACCCTGCAGGTGGTGGTCCAGAAGAAGACAAAAGCCTCGCACGGCGCAATAATCATGAGCCTCGAGGCGGTTTTCGCCCTGATTGGCGGGATACTGTTTCTCAACGAATCGCTTTCTTTCAGAGGGGCTGTGGGCTGCTGCCTTATGCTGGCCGGCATGATAATATCAGGGCTGTGGGCCGGAAACCGCAAACGTAAGAAAGAAATTTAGACAGAACAAATATTTTTAGCATCTGGCTGAGGTAATCGCACACAATAAAAATTATGGGACCAATAAGGATAACCTTTTTTACTGGCATTTTTATTCACCCACCATGGAATTCAAATTTTATGACGAAGTGGACCCCGAACAGGTCAACTTAATCAACCTGATATGTCACAATGAACCCGCGGGCGCCCGTACCATCGCCAGGATACGGAGGAACGATCCTTTCTGCTCACCTTGG
The DNA here is from genome assembly GCA_028703755.1 of Thermoplasmata archaeon. Classification (GTDB taxonomy): domain Archaea; phylum Thermoplasmatota; class Thermoplasmata; order SG8-5; family SG8-5; genus UBA147. The sequence continues at coordinate 13,192 of JAQVMG010000015.1, read as the reverse complement.
TTCAGGATGTATGCGGTCGAGGGAGAGAAGGTCGTGACCCAGGTCGGAGCCCAGTATCCGCTGATACAGACATCGGACGGGAAAGCAAGAGCGGGTTTCATTGAGGCTGTTGCCGGAACCCCGAGTCTGGCCAGGAAGGGCTATGCCAAGGCCTTGATGAAAAGGGTCCATGAGCAGATGCTGGATGACGGCATCGATGTCTTCGTGCTAACAACCAGCCGGATTCTCGTAGCTTATGATATGTATCCGAAGCTCGGATACCATGATATGCTGCCGCTGAGTTGGGCAATCAAGAAATGGCAGAAACACCCCATAGGAGATGTGAAAGTCCGGGTCCGCAAGCATCCCAGCGAGGCAGAAGACGCCATTTTCAGCGAACATGTCCGCGGAAGCCTGGGTTTCGTCCGCCGACCGAAGAATTATCCGAAGCTCAAATGCTCCTGGGGCCCGCATTATTCAGATGCCGTGACATTCTCCAGAGGGGATGAACAGTTGGGTTACGCCCTTGTCAGGCGGCCGGAGGGGTTCCTGAGCATCCGGGAGATGGTGTGCAAGAACCCAGCTGATTATCAATCCTGCATCAAAGCCCTGGAGAACAGGTTCCCGAGCAGATATGTCACAAGGTCGCTGATGACCAGAAGCGGCATGGTGGGGCATTTCCGCGATGCAGGGTTCACGGAGGCAGATACCTGGGGAATGTTCATGGCCATGGACGCCAAAGGCAAGATGAGCCAGAAACAGGTCAGGGCCTTGCTGGGCATAGACAAAGATCGGTTCCAGATGTTCACACTGGACACATACTGATGTTTCTTCGCCTCCGGCATCATAACTATTAATAACTTTCAGAATGATTACAGCATGATATCAATGAAGCTTTACCTGAAACTATACTTCAACAGCGAAGGCATGCCCACGCTTGAAATCATTAAACGGGCCAGGAAGATGGGATTCCGCCCCAGCGTCGGCTATTATGACTTTGTGATAGATTTCCACACCCCTGAAGATTATTCCAGGATTCTGGACGAGCTTCATAATATGCTCAAGGGAACCAAGGCCCTCTACACGGTCATGACCAGGGAAGACTGATTCAGAGGCGCATGCCATGGGGAAACTGAAACTTTTCCAGGTAGATTCCTTCACCGGCCAGATGTTCAAGGGCAACCCCGCGGGCGTGTGCATACTGACTCATGACATACCGGCAGAGACAATGCAAGCCATAGCCATGGAGATGAACCTCTCGGAAACTGCGTTTGTGCGCCGGGAGGGGCTTGAGCACCGCCTGCGCTGGTTCACGCCAACCAACGAGGTCACGCTCTGCGGCCACGCGACGCTGGCCGCGGCCCATGTTCTGTTCAACCATGTTGGCCTGAAGGCACACGAGATAAAATTCCAGACCAAAAGCGGACTTCTGATGGCCAGAAAATCTACCGGCGGCATCACACTGGATTTCCCAATCGGAAATCCTGAGCCAACTACGCTCCCAGAACCGATATTCGATTCACTGGGCATTGCACATATTGACATCGAAGCAACCCTGTTCTGCAGGACCAGGAACAAATTCCTCGTCCATCTGAAAGACCCTAGCCTCATTCCAGAAATCAAACCGGACTTCGGAAGGATGCTGGAATACCAACCATCCGAATTAATCGGCGTCATAATCACAGCCAAAGGGGAAAAACATGATTTCATTTCTAGGTTCTTCGCGCCGTGGGTCGGGGTCAACGAGGACCCGGTGACAGGCTCATCTCACACTGTACTGGCTCCCTATTGGTCCAAGCTCCTTGGAAAAACAAAGATGAGCGCCTACCAGGCCTCGAAGAGGGGCGGCGAGATGGCTGTGGAACTGAAAGGCGAACGGGTATTTCTCACCGGAAAAGCTGTTACAGTGTTCGAGACGGAGATTGATCTCTGATGTGGGCCGAATTATGCTGCTGCAGCATCGTTGTGTTTATTGTGGTCATCGTTCTGCTCAGGCTCTTCGCCAGAACCATAATCATCAACCCGCGTCAACAGCCGTCTAATCCGCCTCAATATTATCAACAGCCCGCTCCGGATAACGCCCGGCCGACCGACATAATTATGGTCAAGTGCCAGTTCTGCGGCAGGGTGTACGACGAAAGCCTGTCTGAATGTCCGGGTTGCGGGGGGAAGTGAGAGAGGAATTCTTTTGAAAGAAGACATATATTTCAAGAAGCTGGCAAAACTAAGAATCGAGGCGGATTATTGCCGGGCTCAATCCAAGAAATTGAGCAAGAAAAGTGCACTTGAGGAATCGGCCAAATTTCAAGTGAAGGCCCAGAATATCGAGATGAAAATTCAGCGAGCCTGCGATAAGCTCGCTGTTCACTCAAGCCAGCTGAAGGATAAAGAATGTTATTACAAGGCGATGGGGAAGCTCGAGAAAGCGGAGAAGGTGGCCGGGAGAATCAAAGCCATCAAGAGGAAAATCAAGGAATATCAAAAGAATTGATTGCCATACGCCATATACTTTTTTCCACCTGAACGATATTTGTTAATACGCAATGTGGTGTTAGAACATAACGCTCCCTAACCTGAGCTAATGGTGCTGGATGTCGTACGTATGTAATCCCTTCAGGCCATCTTGTAGCATATTAAAAAGAAGGTGGGATTCTTGAAATGCTCGCCAGCCTTTTCCAAACCCAAACAAGGCTCACAAATCCAGCTAACAACGCTGGGAACATAAAAACAAATAAAAATCCGTAATCGTCTGAGGATGTGGCAAGGATGAATCCTTGAAACATTCCAATTATGTATATGAACAACATCAGTATTTGAATCAATTCCAGTCTTCGTAACTTTGTTTTACATACAGTGCTTACTCGATTAGGCCTGAACCTCGATGTGCGGTCCACGGCATTGCGTGATAAAAGGAAAATCATTCCGATGACTAAATAGGCAATGAACCAGTTAACGAACATGAGTTCAGAGAACCAATACTGTAATTCTAAAATAACGAACAGAAATCCGATTGTGCAGAAAATTGCACTCATATCCAACCTGAGTTTCTTGTACCAATAATCATGATAACTGGCAATATATTCTTCCGATTCTAAATATACCTTATTCATCTCATACTGAACGCTGAATTGTTCATCCTTTCCATGAATTTTGTTATATATTAATAACCCAATAAGAATAAAAATTGCAATCAGGCTAAAGATGCTCGTACCACAACAAGCATCCACGCCTCCGCTCTCCACTCCCGAAGCAAACATCATTGTAGAAACTACAACAATTGTAACAAAAACCATAATTGCCAATAATATCAATCCATTATTGATTTTAGGCAACCAACTCATTTCAATTCCTTTCCCGACTCTAACCGTATTAGTGTGTTCTGTATGGCAATGACCCTATATAAATTCATATTACTTTTGATATGCCATATCCATTTTCCACCCGTTGCCTGCCAGGTTGATCTTGGTCCATGAGTTGTTGTCTTCGGCGATTTTTTATACCGGGCATTATTTATACCCTTTATGCGAACTGTGGACTTGCGCAGCGATACTGTCACTTTGCCGACAAAGGAGATGCTGGACGCGATTCTTGTTGCCAAACTCGGCGATGATATTCATGAAGAGGATGAGACCGTAAAAAAGCTGGAAGAACTTGCAGCACAAAGGCTAGGAAAAGAAGCCGGCCTTATGGTTCCCAGCGGAACCATGGGAAACCTTCTCTCAATTCTGACACACACAGGGAGAGGCAACGAGGTCATTGCCGGAAAATCAAGCCACGTTTTTCTTTATGAAGTGGGCGGAATGGCATCTATCGCAGGAGCCCAGGCGAGGACTGTTGACGATTCACCGGGATTCATGAAACCTGCCGATATTAAAGCAGCAATCAGGCCTGATGATATCCACCACCCCAAAATCGCACTTCTCTGCCTTGAAAACACACATAATATGGCCGGCGGTACCTGTCTGACGCCGGACCAGATGTCAGAATACAGGGAAATTGCAGACAGCGCAAACCTGAAGCTTCATGTTGACGGTGCAAGAATTTTCAACTCTGCAATTGCTCAAGGAATTGCAGCCAGCAAGTTGGCCAGAGAGGCAGACAGTGTGATGTTCTGCCTGTCAAAAGGGCTGAGCGCGCCGATTGGCAGCATGCTTGTCGGAAGTGAAGATTTCATAGGCCAGGCAAGAAAGAACAGAAAAATGCTGGGCGGCGGAATGCGCCAAGCAGGAATAATTGCGGCACCCGGCATCATAGCTTTGAATTCAATGGTGGACCGCCTTGTCGAAGACCACAAAAACGCCCGTTTGCTGGCTGAGGGCCTGAGCAAGATGCCAGGCATTATAATAGATCTGGCAAAAGTCCAGACAAATATTGTGAGATTTGACATAGATGTAAAAATAGATGGTCCTATATTTATTGATAAGCTGGCTCAACGGGGAATCAAGGCATTTTGCTTGCCAGGGTATGGAATCAGAATGGTAACGCACAGGCATGTTTCAGAGGATGATATTCATTTCACATTGGCCGCCATGGAACAGATGATGAAATAAGCACAATCAGCGGGGAATTATTCGTTCATTTGCCACTTAAAACTGCATACTGGTTCTCGGGAAATATTTCCAGGTAAAACCCTCCCAATCATACGCCATATACATTTTCCACCTGAAATTAGCTGGGTTGGCTGGTGCCCGTGAGTTGTTGCTTGTAGAACGCAATGCGAAGGATGAAAGAAACGATTCAATGCCAGAGCTACGAATGCAAATAATCGCCAAACACAGCTACGACATCGCAGGGATGCAGTTTGGCGACATCGACGAATTCCTGTGCATGGAATTCGGAGGAAGCCGGAACTCGTCTATGCGCTATCAGCCCGCAACCGCTGTGTAATCGCAACTGATATCATCATGTAATTGCTGTTAATTCGATCCCGGCTTAACACGGTCTGGTTGCTATTTTGTTGTTTAAAGCTGACGCTCATGTAATCTAATAATTAAAAATAGATAAAATGCCATATGCAACCTGTTTAACTGTTAAGCCTCTAGTATATTGTGACTAAAGTTGTTAGTTGTTGCGGGCTGAATGCGTCGCACCAAGGCACTTCGCACTTACACCCCAACTCTATTAACTCATCTTTTATGAGTACTTTAAGATGTCTCTTTTTAGGGTAAGCTTCGGGCTTAGATGCTTTCAGCCCTTATCTCGTATGGCGTGGCTGCCCAGCAATGCCCTGTCGGACAACTGGTAGACTAGTGGCCACAAAGCCCCGTTCCTCTCGTACTAAAGGCTCTTTCCCCTCAGACATCAAAACACTTCCACCAAAAAGCAACACAACTGTCTCACGACGTTGTAAACCCAGCTCACGATCCCTTTTAATGGGCGAACAACCCCACCCTTGGCAGCTGCTGCACCACCAGGATAGGAAGAACCGACATCGAAGTAGCAAGCCGCCAGGTCGATAGATTCACATAATGCAAATATCAAACATGATCAGCAAGATGTTATGAACTCTTGCTGGCGACAACTCAATTATCCCCAGGGTAACTTTTCTGTTATCAACACCTCCCATAAATGAAATGTGTTGGTTCGCTAGGCCTTGCTTTCGCATCACGGATTATTGTTGGGCTAATCCGTGTCAAGCCGGCTTTTGCCCTTGCACTCAACGGCAGATTTCTGACCTGCCTGAGCCGACCTTTGGGCGCCCTTGTTATTTTTTCGAGGGCGTGGCGCCCCACCCAAACTGCCCACCTATCGATGTCCTTCCGTAGAAGTGAGTATTACAATGCTTAAAGGGCAGTGTTTCACTTTTGACTAGTTCCGAGCTGGCGCCCGGCTTTCAACATCTACTGCCTACTCTACACATCAAATATCGTAACACAACGACAGGCTGCAGTAAAGCTCCATGGGGTCTTCGCTTTCAGGTGGAAGGTACTGGATTGTGCGCCAGTACAATCAGTTTCACCGGCTTCCAGGCAGGGACAGTAGGACTCTCGTTGGGCCTTCATGCAAGCCGCCAATTAAGCGGCAAGGTATTACGCTACCTTAAGAGGGTCATAGTTACCCCCGCCGTTTAACGGTCCTTCTACCGGTTGTACCCGGGTTTCAGATACCGTCACTGGGCAGGTTTCAGCGGCAATACACATCCATACGGACTAGCTGCCACCTATGTTTTTATTAAACAGTCGGAGTCCCCTTGTCACTGCGACCAGACATTCTCATGGCTGGCACCCCTTCTCCCGAAGTTACGGGGCTATTTTGCCGAGTTCCCTTGCCTGGATTATGCCGACACGCCTTAGGCTTCTCACCTAGGGGCACCTGTGGCGGTTCTGGGTACGAACGAATGCGTTGTAACCACAACCCTTTTCATTGGCACCGGGGATAAACCAAAGCTGAACTAGTCAGCCCTATCACGATTTCGCCGGGTTCTCATCATTACGATTCTTCCCCAGCATATACGCTTAGACACGCAGACAAGCGTGAATGGCATACCCAGATGCGTCCGATTGTGGACAAAAACGCCTTCGGCGCATGAATATTAACATGCTTCCCTTTCGGTACTTTAGATTAAGAAGTACCTTAGGATCGACTAACCCTCGACTGACGAACATTGTCGAGGAACCCTAGCCCCTTCGGCGGTACGGATTCTCACACGTACTTTGCTGCTACTCCTACCAGGATCATTATTAGAATGCGGTCCACTGGACCTCACGGCCCAGCTTCTACCCACACACTACACCTCTCTATCAAATTGCCTTGCGGTATTCTGAAGTATCGGTGAGCGACTTTAGCCCCGTCCATTTTCAGGGCCCATGATCTCGACTGGTGAGCTGTTACGCTATCTTTAAAGGGTGGCTGCTTCTAAGCCCACCTCCCAGTTGTTTTAGACCATGAACGCCTTTTGAGTTACACTTAGTCGCTACTTGGGGACCTTAACTTCAGGTTGGGTTCTTACCCTAATGGACATCGAGATTACCCCTGATGCCCTCACTCCCAGCTTCTACGACGACGGCGCATTTGGAGTTTGGCAGGGTGCCGAGACCTTTCGGTCCCTAAACACCCAATCAGTATCTCTACCACACCATCTATCTCAGCTGAGATCTACCTGCGAGTAGTTTCGAGAGGAACCAGCTATTTCCAGTTTAGATTGGCCTTTCACCCCTATACACAGGTTATCCGAGCGATTTGCACATCAGCACCGGTTCGGACCTCCACCCTCCTTTCGAAGGGCTTCATCCTACCCACGCATAGATCAACTGGCTTCGGGTATCGCTTCAATGACTATCGCGAGCACACGTCGTTCCTCACCCCTTACAGGGTTGCGAACATTCGGTTTCCCTACGGCTTCGCAATTGAATTGCTTAACCTCGCCATTGAACAGAACTCCCTGGCCCGTTTTTCGAAACGGACGATAAAACACTGCTCCACATCTCACGATGCTTCTTCGCTTTCATGCCTTATCAGCCTATAACTGTCTGGTTTCAGGCTCTTTTCATGCCTCCGCTAAGAGTACTTTTCAGCTTTCGCTCGCGCTACTATTGCGCTATCGGTCTCGAGACATATTTAGAGTTGGAGGTTTATGCCCCCCAGATTCACGCGCGATATCCAACGCACGATACTCCAGATACTCCATTATCCCACGAACTTGCCACTACGGGGCTATCACCCTCTTTGGCATCACGTTCCAGTGAATCTCGTGTTCATTCGTTAGGGAAACATAGAGTCTACAACACCACATCTCCCTCTACTTATCGTAAAGGGATTCAGTTTGCTCTTTGCCGTTTTCGATCGCCTTTATTAACGGCATCTCTATTGATTTCTTTTCCTGCGGGTACTAAGATGCTTCAATCCCCCGCGTTCCCGATCATTACTGATCACACCTAAAGTGTAGGAAGTCCCATTAGGTCACCGTTGGATCATAGGTTCCTTGCGCCTACCCAACGCATATCGCTGCTTGGCACGACCTTCTTCGGTGCTCGAACCGAGCCATCCCCCAGACAGCGTAGCTAGCCACAGACTATCGGCTTAACACACGTCCAGGTTGTATATGGCGTATGACTGGGATCATAGGCCGAAGGAAAATCCTATTGTGGATTTTCGCTATGTGTACCTTCCAAGTGCGGCGTTGGGAAACGCCGCCATTTTCGGCCTCCACCCTGCCCCAAATATATGCGTAAACATATGATGGGGGGTACCATGACATAAGGTCACGGCCCCACTGCTAAGAACTTCCTATATATCTAGCTTTCTGTTGTTTCGGAGTCCAATCCAGGAGCGCTTTTAAAAGATGCCGAAAGCTTCTATTCCTGCAGCAGCGGGTGTCTGTTTATCGCAGACAATATACATATAGAAAATACTATTAATTAAATGTATCTACGGGTGTGTAACAGAATAATAATCTAAAAAGGGGCGGAAAATGGGTAGCAGCATTGAAAAGAAGATGATTGAGTTCATGCGGCCACTGTTCGGTGACATGGCCAGGAAGACCATCGAGAACCAGAAGGAAAAACTGAAACTGACCAAGGGCGAACTCACTCACGATCAATACATCCAGATAATAAAATCAATCAGAACCCTCTGTTATAAAATGGCAGGCGGACCGGTCGCCGATAAACTGGAGGCCGGGCTCATGCAGATACTTGATGCAGAGAGGTCATGAGGCAGTGATGATATGACAAAAAATCAAATTGAGGTTCCGCAGGAATTATTGGATATCCCAGGGATGAACCCGTCCAAGGCCAAATCAATTCATGAAGCAGGTTACGGCAGTATAGAATCTCTCCGAAAAGCCAGCATAGATGACATTTCGAAAATTAAAGGAATCAACAAGAAGCTGGCATCTGACATATATGAATTTCTGCACAATGCACCTCAAAAAACACCGGCAATTCGAACCGAGGAAGATGTATTTCTTGAAAGCGGCCTGGACCTTTACAAGCAGGGCAAGTGGGGCCAGGCACTGCAGATAATCAATGATGTGTTGGAGAAAAATCCGCATAAAATAGCCGCTCTCAACGCTAAAGCCCAAATCTATCTCGACAGGGAGAAATTCCAGCTGGCGCTGGACACTTACGACGAAGTAACATCGCTTGACCCCGAAATCGCCGAATCATGGGTGGGCAAGGGCAATGCACTTCTGGCCATGGATCAGAAGACCAGGGCTCTGTCCTGCTTTAAAAAAGCACTGACACTTGACCCAACAAATGAAGTCGCCCAGGAGAAACTCGGAGAGGAGGAACGCCTCCCCACATTCGTGGACGGCCTGGATGCCATGCTGGAAGGCGGGATACCTTCCAAACACATAGTGATGATTTGCGGACGCGCCGGCTCGATGAAATCCTCATTCGCATATTACATGCTTCATAAACTCTCCGAAAAAGAAGGACGGAAGACAATTTACCTGTCCCTCGAACAGAGCCGCCAGAGCCTTCTCAAGCATATGAAGAAACTCGGTTTGAAGAAAGAAACCGCCAAGAATCTTATGGTCAGCGACATTGACGATATGGTGGTCGTCGATATGGCTGCACTCAGAAAGGAAACCGACACAGACACAGTAGAGAACATTGATTGGCCCAGGTCAATCATTAACCAGCTGAAAAGTTACAGAGAAAGTTACGGCTGCGATGCTGTTGTGATAGATTCTCTCTCGGCGCTCTATTCGCTGCACACGTTCAAGAACCCCAGAAGCGAGCTGTTCTTCTTCTTCGAAAGGCTCCGCGACATCGGGATAACCGTTTTCCTGATATCGGAGATGTACGGTGAGGGCCAGACCCAATTCGGCCAGTACGGAGTGGAGGAGTTCCTGGTGGACGGCATAATTCATTTGAAGACCGAGGAATATGCCAACCGCGCCAACCTGTTCCTCGGTGTCGTAAAAATGAGAGAAACAAATCACCCTAGAGACTACTTTCCGCTGATTGTTGATCAGTTTGGATTTGGTATTGTGCGAGATTAATGCAGAAATAAGCCGCATGCCCCGCCTGTTAGGGCGGGGTACTGGCAGCTCATGATATCGAGTGACAGCACCAATATCGCAATCCCAAAAACCCTTGCCTGTGAGGGCAGGGATGTGAGGCCTCAAGTATATCACCAGGCCTCCGTGGAGCCCGCGACTATTTCCCGCTGATTGTTGACCAGTTTGGATTCGAAATTGTGCGGGATTAACCGACAAGCGTCCTCAGCACCGCCGGCACCGCGCCAATCGCAGTCGCGGTCTCCATGGAATAACCTTTTCCTGTGATGTCCAGGTGGTATTTTCCGACCCTGAACATTTCCTTCGGCAGGCCGTGCGGACCCAACCCGAACAGCAGCAGCACTGACTGGCCGCCTTTCACTATGTCCGCGACTTTCCTCGGAGTCACCGAACAGCCCGGCTCCGGCTTCCTGGTTGTAATTATGACCTCGCCGAACTGCGGCGGAAATCCCTTCGAAGGTTTGTCGAAGACCGAGAACCGCCCTGCCTTGGCCAGTTCAATGAGGTACTCCCCGCCGTCCCCGATTGTCGTGGTGGTGGAGAGCCAGTCCACAATATCCTGGGGGGTGCGCATCTCCTTCTCATAGGGAAAGCCGAAAGTGACAAGGTTGCATCCGAAGGCCAGAGCCACAGGCCCCGAGCGGGCCAGCACCCTGCGGTGGGCCTCACGGAATTTATTGGGGTCATAAGTGTTGTACAGTCCGATTGTCATGCGTCCGGGCATGAACCCCCCATTCCCAATGTTAAAATAGACTTTTCTCCTATTACTGCCGGATGAGCGCCAAGATTATCGACGGAACATTAATCGCACAGCAGATAATGGAAGAGCTGAAGCCGAGAATAGCCAGGCTCCTCGAGAAAGGGATTGTTCCGGGCCTCAGCGTCATCATCATGGGCGAAGACCCTGCATCTTTGTCCTATGTCAAGAGCAAAGGCAAAGCCTGCGAAAGGCTCGGCATGCGCTCGGAGACAATCATGCTCTCCGAAACCACATCCCAGGCAGACCTCATGACAGTGATATCCAACCTTAATGCCAATCCAAAGGTCCACGGAATCCTTGTCCAGCTTCCGCTGCCCAAGCACATAAATGAAGATGCGGTCCTTGAAGTCATCAATCCGGAGAAAGACGTGGACGGTTTCTCTCCCATCAACATGGGCCGGCTACTGGCCGGCGGAGAATGCTTCAAACCGTGCACTCCGAACGGTGTCATGGAACTCATGGCCAGATATGATATCGACCCAGCCGGAAAACATGCCGTAATCATTGGTCGCAGCAATATCGTCGGAAAGCCGATGGCAGCGCTTCTCATCCAGAAGAAGAAAGGCGCGGATGCGACTGTTACAATATGTCACTCCAGGACAAAGAAGATGTCCGCCATCACCAAGAAAGCCGACATACTGATATCGGCGATAGGCAACCCGGGTTTTGTGAAAGCGGATATGGTGAAGAAAGGCGCAGTCGTTATCGATGTGGGCATAAACCGTGTCGAGGACAAAGCAGCCGAAAAAGGATACCGCCTTGTGGGTGATGTGGACTTCGATGCTGTCAAGGAGGTCGCCAGCGCCATAACCCCTGTCCCCGGGGGCGTCGGAAAAACCACTATCGCCATGCTGATGCTGAACACTGTCCAGGCAGCCGAGAACATCCCGAAGCTATAACTTTTTAAACTCCGAACTCCATATCTCCATGGGGTGAAAAATGCCGAATGATTTGCGACTGAAAGTCATAGCCAGCTCCATAGACGGAAAAGGTGTGGCCAAGCTTGATGCGGACAGTTACCGGGCGCTTAGGCTAGGCGAGGGCACCCCAGTCACAGTCACATACGGCACCAAATCCTGTGAACTCATGGCTAAGCAGGACAGCATTTTCTCCCAATCCACGGTCCGGCTCATGAAGGCTGATATGGAGGCCCTAAGGGTAGAGGAGGGCATGCCAGTCACAGTGTCAAAGAAGAAAGGCAGCCGTCTGGCCGAATCTGACAGCGCCCCGAAGGGAAAAGGAAAGAAAAGGTCCAAGGGCAATGCCGCATCGTTGGATAGGTTTTAAAATAATTCAAAAAACAAAAATGAAATGGAAGCTGGCCGCTGGGGCCAGCTCATTGGGCGGCGATTAAATTATTTCCACTATATCCAATATTCCCACGAGCAGGAGGACAATTCCGAAGATTGTCTGGAACCCGCCGAGGAATTTGGCCAGCTTCTCGATGTACTTGCCTACTGCAGGCAGCGTCATCAGTATGCCGATTGCCAGAATAATTCCGCCGAATATGAGCAGCAGCCCGGTTATCCAGCTGAACCAAATTATTCCAACTATCAGGAAAATTATTCCCAATATCCCCTGGAATCCGCCAAGCCACTTGGCGAATTTCTCAAGGTACTTTCCAAATGCCGGGATCACTCCGAGCAACCCGGTCAAAAGCATTATTCCTGCCAATACCGCGCATATATTTGTTATGTCTAATGCCATGTTAATTACCTATATGTCAAAATGATTTCATAATGATTATATCTGTGGAAACAGCAAGTGAAAAGATGTGAAATTTATAGGTAGCAATCAACATAACGGCTCAAGTCCCAGTGCCCTAGATTGTAACAATCCTACACTTGATGAATCTGATTAATTGAATTGACAGGTCAGTCCAAGAACGCAGGCAATGAATCCCTACTGTGATTTTTAAGGGATTGATTCATTTGCCAGAAACAGCCTTTCCGGGCTTCATGGACTGAAGATCGTCGTCGGACCAGTCGAACTTTATTCTCTTCCGGCCCTTCCAGACACCCTTCTGGAGAAGATAGCCGACTATCAGCGGCAGGGCGATGGTCGCTTCCATATTGACTGTCCTGTGTGTCGCCTGGGTATGCACTTTCCCCCAGCTCTGTGCCTCTTCGAGAGTGGAGCCGGAAAGTCCGCCCCAGTGCGGTGCGTCAGTTGTAACCTGGATGGCATAGGAATGCCCGTCAATCTCGCGGTCGAATGTGTAATTGGCCATGACCACCGCATCATTCACCCAGTTCTTCGGGGTTCCGCCACCGATGTAAATCGCGGCGGTCTTGTTCGAGAGGGCAATGATTTTCAGAATCTCGTAATTGTCCTTGATCGAATCCAGCGTCACTCTTTTATTATTGAGATTGTCCTTGTAATAAACAGTGAGTCCTATGCCTATCGAGGAATCGTTGAGGGCTGGCGAGAATATCGGAACACCGTGCTTTCTGGCGGTGTAGAGTATTGAGTTATCGTCCTCGATT